>JAUIIC010000284.1 GCA_030431935.1 Alphaproteobacteria bacterium | reverse complement strand
TCGCCCGTCATCCCCTCGACGTAGAAGTTCATGGTCACCAGCTGTTCGTCGGTGGCCACCTCGCCCTCGGCGAGGAAGACGCTGCCGTCCTGCTTCATGATCGGGCCGGTGAAGGGGTGATACTCGCCCGCGGTGATCGCGGCGATCATCGCCTCGGCCTCGGCCTTCACCTCGGCGGGCACGGCGTCGGTGATCTCGCCGATCTCGACTTCGCCCTCGGGCATGCCGCCCCAGCTGTGCGACGAGGTCCAGGTGCCGTCGAGAACCGCCTGCACCCGCTTGATGTAGTAGGGGTTCCAGTTGTCGATGATCGAGGCGATGCGCGGCGTCGGCTTGAACGCGGCCATGTCCGAGGCCTGGCCGAAGGTAAAGACGTTGCCCGCCTCTCTCGCGGCGGCCTGCGGCGCGGTCGAGTCGGTGTGCTGCATGATGACGTCGACGCCCTGCTCGATCATCGCCTTGGCGGCGTCGGCCTCTTTCGTCGGGTCGAACCAGGTGTAGGCCCAGATCACGACCATCTCGACGTCGGGGTTGACCTTGCGGGCGTGCAGGAAGGACGAGTTGATCCCCTGGATCACCTCGGGGATCGGGAACGAGGCGATGTAGCCGATCTTGTTGGTCTTGGTCATGCGGCCCGCGATGGTGCCGATCACCGCGCGGCCTTCGTAGAAGCGCGCGTCATAGGTCGCCATGTTGTCGGCGCGCTTGTAGCCGGTGGCATGCTCGAACTTCACGTCCGGGAACTTGTTGGCCACGTTGAGCGTGGCGTCCATGTAGCCGAAGGACGTGGTGAAGATCAGCTTGGCGCCCGACAGCACCATCTGGGTGATCGCGCGTTCGGCGTCAGCGCCCTCGGGCACGGTTTCCTGGTAGATCGTCTCGACCTTGTCGCCAAAGGCCTCTTCCACGGCAAGGCGGCCCTGGTCGTGCTGGTAGGTCCAGCCGCCATCCCCGATGGGGCCGACGTAGATGAAGCCGACCTTCAGCGGCCCATCCTGTGCCGCGGCGGGCACACCGAGTGCGGCGGCGACGGCGGCGGTGGCCCCGGTGGCGAGCAGCGTTCTGCGTTTCATGTCTGGCAGTCTCCTTGATAACTGCCGGGCGTCTCCCGGCACGGTGGTATGCCTCAACTCGAGGCGTGAAACGGTTTGCCAAGCGAGCCGGGTGCCCCGACGGCTGCCCGGCTGCGGCCGGCGGACAGAATAACCAGCGCGATTATGGTCACAAGATAGGGTGCCATGGTCAGCCATTCGACCGGGATCGGCACGTTCGCCGGTTGCAGGTTCAGCTGCAAAACGCCCAGTCCGCCGAAAAGATAGGCACCGATGACAAGACGCCCGGGCCGCCAGCTGGCGAAGACCACGATGGCGAGCGCGATCCAGCCCGCGCCGGCGGTCACGTCCTCGGTATAGGTGGGCACCCGCACAAGGCTGAGATAGGCCCCGCCAAGCCCCGCGCACATGCCGCCGAAGGCGATGGCGGCGCAGCGCACGCCGATGACGGAATAGCCCAGCGCATGGGCGGCGTCGTGGTTTTCGCCCACCGCGCGCAGGATCAGCCCGGCGCGGGTGCGCGTCAGCACCAGCCAGACGACAAGGCAGATGAAGAGCGACAGGTAGACGATGGGATCGTGTCGGAACAGGATCGGCCCAAGCACCGGGATGTCCGACAGAAGCGGGATCGCCAGCTTGCCGGTTGACGGGGCCAGCACGCCCACGTAGCCCTCGCCCAGAAGCGCGGCGAAGCCCAGGCCGAACAGTGTCAGCGCCAGTCCAGTCGCCACCTGGTTGGACAGCAGGAACTGGGTCAGGAACGCGAAGACGAGGGCCAGCACGCCGCCACCCAGCGCCGCGCCGACGAAGCCCAGGAACGGCGAGGCCGTGGCCACGGCCACGACAAAGCCGGTGACCGCGCCCGTGACCATCATGCCCTCGACGCCAAGGTTCAGCACACCCGCACGTTCCACGACCAGCTCGCCCACGGCGGCCAGCAGGATGGGCGTGGCGCTGACCATGACCGAGGCCAGCAGAAGGATGGGGTTGATCGCGGACAGATCCATCAGGCCACCTTTTGCGCGCCGACGCGGAAGCGGTAGTTCGTCAGAACGTCCACCGCCAGCAGGAAGAACAGAAGCATTCCCTGGAACAGCTGGATCGCCGCCGAGGGCAGGCCAAGTTGCAGCTGCGCAAGTTCGCCGCCTATATAGGTCAGCGCCATCAGAAGCCCCGCCAGCAGGATGCCCACGGGATGCAGGCGGCCAAGAAAGGCCACGATGATCGCAGTGAACCCGTAGCCCACGTTGAAGTCGATCGAGATCTGGCCCGCCGGGCCCGTCACCTCGAACATGCCGGCCAGCCCGGCCAGCACGCCCGAGACACCGAGGCAGATCAGGATCAGTCGCCCGGGGTTCACGCCCGAAAAGCGCGCCGCGGCAGGGGCAGAGCCCGCCAGCCGGATCTGGAAGCCCAGCATGTGGCGGGCAAAGAGGATGTAGGCGAAGACCACGGCGAAAAGTGCTGCCAGCACGCCCCAGTGGATGCCGGTGCCCGACCAGAGTTCCGGGTTCGAGGCAGCAGGGTATTGCGACAGGTTGCGGGAGCCGGGAAAGCCCATGCCCTCGGGGTTGCGCAAGGTGCCTGTCGCCATCTTCGCCAGGATCGCTTCGGCCACGTAGACGAGCATCAGCGAGACGAGGATTTCATTGGTGCCGAAGCGCACCCGCAAGACGGCGGGGATCATCGCCCAGATCCATCCGCCGAAGGCACCGGCCAGCACCATCAGAGGAAAGATGTACCAGCCCTCTGCGGGGTAGAAGGCCAGTCCCACGGCGGCGCCGAAGATCGCGCCCATGATGTACTGGCCTTCCGCGCCGATGTTCCAGATGCCGGCCTTGAAGCCCAGCGACAGGCCCACCGCGATCAGGATCAGCGGCCCGGCCTTGATGAGCAGTTGCGCGCGGGTGTAGCTGGCGAAGGCGCCGAAAAGCGGGTCCCAGAAGATCGTGCGGATCGCGGCCAGCGGGTCCTTGCCCAGCATGGCGAAGAGGATCACGCCCGCGATCATGGTGAGCACCACCGCCAGAACCGGCGTGGCCAGCGACCACGCACGCGACGGGTTAGGGCGTTTTTCCAGCCGGATCACGGGGCGGCCCCTTGCGGGTCATTCGGCCACATGCGCGACCTCCATGTCATGGGCGCCGCCCATCATCAGGCCGATCTGGTCCACGGTCAGCCCGGCGGCCGGGCGCGTGGCGGTCAGGCGGCCCTCGTTCAGGGCGGCGAAGCGGTCGCAGATCTCCATCAACTCGTCGAGGTCCTGGCTGATGACGATCACCGCCGCGCCCTTGGCGGCAAGGTCCAGAAGCGCCTGGCGGATCGCGGCGGCGGCGGCGGCATCGACACCCCATGTGGGCTGGTTCACCACCAGCACGTCGGGGCGCTGCAGGATCTCGCGCCCGATGACGAATTTCTGCAGGTTGCCGCCCGACAGCGCGCGCGCCGCCTGCCCGGGGCCGGGGGTGCGGACGTCGAAGCGGGCGATGATCTTTTCGGCGAACCCTTGCGCCGCCGGCCATTTCAGGAAACCGCCGCTGACCAGTTCCTCGCGGATCGCGCCGGTCAGAAGTGCGTTTTCCGTCAGGCTCATGTCCGGGGCGGCGGCGTGGCCGAGCCGTTCCTCGGGCGCGGCCAGAAGCCCGAGGCGGCGGCGCGCGTTCGGGCCAAGGTGGCCGACCGGCTCGCCGCGCAGCTTGACCGCCTCGCGCGGGGCGCGGGTTTCGCCCGAAAGCGCGGCGAGAAGCTCGTCCTGGCCGTTGCCGGCGACGCCGCCGATGCCCACCACCTCTCCGGCGCGGACCTGAAGCGTGACGTTCTTCAGCGAGGTGCCGAAGGGATTGGGCGAGGCGACGGACAGCGCGGCGATGTCCAGCACCACCTCTCCCTCGGCGCCCTTGTCGCGGGTCGGCGCGCTGAGCGTCTGGCCGACCATCAGTTCGGCCAGTTCGCGCGCGGATTTCTCGCGCGGGG
>JAUIIC010000046.1 GCA_030431935.1 Alphaproteobacteria bacterium | reverse complement strand
CAACCGTTCCGCCGCCAGCCGCGCCCGGCGTTCGCGCGCCAGAAGATCGGGTTCGTTCATTCCATGCTCCACCACGCGGGTGGCGGCAGGTTCGCACGGCGAATTGAACAGTGCCTTAACCGCGGCCCGGGAATCGTTGCCAGCCAAAGCCGCCCTGTGCGACCATGGCCGGGCCAGCCTGCAGGAGGAAAAGATGCGCGCCGCCCTAGCCCTGTCCGTTTCCCTGGCCCTGTCCGTCATCGCCGGCCCGGGTCTGGCCGATACGGCCGTGCCCGACCGCCGCCTGGCGTTGACCCGCGACGTGGATTACCCGGGCGGCGATCTGCAATCGCTTTTCGACACGACGCTGCGCGCGTGCGAGGCCGCCTGCCTGGCCGACGACCGCTGCACCGCCTTCACCTTCAACACGCGCTCCAGCGCCTGTTTCACCAAGTCCGGCATCAGCGAAGAGGCCGCCTACGAGGGCGCGCTGTCGGGGCGGGTCCTGACCGCCGCGCCCGCCGATGTCCTTCGGGGCGAGACGCGGGCCGCCGAGTTGCTGGAGTTCCTCGGCGAACACGACCTGGCCGAGGCGCGTGAACAGGCGCTGGAACTGACCAACCAGCACATCCCCGGCCAGTGGACCGCCGCCGAACTCTTGCAGGCCGCGATCGAGGCGCGGGGGCAGGGCAATCCGCTGGCCGCCTACCGATTCACCGGCGCCGCCACCGTCCTGACCGACGCGCCGGACCACTGGACGGAATACGCGCGGCTTGCGCTGGGCATCCGCAGCAACGACCGGTCCGAGCAGGCGACCTATCACCGGCGCGCCCTGCAGGCCTCGGTCAACGCCTACCTGCGCTCCGACAGCGGGCCGATGCGGGCCAACGCGCTGATCGTGATGGCAGAGGCGCTCGAGGACCAGGACCGCGGCCGCCTGTCGATCCCCGCGCTGCGCCTGGCCCAGGCGCTGGCGCCGCGCGACGACACCGCCGACATGCTCGACCGGGCCATCGCGCGGCACGGCTTCCGCGTGGTCGAGCACACGGTCGACAGCGACGCCGCGATCCCGCGCATCTGCGCGGAATTCTCGGAAGACCTGGTGCAGGCCGGTGTCGACTATGCGCCCTTCGTGCAACTGCCCGCCGCGAACCTGTCGGTCGACGCGGACCAGCGCAGCCTGTGCGTCGAGGGCGTGAGCCACGGCACCCGCTATCAGCTGACCCTGCGCGAGGGCCTGCCCTCGGCCACGGGCGAGGCCCTGTCGAAAAGCGTAACGCTGAACGTCTACGTGGGCGACCGCGCGGCGCAGGTGCGCTTTCCGGGGCGGTCCTACGTTCTGCCGGCCGCGGGCGAGATCGCGCTGCCCATCGTGACGGTGAACGTGGACACGGTGGACCTGGCGCTGCGCCGGGTCAGCGACCGCGCGATCCTGAACGCCATTCAGGACGGCTATTTCGGGCGCCCTCTGTCCACCTGGGAGGAAGGCTATTTCGGCGACAGCATGGCCACCACCGTCTGGGAGGGGACCGGCGAGGTGGCGATGCGCCTCAACGAGGACATGACCACGAGGCTGCCCATGAACGAGGTGGTCGGCGGGCTGGAGCCCGGCATCTACGCCCTGCGCGCCGCGATTCCCGGCGCCGATCCTTATGACAGCCCCGCCGCGACGCAGTGGTTCGTCGTCTCGGACCTCGGGCTTGCCACCATGGCCGGCACCGATGGCCTGCACGTCTTCCTGCGCGCACTCGGCAGCGCCGATCCGCGAGAGGGCGTCGAGGTGACGCTGATCTCGCGCGCGAACGCCGTTCTGGGCACCGCGCAAACCGACGCGATGGGATACGCCCGCTTCGCGCCGGGGCTGATGCGCGGCACCGGCGGCGCGTCGCCGGCGCTGATCGTGGCGCGGGACGGGCCGGGCGACCTGACCTTCCTGTCGCTCACCGACCCCGAGTTCGACCTGTCGGACCGGGGTGTCGAGGGGCGCGAGCCCGCCGGTCCCGTCGATGCCTTCCTGACCACCGACCGGGGCGCCTACCGGGCCGGAGAGATCATTCACGCGACCGTGCTGACCCGCGACGCCACCGCGACGGCGATCCCCGACCTGCCCATCGTCGCCGTCCTGACCCGGCCCGATGGCGTGGAATACAGCCGCCAGATCAGCCAGTCCTCGCAGGCGGGCGGGCACGTGTTCTCGTTCCGCACCAACGGCGCCGTGCCGCGCGGGGCCTGGCGGCTGGAGGTCCACGCAGACCCCGATGCCCCGGCCATCGCCGCGACCACGGTGCTGGTCGAGGATTTCCTGCCAGAGCGGATCGACTTCGACCTTTCGGTTCCGGATGCGCCCATCGCGCCGGGCGACGCGGTGCCGCTGACGGTCGAGGCGCGCTATCTCTTCGGCGCGCCCGGTGGCGATCTGCCGATCGAGGGCGAGGTGTTCCTGCGCAGCATCGACACGCTGGAGGGCTGGCCCGGTTATACCTTCGGCGAGCATGACGGCGACCGCGTCCGCACCGGCGACGTCCTGCCCTGGGACTATCGCACCGACGCAAGCGGCCAGGCCACGATCCCGGTGGAACTGCCCGAGGTCGGGCGCGTGTTCCGCCCGATGCAGGCGGAAATGGTCGTGCGCGTCTCCGAAGGCTCGGGCCGCCCGGTGGAACGGCGCCTGACCGCGCCCGTCGCCGCGCCCGTGCCGGTGATCGGCATCCGCGCCGATTTCGACGGCGTCCTTCCCGAAGGCGCCGAGGCCGCGTTCCGCCTGGTCGCCGTGGACACGGACGGCGCGGCGGTCGACATGCCCGTGCGCTGGACGATCAACCGCGTCGAGACCCGCTATCAGTGGTACCAGCTGAACGGTGGCTGGGAGTGGGAGCCGATCACCCGCCGCACCCGCGTCGCCAGCGGCGACGCCACCCTGGGGGCCGCGCCCGTCGCGGTCAGCGCCCCCGTCGACTGGGGCAGCTACGAGATCCGGGTCGAGCGGCTGGGCGGCGATTACGTGGCCGCGAGCCGGTCCTTCTACGCCGGCTGGTGGGGCGCCGCCGATGCGGCCGGAACCCCCGACATGCTGGAGGTGTCGCTCGACGCCGAAAGCTACCTGCCCGGAGACACCGCGACGCTGCGCGTCGTGCCCAGGCATGCCGGCAAGGCGCTGGTCACCGTGATGTCCAATCGCCTGATCGACATGCGCGCGGTCGAGGTGGCAGAGGGCGAGAACCTGATAGAATTGCCCGTCACCGACGACTGGGGGGCAGGGGCCTATGTCACCGCCACCGTGATCCGCCCGATGGACACCGATGCTGGGCGCAATCCCGCGCGGTCGCTGGGCCTGTCCTATGCTCCGGTGGACCCCGGCGATCACCGGCTGAGTGCGGCATTCGACGTCGCCCCCGAGGTAGAGCCGCGCGGCCCCCTTGCCGTGGGGCTGAAGGTCGAGGGCGTCCTGCCGGGAGAGACCGCATGGGCCACCATCGCCGCCGTGGACGTGGGCATCCTGAACCTGACCGGTTTCGATTCGCCCGACCCCGCGGGCCACTACTTCGGCCAGCGCAAGCTGGGGATGGGCCTGCGCGACCTCTACGGGCGGCTTATCGACGGGTCCAGCGGGGCGATGGGCGCGGTCCGGTCGGGCGGTGACGCGATGATGAACATGGGCCTCGACGCCCCGCCGCCGACCGAGGAACTGGTCGCCTTCTTCTCGGGCCCGGTCCAGGTCGGTGCCGATGGCCTTGCGCGGACAGAGTTTCCGCTGCCCGGCTTCAACGGCACCGTCCGGCTGATGGCGGTTGTCTGGTCCGACACCGGCGTGGGACAGGCCGAGGCCGAGGTGCTGGTGCGTGACCCCGTGGTGATGACGGCCAGCCTGCCGCGGTTCATGGCGCCGGGCGATGCCTCGCGCCTGCTGCTGGAACTGGTGCACGCCACCGGGCCCTCGGGCCGGATGGGGCTTGACGTCACGGCCGAGGGCCTGACCCTCGACACAAGGAACGTCCCCTCCGGCGTGACGCTGGCGGATCAGGGCAAGGCCGTGCTCTCCATTCCCGTCACGGCCGACAAGGCAGGCATCCGGACGCTCACCGCGCGGCTTTCGACGCCGGACGGCAAGGTCCTGTCCAAGGATCTGACGCTGCCGGTGCAGGTGAACGACCCCGTCACCACGCAATCCAGCCGGTTCGAGCTTGCGGCGGGTGACACCTTTACCTTCTCGTCCGATGTCTTTGCCGGGTTCCGTGCCGGGACGGCCTCGGCCACGCTGGCCGCAGGGCCGATCGCGCGGCTGGATGCGCCGGGCCTGCTCGAGGCGCTCGACCGCTATCCCTACGGCTGTACCGAGCAGGTCACCAGCCGGGCGCTGCCGCTGCTCTACCTGTCGGACGTGGCGCGGGCCATGGGCCTGTCGACGGCCAGCGACCTGAACCAGCGCGTCGATCAAGCCATCGCGCGCGTTCTGGCCAACCAGGCCTCGAACGGGGCATTCGGGCTTTGGGGCCCGTATTCTGGCGACTTCTGGCTCGATGCCTATGTCTCGGACTTCCTGTCGCGGGCCCGCGCGCAGGGCTTCGAGGTGCCCGACATCGCCTTCCGCATGGCGCTCGACAACCTGCGCAACCGGGTGAACTACGCGCCCGATTTCGACATCGGGGGCGAGGATATCGCCTATGCGCTGCACGTGCTGGCGCGGGAAGGCGCGGCCTCGATCGGGGACCTGCGCTACTATGCCGACGTCAAGGGGCAGGATTTCGCCACACCGCTGGCTGCGGCCCAGATCGGCGCTGCGCTGGCGGCCTATGGCGATCCGACCCGCGCCGACCGCATGTTCCGGCAGGCACTGGCGCAGATCGGCGGACTGTCGGGGGGTGAACCGCAGGTCTGGCGCGCCGACTACGGCACCTGGCGGCGGGACCGTGCGGGGGTGCTGACCCTTGCCGTCGAGGCCGGATCGGACAGCGTCGACCGTGACGCCATGATCGCCAGCATCGCCCCCGTGGACGGGGCCGACCGCATGTCGACGCAGGAACAGGTGTGGACCCTGCTTGCGGCCCATGCGGTGCTTGGCGATGCGGCGACGGGCGATCTGACGATCAACGGCGTGCCGGCCCAGGGCCCGCTGGTGCGGGTGGCCGAAGACGACACCGCCTTCGCGCCGCTTTCGATCCGCAACGAGGGCGACCGGCCGGCCACCATCACGCTGACCCGCTTTGGCGTGCCCGAGGTGCCGCCCGAGCGGGGCGGCGACGGCTATGCGATCACCCGCCGTTACCTGACGCTCGAGGGCGACCCCGTCGATCCCTCTCTTGTCGAGACCGGCGTGCGGCTTCTGACCGTGCTGACGGTGCAGCCGCTTGGCCGGCGCGAGGCGCGGCTGATGGTGGACGACCCGCTGCCCGCGGGCTTCGAGATCGACAATCCCAACCTGCTGCGCGGCGGGGATATCCGCGCGCTCGACTGGCTCGATCTCTACACCGACGCGCAACACACCGAGTTCCGGCAGGACCGTTTCCTGGCGGCGGTCGACTGGCGCTCGGACGAGCCGTTCCGGCTGGCCTATATCGTGCGGGCGATCAGCCCCGGAGAGTTCCACCATCCGCCCGCAAGTGTCGAGGACATGTACCGGCCCGGCCTGCGGGCCTGGACGGACGCGGGGCGGGTGACCGTCGTCGAATGAGGCGCATCGCGCTGATCGTCCTGGGGGTGGCGCTTTTCGCGGGCGCCGCCCTGCGCGATGCGGCGGACCGATGGGTCGCGGCGACGGAGCTGCCGCCGCTGGCCGTCGAGACCTCTGTCGAGGTGATCGACCGCGACGGACAGCTGCTGCGGGCCTACACGGTGGCCGACGGGCGCTGGCGGCTGGCCACCTCTGTCGACGGGGTGGACGCAGGCTATCTGCGGATGTTGATGGCCTACGAGGACGGCCGCTTCCTGCGCCATGCCGGTGTCGATCCCATCGCGCTGGGGCGCGCCGCGGTGAAGGCGGCCTGGCGGGGCCGCATCGTGTCCGGCGGCTCGACCCTGACCATGCAGGTCGCGCGGCTGCTGGAAGAGGGGCCCACCGGCTCTGTCGCCGGAAAGCTGCGGCAGATGCGGGTGGCGCTGGCCCTGGAACGGCGGCTGTCCAAGGACGAGATCCTGGGGCTCTACCTGAACCTTGCGCCGTTCGGAGGCAATATCGAGGGCCTGCGGGCCGCGACGCTGGCCTGGTTCGGCAAGGAGCCGCGCCGCCTGACCCCCGCCGAGGCGGCGCTTCTGGTCGCGCTGCCGCAGGCGCCCGAGGCGCGCCGCCCCGACCGTGATGTCGCCGCCTCCCGCGCCGCCCGCGACCGCGTGCTGGCGCGCGCCGTGCGCGCGGGCGTGCTGACCGCCGAGGCCGCGGCCGCCGCCCGCCGCGACCCGGTCCCGACCCTGCGCCGCCCCTTCCCGGCGCTCGCGCCGCATCTCTCCGACCGTGTCCTGGCGGCCGCGCCCGGAACCGCCTTGCACCAGTTGACGCTGTCGGCACCTCTGCAGGCGCGCCTTGAACCGCTTGCCGCCCGTGCCGCGCTTCAGGCCGGAGAGCAGGTCTCGGTCGCGCTGATCCTCGCCGATCACCAGACGGGCGAGATCCTGGCGCAGATCGGCTCGGCGGCCTACGAGGCCGATCGCCGGGCGGGGTTCGTGGACATGACCACGGCCCTGCGGTCCCCCGGCTCGACGCTGAAGCCGCTGGTCTACGGGATCGCCTTCGACCAGGGCATGGCCCATCCCGAAACGCTGATCGAGGATCAGCCGATGTCCTTCGGCGGCTACGCGCCGCAGAACTTCGACGGCGTGTTTCGTGGCACAATCCGGCTGCGCGAGGCCTTGCAGCTGTCGCTCAACCTGCCCGTCGTCATGCTGACCGATGCCTTCGGCACCACCCGCCTGATGGCGCATCTGCGCCGCGCAGGCGTTCGCGCGGTGCTTCCGGGCGGGCAGCCGGGGCTTGCCGTGGCGCTGGGCGGCCTGGGCGTGACGCTGGAGGACATGGCCGGGCTATACGCTGCGCTGGCGCGGGGTGGCGCGGCGATCCGCCTTTCGGCATTGCCCGGACAGGCCGGGCCCACCGGCCTGCGCGTCCTGTCGCCCGAGGCCGCCTGGCAGGTCGGCGACATCCTGTCGGACATGCCGCCGCCGCCGGGCGCGGCGCGCACCGGGCTCGCCTACAAGACGGGCACCAGCTATGGGCACCGCGATGCCTGGGCGCTCGGTTTCGACGGGCGGTACGTGGCGGGCGTCTGGCTGGGGCGGCCCGACGGAACGCCGGTGCCGGGTGCCTTTGGCGGAGAGCTGGCGGCGCCGCTGCTGTTCGAGGTCTTCGCCCATCTGAAGGGCACACTGGACCCGCTGCCGCCACCACCGCCCGCCACGCTGATCCTGCCCACGGCGGGCCTGCCGCAACCCCTGCAACGCTTCCGCCCGCCCGGCGCCGTCCTTGCCGGGACGACCGACGCCCCCCAGGTCGCCTTTCCTCCGGATGGCGCGCGCATCGAGGGCGGTGGCGACATGCTGGCGCTGAAGGTGCGGGACGGGCAACCGCCCTTTACCTGGCTGGCCGATGGTCTTCCGGTGGTCATCGGCAGCCACGCCCGGCAGGCGCTGATCGACCTGCCGGGGCCGGGCTTCATCACGCTTTCGGTCATCGACGCGGCGGGCCGCGCGGCCCGGTCCACCGTCAGGCTGGACTGATCCCGCCCACCGAACGCCGCTGCGCGGCGTGCCTTCGGCGAGAGTATTTGTGAACAGAAGAAGGGGCGGGCGCGCGCCCTTGTCCCGTCAGATGCGTTCGATGGCCAGGGCGATCCCCTGTCCGCCGCCGATGCACATGGTCACCAGCGCCTTCGAGCCGCCCGTCCGTTCAAGTTCGTAGAGCGCCTTGACGGTGATGATCGCGCCGGTGGCGCCCACCGGGTGGCCGAGCGCGATGGCGCCGCCGTTGGGGTTCACCCGCGCGGAATCGAGGCCGAGGCCCTTGTTCACCGCCAGCGCCTGGGCCGCGAAGGCCTCGTTCGATTCGATCACGTCGAAGTCGCCGATGGCAAGGCCGGTGCGGGCGAGCAGGTTCTGCACCGCGGGCACGGGGCCGATGCCCATCACCTCGGGGCGCACCCCGGCATGGGCGTAGCCGAGCACGCGGGCGCGGGGCTTCAGGCCGGCGGCCTCTGCCGCATCGGCGCGGGCGAGCACCAGCGCGGCGGCCCCGTCGTTGATCCCGCTGGCGTTGCCGGCGGTCACGGTGCCGTCCTTCTGGAACACGGTCCGCAGCCCGGCCAGCGCCTCTGCCGTGGTGGCCTTGGGGTGTTCGTCGGTGTCGAAGGAGACGGTGTCGCGCCTGACCTTCACCTCGACGGGCACGATCTGGTCGCGGAACCGGCCTTCGGCGATGGCGCGCGCCGCGCGCGCCTGGCTTTCCAGCGCGAAAGCGTCCTGGTCGGTGCGGCTGACACCGTGTTCGGCGGCCACGTTCTCCGCCGTCACGCCCATATGCCCGGTGCCGAACGGGCAGTTGAGCGCGCCCAGCATCATGTCCTGCGCGCCCGCGTCGCCCATCTTCTGCCCCCAGCGCGCCTGCGGCAGCACGTAGGGAGAGCGGCTCATGGATTCGGCCCCGCCCGCAAGGCCGAACCCGGCGTCGCCCAGCATCAGGGACTGGATGACCGAGACGATGGCCTGCGCGCCCGACCCGCACAGGCGATTGACGTTCATCGCGGGCGTCGTGTCGGGGATGCCCGCCTCCATCGCGGCGACGCGCGACAGGTACATGTCGCGCGGCTCGGTGTTGATGACATGGCCGAACGCCACATGCCCGATCTGCGCGCCCTCGACCCCGGCACGGTCCAGCGCGGCCCGCGCGGCGATGGCGCCAAGCGTGATCGGGGGCGTGGCGGCGAGGCTGCCGCCGAAGGTTCCGATGGCGGTGCGTGCGCCGGAAAGAATGACGATGTCGGTCATGGGGCGTCCTCTGTTGTCTTCGGGGCATGTTTATCGAATGACGGGCGGCGCGCCAGCGTGAAGCGGCCTAACCGTCCAGCAACCGCCGGATGCCGTCGCGAAACGGCGCGGCCCCCGCGCCAAGCCGGTCCAGTACCTGCGCCTCGTAGGCCCGGGCCAGCGGCGTGATCTCTTCGATCAGGCCACGCCCGGCCTCGGTGAGCGAGAGGGCCACGAGGCGCCTGTCCGAGGCGTCTTCTGTCTTGGCGACGTATCCGGCGGTTTCCAGGCGTGCGGCGGCCCGGCTGACCTTGGACTTGTCCATGCCGGCGCGGGTGTGGATCTCGCGCACGCTGAGCGTTCCGGCCTGGCTGAGATTGGCCATGACGCGCCATTCGGGAATGCTGATGCCGAAGCGTTCGCGGTAAAGCGCCGAGAACTCGCGGCTGACCTGTTCGGACAGCTGCGCAAGCTCGTAGGGCAGGAAGGACTCGAGATGAAACTGCGGCATGGAACGGCCCGATCGTTGCCCTTGCAATGAAACCGCTGAGGCCGCCCGGGTCAAGCGGGGGCCTTGACATCGTTGCAAGTGCAACGATAGGCTGGATGGAAACGAAACGGGTGCCACGGCGCCCGTTCGCGGTTTCAGGACCTGGGAGGGCTGATCCATGAACGTCGAGACCGACCCGCGCAAGATGACCGTCGCCGCGACCACGGCGGGCACGACAGAGGGCTACATGCCCGGCTTCGGCAACGACTTCGAGACAGAGGCGCTGCCGGGCGCGCTGCCGCAGGGCATGAACAGCCCGCAGCGATGCAACTATGGCCTTTACGGCGAGCAGCTGTCGGGCACGGCCTTCACCGCGCCCAGCCACCAGAACGAACGCACCTGGTGCTACCGCATCCGTCCGTCGGTGAAGCATTCGGGGCGGTATCGCAAGATCGACATGCCCTACTGGAAATCGGCGCCGAACGTCGATCCCGACGTGGTGTCGCTGGGCCAGTACCGCTGGGATCCGGTGCCGCACAGCGACCAGCCGCTGACCTGGCTGACGGGCATGCGCACCATGACCACGGCGGGCGACGTCAACACCCAGGTGGGCATGGCCAGCCACATCTACCTGGTCACCGAGTCGATGGTCGACAGCTACTTCTATTCCGCAGACAGCGAGCTTCTGATCGTGCCGCAGGAGGGCCGGCTGCGGTTCCTGACCGAGCTGGGCATCATCGACCTCGAACCGAAGGAAATCGCGATCATCCCGCGCGGCCTCGTCTACCGGGTCGAGGTCGTCGAGGGCCCCGCGCGCGGCTTCGTCTGCGAGAACTACGGCCAGAAGTTCGAGCTTCCGGGCCGGGGGCCGATCGGCGCCAACTGCATGGCCAACCGGCGCGACTTCAAGGCGCCCGTCGCTGCCTTCGAGGACCGCGAGGTGCCGTCCACGCTGGTCATCAAATGGTGCGGCCAGTTCCACGAGACGTCCATTCCGCACAGCCCGCTCGACGTGGTGGCCTGGCACGGCAACTACGCGCCGGTGAAATACGACCTGCGCAACTACTGCCCCATCGGGTCGATCCTGTTCGACCACCCGGACCCGTCGATCTTCACCGTGCTGACCGCGCCCTCGGGCGTGCCGGGGACCGCCAACATCGACTTCGTCCTGTTCCGCGAGCGCTGGATGGTGATGGAGGACACGTTCCGCCCGCCCTGGTATCACAAGAACATCATGTCCGAGCTGATGGGCAACATCTATGGCCAGTACGACGCCAAGCCGCAGGGCTTTGTCCCCGGCGGCATGTCACTGCACAACATGATGCTGCCGCACGGGCCGGACCGGGACGCCTTCGAGAAGGCCTCGACTGCGGACTTGCAGCCGCACAAGCTGGACAACACCATGTCCTTCATGTTCGAGACCCGGTTCCCGCAGCACCTGACGGCCTTCGCCGCGAAGGAAGCGCCGTTGCAGGACGATTACATCGACTGCTGGGACAGCCTGGAAAAGAAGTTCGACGGCACGCCGGGCAAGAAGTAGACCGGACAGGCACACAAGCCGCAGGCTGCCCGACGGGACCGGCCTGCGCGACCGACAGATGGAGGGGACATGCCGCTATTGCGCAGCTGGGTAGAGAGCGCGAACTCTGCCACCACGGATTTTCCGCTGAACAACCTGCCGTACGGCGTCTTCTCGGTCGGGCTGGACGCGCCGGCGCGCTGCGGCGTCGCCATCGGGGACATGATCCTCGATGTCACCACGCTCGAGGCCGAGGGGCTGATCGCCCCCGATCCCGACACCGCCGTCTTCGACGTGGCCGCCTGGAACGATTTCATGGAACTTGGGCCAGACGCATGGGCCGCTTTCCGCGCCCGGCTGACGGAAATGCTGGCCGAAGGCGCACCCGACCGCGCGGCGGTCGAGCCGCACCTGGTGCCCATTGCGGATGCCGAGATGCACATGCCTTTCGGTGTCAGCGAGTTCACCGATTTCTACGCGGGCCGCCACCACGCCACCAACGTGGGCACCATGTTCCGCGGGGCCGAGAACGCGCTGCCGCCGAACTGGCTGCACATTCCCATCGGCTACAACGGGCGTGCGTCCTCCGTCGTGGTGTCGGGCACCGCGTTCCACCGGCCCTGGGGCCAGCTGAAGAGCCCCGATCACGATGCGCCCGCCTTCCTGCCCAGCCGCCGCTTCGACTTCGAGCTGGAGATGGGCGCGATCGTCGGCCAGCCCTCGCAGGGCATGGTCTCGGTCGCCGAGGCCGACGCGATGATCTTCGGATATGTCATGCTGAACGACTGGTCCGCGCGCGATATCCAGGCCTGGGAATACCAGCCGCTGGGCCCGTTCCAGTCCAAGGCCACGGCCACAACGATCAGCCCGTGGATCGTGACCGCCGCCGCGCTGGCGCCGTTCCGCACCCAGACGCCGCCGCGCGAGAAAGAGCTTCTGCCCTATCTCAGGGAACCGGGGCTGACGCTTTACGACATCGGGCTGGAGGTCACGCTGGCCCCCGAGGGCAAGGCCGGGACCGTCATCGCGCGCACCAATTACCGCGAGATGTACTATTCCTCGGCCCAGCAGCTGGCGCATCACACCACGTCGGGCTGCCCGATGAACGTGGGCGACCTGCTGGGGTCCGGCACGATCTCGGGGCCCGAGAAGGGCAATCGCGGCAGCCTTCTGGAACTCAGCTGGGGCGGCAAGGAGCCGATGACGCTCGACACCGGCGAAACGCGCAGCTTCATCGAGGACGGCGACACGATCACCTTCCGCGGGGGCGCGGAAGGTGAGGGGTATCGCATCGGCTTCGGCCAGTGCGCGGGCACGGTCCTTCCCGCGGTGGACAAGCCCGGCTGGGCCTGATCTGGCGGAGCGGGCTGCGCCCGCACGCCTTTTGTTTTGAATCAAGGGGATGGTGCCCGTCGGGACATCGAACCCAAGGGAGGAACGGCAGATGAGCAAGGCCTTCGCCAGCGCCGGCGACATGGAAGAGAAGAAGATCACCTTCGCCGAGATCGGCGCGGGGCTTTACGCCTTTACCGCCGAGGGCGATCCGAACTCGGGCGTCATCATCGGCGACGACAGCGTGATGATTGTCGAGGCGCAGGCCACGCCGCGGCTGGCGCGCAAGGTCATCGACTGCGTGCGGTCCGTGACCGACAAGCCGATCACCCATCTGGTCCTGACGCATTATCACGCCGTCCGCGTGCTGGGGGCGTCCGCCTATGGCGCGCCGCAGGTCATCATGTCCGACACCGCGCGCGCGATGGTCGTGGAACGCGGGCAGGAGGATTGGGACAGCGAGTTCGACCGTTTTCCCCGGCTTTTTCAAGGGCATGAGGAAATCCCCGGCCTGACCTGGCCGACCACGACGTTCTCGGACGCGATGACGGTCTACCTGGGCAACCGGCGGGTGGACATCATGCACCTGGGCCGCGCGCATACGGCCGGGGACGCGGTGGTCTGGGTGCCCGATGCCGACGTGATGTTCACGGGCGATATCGTCGAGTATCACTCGGCCTGCTACTGCGGGGACGGGCATTTCGGCGACTGGGGCGAGACGCTGGACAACATCGCCGCCTTCGACCCCGCCGCCATCGCGCCGGGCCGGGGGGACGCGCTCGTCGGCCCCGAGATGGTGCGCGCGGCCCTTGAAAACACACGGGATTTCGTCGAGACGACCTATCGCGCGGCGGCGCGGGTGGCGGCGAAGGGCGGGGATCTGAAGGAGGCGTGGGACGCGGTTCGGGCGGCGTGCGATCCGAAATTCAGCGACTATGCCATCTATGAGCACTGCCTGCCCTTCAACGTCGCGCGGGCCTATGACGAGGCGCGGGGCATCGACACGCCGCGCATCTGGACCGCGCAGCGCGACAAGGACATGTGGGCCGCGCTGCAGGGATGAGCGGGGCGGCGGCGCATCCCTACCTGCGCATGGCGTTGAACAATGCCTGGGCAAACAACAGGTTTTTCAATGCCTTGGCCGACCTTCCCCCCGGTGCCTTCACGGCCCCGGCGCCCGGGTTCTTTCCCAGCCTGTGCCGCACGCTGAACCACATCCACGAGGTCGATCTCTACTACATCGACGCGCTGGAAGAGGGCGGGTTGGGCCGGTCGGTCTATGACCGGAGCGACGAAACCGACCCGGCCGCGCTGGCCGCCGCGCAGGCCGAGGCGGACCGGCGGCTGGTCGATTTCTGTCGTCGGCAAAACGTCGGCATAACGTCGGCATCGCGTCGGTGCGAGCGTCCGGGCGGCATCATGACCGAAGAGCGGGTGGACGCCCTGCTGCTGCATCTTTTCCAGCACCAGGTCCACCACCGGGGACAGGCGCATGTCCAGCTTCACGCGCTGGGCGTCGCGCCGCCGCAACTGGACGAGTTCCACCTGGACCACGACAGGCACCCCACGGCGGAGGCCTTTTTCGCATGAACCGCTTCGGACCCGACCGAAAGGAGCTTTGGTTCCGGCTGATCTTCAGCCTTGCCGCGCTGGTCTTCCTTGGCGGCGCGGTGGCCTATCGCGGCCTGCCCACGGGGCCGGCCTTTGTCGAACTGGGGCTGATCGCCGGCGGTTTCCTGGGCGGATCGGTGGTATGGTCGGCCTGGCGGCTGTGGAAGGGAGACGGACGATGACCGGGGCAGAGATCACGCGGCTGGCGCTGATGGGCGTCGTCTTCCTGCTCTGGGCGGTGTCGATGTTCAGCACCCTGTTCCTGTTGCGGGCACGGGCCGAGAAGCGCACCGGGCGGGTGTTTTCCGGGCCCATCGTCTTTCTCAAGGAAATCGGCCATTGGCTGCGCGCGCCCGAGGACAAGCTGCGCCGCCGCAATCTTGGTGTTCTGACACTTGCGCTGGTCGTCATGACCGCGACGGGCGCGTTCCTGGGCGGGAGGTAAGCCATGCCATACGACTATCGTCCCTTCGCTTATGTCGCCGCGCCGGGGCTGAGCGCGCCCGAACCCCGCCACAAGGTGGTGATCGTTGGCGCCGGGCCCATCGGGCTGGCCATGGCGCTGGAACTGGCCAACCACGGTATCCCCAGCACCGTGCTGGACGACAACAACGTGGTGTCGGTGGGCAGCCGCGCGATCTGCTGGTCCAAGCGGTCGCTGGAGATCATGGACCGGCTGGGCGTGGGGGAACGGGCCCGCGACAAGGGTGTGACCTGGAAGATCGGGCGCACCTTTCACCGCGATGCCGAGGTGTTCAATTTCGACCTGCTGCCCGAGGACGGGCACAAGATGCCCGCCTTCGTGAACCTGCAACAATATTACGTCGAGGAATACCTGGTCGAGGCGGCGCAGGCCAACCCGCTGGTGGACGTGCGGTTCCTGAACAAGGTGACGGGGCTGCGGCAGGCGGACGACCACGCCATGGTCGAGATCGAGACACCGGACGGAACCTATGGGCTGGAGGCCGAGTACCTGATTGCCTGCGACGGCGCCAAGTCGCCCCTGCGCGGGATGATGGGGCTGGAGTTCGAGGGCGAGCTGTTCGAGGAAAAGTTCCTGATCTGTGACCTGTCGTTCAAGGCCGATTTCCCCACCGAGCGGCGGTTCTGGTTCGAGCCGACGTTCCATGCCGGGCAGACCGCGCTGTTGCACAAGCAGGCCGACGACACGTTCCGGATCGACCTGCAGCTGGGCTGGGACGCGGATGTCGAGGAAGAGAAGAAGCCCGAGAACGTGCGCCCACGGATCGCGCAGTTCCTGGGCCATGACGATTTCGAGATCGAGTGGCTGAGCATCTACACCTTCCAGTGCCGGCGGATGGAGCGGTTCGTGCACGACCGGGTGATCTTTGTCGGGGACAGCGCGCATATCGTGTCGCCCTTCGGCGCGCGCGGCGGCAACGGCGGGTTGCAGGACGTGGACGCGCTGGGCTGGCGGCTGGCGGCGGTGCTGGACGGGCGCGCGCCCGCCGCGCTGTTGCGGGACTATGACGCCGAGCGCATCCATGCCGCGGACGAGAATATCCTGAACTCGACCCGCGCGACGCGGTTCATGACGCCTGACGACGGGGTGGAGCGGCTGTTCCGCGACCAGGTGCTGGCGCTGGCGGCCAAGGCGCCCTTTGCGCGCGGCTGGGTCAACTCTGGCCGGCTTTCGGTGCCCTGCGTGTATCCGCTGGAGGATGCGGCGGACGCGGCAGGGCTGCCCGCGGCGTCGCGCCCCGGTGCGGTGGCGCCGGATGCACCGCAGGGCAACGGCTGGCTGATGACCGCGTTGGGCGGGCGGATGGTGGTGCTGGGCGTCGGCTGCACGCCGCCCGAGGTGGACGGGGCCGCCTGCGTGACGGCAGAGGTGAACGACCACGTGCGCGCCCGCTACCTGGGCGACGCGGCGCAGGCCGTCTACCTGATCCGGCCCGATCAGGTGGTCGCGGCGCGCTGGACGGATGCCGATGCGGGGGCCGTGTCGGCGGCCATCGCCCGTGTCTGGAGGACCGCATGAGCGCGCTTGTCACCACGCCGAACCTGCCCGATCCCGACGGCTTCTATGCAGAGCTTCTGGCGACCCACAAGGGCCTGACCGAGGCCGAAAGCCATGCGCTGAACGCGCAGCTCGTGATGATCCTGGCCAATCACCTGGGCGACCGTGAGGTGCTGTCCGAGGCGCTGGCGCTGGCGCGGCAGGGGATGGGCGAGGCTCAGGTCAGCGGGTAGAGCGGGGCGCGTCCGTTCTCGCCCAGCACCCAGGCGTCGCGGCCTTCGAACACGGCGACGGTCAGCGGCAGGCCGAACCCCGCCCCGGTGTCGAGGTTGACGCGGTTGCCGTGGTGTTCGGGATAGTCCACCGGCGTATGGCCATGCACCACCAGCTTGCCGTGGTCGCGCGTGTCGTTCAGGAAATCGTCGCGGATCCACGTCAGGTCTGTCGGGTCCTGGTCGGGCATCGGCACGCCGTGGCGGATGCCGGCGTGCACGAAGATCAGGTCTTCGGTCTCGACCCAGAGCGGCTGGGTTTCGAGGAAGTCCACGTGACGGGCGGGAAAGGCGGCGCGCGCGGCGCGCTGGATCTCGGCGACGTCAGAGCCGGTCTCGGTGACGCCGTAGGAGCGAAGCGTGGTCCGCCCGCCGATATTGGGCCAGAGCCAGGAGTCCACCCAACGGTCGTAGGGATCGCTCTGGACGAAGTTGAGCATCATCCAGTCGTGGTTGCCGCGCAGCGCGACCCAGGGCATGCCGCCGGTGATGCCGTTCAGGAGGAAGTCGATGACGCCGCGGCTGTCGGGGCCGCGATCACACAGGTCGCCGAGGTGAACCACGGGCGCCCAGTCGTCGCCGGTGCGCGCGCGGTCGTGCATGATGCGGGCGTGGGCGGCCATCAGCCAGTTGCACTGGCCGTGCACGTCACCGATGGCATACACCCTGCGCGGGTCCATCGCCCCCATCTTCCCCAAACAGAAGTTCGTTCGGAGAAGATGGGTAGCCGCAATTCACCGTCTTGTGAAGCGCGCCGGGCGCAGTGTCAGGCGACGTCGAACTCCAGCGGGCGGACCTGGCGGAAGAGGCCGGTGGCGCGCAGCTTGGCCAGCACCGCGTCGGGGATCGGGTCGTCGACGTACAAAAGCGCGATGGCATCGCGGCCACGGTCGGACCGGCCGAGGGTGAAGTTGGCGATGTTCACGCCGTTCTCGCCCATGGTCTGGCCCAGCGTGCCGATGATGCCGGGCACGTCGTCGTTGGTGGTATAGAGCATGTGGCGCCCGATCTCGGCGTCCAGCGTGATGCCCTTGATCTGGATGAAGCGCGGCTTGCCGTCAGAGAAGACCGTGCCCGCGACCGAGCGTTCGCGCTTGCCCGTCACCACGGTGAGCTTGATGTAGGCGTCGAACACGCCGGTCTTGCCCTGGGTGGTGGTGGTGAGATCGACGCCGCGATCCTTGGCGATCAGCGGGGCCGAGACCATGTTGACGTCGGGGTTCACGGCCTTGAGCACGCCGGCGATGGCGGCGGCGTTCAGCGCGGCGGTGTTCATCTCGGCGCAATGGCCGTTGTAGAGAATGTTCACCGCCTCGATGGGTTCGTCCGTCATCTGGCCGACGAAGGCGCCGAGATGACCGGCGAGCTTTACCCAGGGGCCCATCACCTTGGCCTCTTCGGCAGTCACCGAGGGCATGTTCAGCGCGTTCGTCACGGCGCCGGTCAGCAGGTAGTCCGACATCTGTTCTGCCACCTGCAGCGCGACATTCTCCTGCGCCTCGGTGGTGGACGCGCCAAGGTGCGGCGTTGTCACCACGTTGGGCATGTTGAACAGCGGGCTTTCGGTGGCGGGTTCCACCTCGAACACGTCGAGCGCGGCACCGGCGACATGGCCCGATTGCAGCGCCTCGGCCAGCGCGGCCTCGTCGATCAGGCCGCCGCGGGCGCAGTTGACGATGCGCACGCCCTTCTTGGCCTTGGCAAGGTTCTCGCGCGACAGGATGTTGCGGGTCTTGTCGGTCAGGGGCACGTGCAGCGTGATGAAATCGGCCCGCGCCAGCAATTCGTCCAGTTCCACCTTGGTCACGCCCAGCTTGTCGGCGCGTTCCTCGGACAGGAAGGGATCGTAGGCGATGACCTTCATCCGCAGCCCCTGGGCGCGGTCGATCACGATGGAGCCGATGTTGCCCGCACCGATCACGCCCAACGTCTTGGCGGTCAGTTCCACGCCCATGAAGCGCGACTTTTCCCATTTGCCCGCATGGGTCGAGGCGTTGGCCTCGGGGATCTGGCGCGCGACCGCCATCATCATGGCGATGGCGTGCTCGGCCGTGGTGATTGAGTTCCCGAAGGGCGTGTTCATCACGATGATCCCCTTGCGCGAGGCGGCGGGGATATCGACGTTGTCGACCCCGATGCCGGCCCGGCCGATCACCTTGAGGTTGCCTGCGGCGGCGATCACCTTTTCGGTGACCTTGGTCGCGGAACGGATGGCAAGGCCGTCATACTCGCCGATGACCTGCATCAGCTTGTCCTTGTCCTTGCCGATCGAGGGATCGAACGTCACGTCGATGCCGCGGTCGCGGAAGATCTGCACGGCGGTTTCCGACAGCTTGTCGGACACGAGAACCTTGGGGGCCATCTTGGCTTTCCTCATGGATTGGGGGAGCGGGGGCGCCCATGGGCGCGCCCCGGAACATTTCGTTGAAGGCCCGGTGCCTAGGCGGCGGCTGGCTGCGCCGCGATCTCGGCTGCGAAGGCCCAGTCGAGCCAGGGCATCAGCGCATCGAGGTCCGATGCCTCGACCGTGCCGCCGCACCAGATCCTGAGGCCCGGAGGCGCGTCGCGGTAAGCGCCGATGTCGAAGGCGACGCCTTCGGCTTCCAGCCGCTTGGCCACGGCCTTGGCAAAGGCGGCGCCGTCGGTGATGCGGGGATCGGTGAACTTGAGGCAGACGCTGGTGGTCGAGCGCGTGGCCGGATCCTCGGCGAGGAAGTCGATCCAGTCCCGTTCGGCCACGAAGCGGTCGATCACGGCGAAGTTGGCGTCGGCGCGGGCGATCAGGCCGGGCAGGCCGCCCACCGATTGCGCCCAGTCGAGCGCGAAGAGGTAATCCTCGACGGCAAGCATGGAGGGCGTGTTGATCGTCTCGCCCACGAAGATGCCTTCGATCAGCTTGCCGCCCTTGGTCAGGCGGAAGATCTTGGGCAGGGGCCAGGCGGGCTTGTAGCTTTCCAGCCGCTCGACGGCGCGCGGGCTCAGGATGAGCATGCCATGCGCGGCCTCGCCGCCCAGCACCTTCTGCCAGGAGAAGGTGGTGGCGTCGAGCTTGTCCCAAGGCAGGTCCATCGCGAAGGCGGCGCTGGTGGCGTCACACAGCGTCAGGCCGGCGCGGTCGGCGGGGATCGCGTTGCCGTTTGGCATGCGCACGCCGGATGTCGTGCCGTTCCAGGTAAAGCAGACGTCGTTGTCGTAGTTCAGGGCCGCCATGTCGACGATCTGGCCATAGGCGGCCTCGTGCACGGTGGCGTCGATCTTCAGCTGCTTGACCGCGTCGGTGACCCAGCCCGCGCCGAAGCTTTCCCAGGCGACCATTTCCGCCGGACGCTCGCCCAGCAGGTTCCACATCGCCATCTCGAAGGCGCCGGTGTCGGACGCCGGCACGATGCCGATGCGATAGTCGGCGGGGATGCCGAGGATGTCGCGGGTGGTCTCTATGGCGGCCTTCAGCCTGGCCTTGCCCACGCCGGCACGGTGCGACCGGCCCAGGGGGGCGTCGGACAATGCGGACAGCGTGAATGTGGGGGGTTTGGCGCAGGGGCCAGAAGAAAAACGCGGATTGGCCGGCCGCGTTGCCGGGGTCGTCGGTCCAGACATGGTACCCTTCCAGATATACGCCCCTCGTTGGGGAGGGGTGTCCCACGGACGCTGCTAGCCGAGTGCCGCGGGAAACTCAAGCGACAGTTTTGTGCCAGGGTAGAGGGGCGTGTCTTCGCCGTTGAGCGGACACATTTTCACCCCAGTTCCCGGTCAGATTGAAACGCGGATTAACCATACGCGGATTGGCGCCATGACGGATTCGTCCCTTCCCACGGGCGCAAACGGGGCAATCGACAACGATTTCGACGCGGATTGGCGGCACCTTGGAACGCGGCGCGAGAGGCCCGTTCTATCGCTGCGTGTGATGGTCTTCGCGACGATGGTGCTGATGGCCTGCCTGCCGATCGCCGCGTTCTACAAATGGGTGGCACGCACGTCGTTCGAGAAGGAAATCGCCCTTGTCGACGAAAACCACCTGATCATCGCCAAGAACCTGTCGGCGACGTTCTCGCGCTATGTGCGGGACGCGAAATCCGTGTTCGGGCTGGCGGTGCAGAACGCGGGGTGGTTTCCCGAATTCGACGGTTACACGGCGGCGCTGGCGAACTTCAATTTCTGCCATATCGTGGTGGTCGACGACGCCGGCCGGGTGATCCAGCTGATCGAGGGGGACAACGACCATCCCACCGATCTGCCCGCCCCCGAGATCATGGCCGAACTGCGCGAGATCGCCGCGGCGGCGGGCGGGGACATCGCGGTGAGCGGTATCCGCCAGCACAATGGCAGCGGGCATTTCTTCATGGTCCAGCAGTTGGAAGGGAACCGGCTGGCGATCGCCCCGTGGAGCCCGGCCTATGTCGTGCAGATGCAAAAGAGCATCGCCTTCGGCGAGCTTGGTCACTCGATGGTGGTCGATCATGAAGGCCTTGTGGTCGCGCATCCGAACGCCGAATGGCAGCGGATCAACAAGGATGCCTCGAAACTTTCGGTGGTGCAGGCGATGCTGCGGGGCGGGACCGGGGTGGCGCAGTTCTACTCTCCGCCGATGCAGGCCGACATGATCGCGGGCTACACCTTCGTGCCGGAAACCGGCTGGGGCGTGATGGTTCCGCAGCCGATTCGCGAACTGGCGGACCGGGCGGGAACCGTGCAATCGGGCGCGGTCGCGCTGGCGCTGTTCCAGCTGTCGCTTGCCGTTCTCATCAGCTGGTGGCTGGCCAGCTGGATCGCGCGTCCGATCCGGTCCATCGCCGGGTCCTCGGTGCGTGTGTCGAACGGCGACTACGATGCCCGCGTGCCGGACCTGCCGGCGCATACCGCCGTCGAGATCCAGCAGACGGCGAACGCCTTCAACACGATGCTCGACGGAATCAGAGACCAGACGGAACGGCTCAAGGCGGCGTTGTTCCGCGCCGAGTCGGTGTCGCGCGAGCGGGCCGCGCTTCTGGATGCGGCCGAGCAGGCGAACCGGGCCAAGTCCAGCTTTGTGTCGATGGTCAGCCACGAGTTGCGCACCCCCCTGACCTCGATCAAGGGTGCGATGGAACTGATCGACAGCGGCGCCACCGGCGACGTGACACCCGAGGCGAAATCCCTTCTGGGGATCGCGATCAAGAACAGCCGCCGTCTGGCCACGATGATAAACGACCTGCTGGACGTGGAGAAACTGAACTCTGGCGAGATGCGGTTCAGCTTTGCCCCGCTCGACCTGGCCGCCCTGGCGGCAGACGCGGTGCGAGAGAACGCCAGCTATGCGCGGCTGAACGACGTGACGTTCGAGCTGGCTGCGCCCGAGGGCCCGGTGATGGTCGAGGGCGACCACAACCGGCTGACGCAGGTGATGGCAAACCTGCTGTCGAACGCGGCCAAGTTCTCGCATGCCGGCGGTACGGTCGAGATCGACGTCGGCGTCCGGGACGGCCGCGCCTTCGTCGAGGTGCGCGATCATGGCATCGGGATTCCCGCGGAGGCGGGCGACCGCATCTTCGACACCTTCGTCCAGCTCGATTCGGCCGATAACCGGGCCGTGGGCGGCAGCGGGCTTGGGCTCAGCATCGCGCGCACGATCGTCACGCGGCACCGGGGCAAGCTTGGCTACCGCCAGGCGGAGGGCGGCGGGACGATCTTCTTCTTCGCGTTGCCATTGGCCGCCGAGCGCCGCGTGTCCGATCTGGCCGAAGGATCGTCGTGATGGCCGGGCTGACGCATATCCTGCATGTCGAGGACGACGCCGACATCGTCGAGGTGGCGCGCATGTCGCTGGAGTTGCTGGGGGGCTTTCGGCTGGACCAGTTCACCAGCGGCGCGGCCGCCGTTGCCGCCGCGCCCGGGCTGCATCCCGACCTTCTGCTTCTGGACATGATGATGCCCGGGATGGACGGCTGGCAGACATTGCTGCGGCTGCGGGATGTTCCGCACCTGCGCGAGGTTCCCGCCATCTTCATGACGGCAAAGCTTGCCGGGCTGCCGGACGCGGACGCCTTTGCGGCACAGCATGTGATCGGTACGGTGGAAAAGCCGTTCGACGCCATGGCGCTGCCGGGGCAGTTGAGCGCGATGTGGGACAGGGCGTGCGCCCAGCCCGCCTTTCCCTGACGGCGGGAACACCCTATAGGGCCGGGCAGACCGCGTGTTTGCCAGACGGACCCTGCCCATGACCGACCACCTGACCGTGACGCTGATCGCCTCTGCGCGGCGGCGCGACCTCGACCCGGCACTGGTCGCCTCGATCCAGGGTGCGTGGGGGGGCGGCGAGGCCGCGTGGCTGGGGCCCGACGAGGCGGCGCAGTTTTCCATTCCGGCGATGCCCGACAACCGCTGGCAGGTCTGGCAGGATTG
>JAUIIC010000045.1 GCA_030431935.1 Alphaproteobacteria bacterium | reverse complement strand
GCGAGTATCACCCCTTCACCGGCCCGATCATGAAGCAGGACGGCAGCGTCTTCCTCGCCGAGGGCGAGGTGGCCACCGACGAACAGCTGGTGACCATGAACTTCTACGTCGAGGGGATGACGGGCGAAATCCCGTCCTGATCCGCCCGCGACAGGACCAAGCCAAGGGCCCGCCGTTGCGCGGGCCCTTTCCTTTTCGCGCACTACGGGAATCGTGCTAGGGTTCCGGGAGGCGCTGCCTGCACTGCCGGGACCCGCCGCCCCTGACACGGACGGAAAGGCCCCAGCATGCCCCGCGCGCTTCTCTCTCTCGCCCTTGGCGTCCTTCTGACGCTTCTGCTGCCCCAATCCGCCGCCGCCCAGTCCTGTGGCGCGGAAAACCAGCGGCCCTGCAAGATCTGGGAACGCGTCCCGTCCTGCAACGCGGGGCTCGTGGAACGCCCCATCGGCGTGCGCTGCGTGCGGCAGACAACGGCGGCACCGCGCCCCGCCGCCCCCAGTTGCGGCGCCTCGGGACAGCGGGCCTGCACCGTGGTCGAGCGGATTCCGTCCTGCAACGCCAACCTGATCGAGGTCTCGGGCCGTTGCGAGCCCTGCGGCGCCGAGGGCCAGCGCGCCTGTCCGGTCACGGTCCGCGTGCCGTCCTGCAACGCCGGCCTGATCGAGGATCTGGCACGCGGGCGCTGCATCAAACCCACGACAGGGTTCGACAGGCTGCGCGCCGACGCCGAAGCCTGGGCCCGCCGCATCGCGCCCCTGGCCGACGACATCTATTTCGCCTTCGGCCCGATGGCCTCTAGCGCCGCCAACGTCCGCCTGATCTACGAGTTGTCGCAGGTCCGCAACGCCGCCGAAATGCAGCGCGTCGTCGAATCCCAGCGCCGCACGCAGCTGATCTACGAGGCGCTGCGGCGCTCGGGCTTCTCGACGATGACCGTGGGCGGGTCCTTCGGCGGCTCGGTGGGATACGGCCGCTTCGTCGAGGGCGGCGTGTCGCTCGACGTGACCCGCCGCGCGCCGGGCGTGGCCTATGCGGCGGATTTCGAATCCGGCGGGCTGCAGGTCTCCAGCGGGCTGGAACTGGTCGTCAGCGCCTTCCAGGACCGCAACGCCTGCATCGGCGGGCGCGCCATCGGCATCGGCGGCAGCTTCGACGTCGGGCAGGGCTATGGCCTCATCATGTGGTTCGATTTCTCGAACGACCGTTTCCTCGGCTTCTCGGTCAACATGGGCCTGCTCAGCGTCGGCGGTGGCGGCTTCGCGGGGGAAAGCCGGACGCAGGTGTTCAACGCCCGCTGCTAGGCCGCGTCGCGCCCAGAGAGCAACGCCCAGGCCGCGGCCGGGCCTTTTCCTTTGCCCCGCCGCGTGGTTCTGTGCGGCCATGACCATGCTTACCACGCAAGACGGCAGCGCCGTTCCGCCCTTCGTCTTTGGCACCATGCAGTTCGGCGGCACCGCCGACGAAACCGCCAGCCGCGCGATGTTCGACGCCTGCCGCGCCGTCGGCATCCGGCATTTCGACACCGCCTACGTCTATACCGACGGCGCCTCGGAAACCCTGCTCGGCCGCTTCGCGGCGGCAGAGCGCGACACGCTCTTCATCGCCACCAAGTGCGTCAATCGCGTCGGCACGCCAAAGGCGATGACGGCAGAGATCGACGAAAGCCTGCGGCGGCTGGGCACCGACGTCGTCGATCTTCTGTACCTGCACCGCTGGACCGACGACGCCCCGCTGGAGGCCCGGATAGAGGTGCTTGCGCAGGCTGTCGAGGCCGGCAAGGCGCGCCACGTCGGGCTGTCGAACTTCGCCGCCTGGCAGGTGATGAAGGCCATCCGCATCGCAGCGGGCTTCGGGCTGGAGATCGCGGCGCTGCAGCCGATGTACAACCTCGTCAAGCGGCAGGCCGAGGTCGAGATCCTGCCCATGGCCCGGTCCGAAGGGCTGGCCGTCTTCCCCTACTCGCCCCTCGGCGGCGGCCTGCTGACGGGCAAGTATGCCACCGGCACGGGCGAGGGCCGCATCGCCAGCGACGCGCGCTATGCAAGGCGCTACGGCGCGGACTGGATGCACCGGGCCGCCACCGGCCTGGCCGACATCGCGGCAGAGATCGGTGTGCCCGCCCCAACGCTTGCCGTCGCATGGGCCGCGCGCCATCCCGGCGTCACCGGCCCCATCCTGTCGGCCCGCGACACCTTGCAGCTTGCCCCATCGCTTGACGCCCTTGGGTTCGATATGGACGATGCCCTCTACGCCCGCCTGACGGCGCTGTCACCGGCCCCGCCCCCGGCCACGGACCGTAACGAGGAAGCATGAACGATTTTCTGGTCATCGGAGGTGGCATTGCCGGGGTCTCGGCCGGCGCGCGCCTGTCGCACCTGGGGCAGGTGCTGCTTCTGGAACAGGAAGAGGGGCTTGGCTATCACGCCTCGGGCCGGTCCGCCGCGCTTTACGAACAGACCTACGGGCTGCCGTCCACGCTAGTGCTGAACCGCGCCTCCTTCGACTATCACATGCACGAGAACGGCGGCGTCCTGTCGCCGCGCGGGCTGATGCTGCTTGGCACCCGCGACACCGCCGAGTCCTTCGCCTCCGACCTGGCCAAGATGGAACTGCACCGCATCACCCTGGAAGAGGCCCGCGGGGTCGTGCCCATCCTGCGCCCGGACAAGGTGACCGAGGTGGGATTCAGGACGGAGGCCTGGGACATCGACACCGACCGGCTGATCCAGAACTTCGCCCGCGAGATCCGCGCCAACGGCGGCACGGTGGCCACCCGCGCCCATGTCGCCGACATACGGCGCACCGCCACCGGCTGGGAGGTCGACACCCGCGACACCACCCACGCCGCCCGCATCCTCGTCAACGCAGCCGGCGCCTGGGTGGATCACATCGCGCACCTGGCGGGTATCCGTCCCCTGCGCTTCCAGCCGCTGCGCCGGTCGATGGCGCGCCTGCCCGCGCCCGGCGGGCATGACGTCTCGGGCTGGCCGATGATGTTCGGAACCGGCGAGACCTGGTACGCCAAGCCGGACGCCGGCAAGCTGCTCGTCTCTCCGGCCGAGGAGGACCCGGTGGAGCCCCACGACGCCTGGGCCGACGACATGGTCCTGGCCGAGGGGCTGGCGCGCTACGAGGCGATGGTGACAGAGCCCGTCACCCGCGTCGAAACCAGCTGGGCGGGCCTGCGCACATTCGCCCCCGACCGATGCCTGGTGATCGGCTTCGATCCGCGCGACGACGCCTTTTTCTGGGTGGCGGGCCAGGGCGGATACGGTTTCCAGACCTCCCCCGCCGCCAGCCGCCTTGCCGCCGACCTCGTCGCAGGACGCCCGCCCGAGATCGACGCCGCCACGGTCGCCCAGCTCAGCCCGGCGCGATTCGATGACTGACGTGACACTAACCAGTTGGCCTGTTCGCCCCCAGCTTGGCTCTATCGCCCTGCCCGGTCGGCCCGCACGGCCCCACAAGGGAGGCATTCGCCATGCAGACACCCAAGAGCGCCCCGCTCGCCGCGCAGGGATTGTCACCGCTTTTTGACGTCATCGGACTTGCCCAGGGCGGGACCGAGCAACTGTCGCTTCGCCGCGGCGACGTTCTGATCGAGCAGGGCAGCGAGGGCGACGCCATCTACTTCGTCGAGGCCGGGCGCTTCAGCGTGGACCGGGGCGGCACCGCACTGGCCGAGATCGGCACCGGCGAATCGATCGGCGAGATCGCATTCTTCACCGGCATGCCCCGGACCGCGCGCGTGGTCGCGGCGCGTGACAGCGTCGTGCTGAAACTGTCGCGCACCGCCTATGACACGGCCTGCGCCCGCGATCCGGGCATCGCAAGCCTCGTCGCGCGAGACCTTGCAAACCGGCTGGCCACGACCAGCGCACGCGCACGCGCCGAACCGCGCCCGCCGCAGACCCGCGTCGTCACGTTGATCCCCGCGGGCGACGAACCCCTGCCGCACGGCCTTGTGCCCGCCCTGACAGAGGCGATGGAGCGCGCCGGCGGGCGCGTCGTGACCCGGGCCGATGCCCCGGCCGATCCCTCCGACGGGACGGGCCGCGGTGCCGTCGTCGGATGGCTGCAGGATCTCGAACGGAACGGCGCGCAGATCCTGGCGGTCGCCGATCCCGCCAACCGGGACTGGACGGACCTCGCCCTGCGCCAGAGCGACCAGGTGCTGGTCGCAGGCCATGCAGGGCCCGCGCCCGCGCTGTCCGAGCTTGAACGCAGGGCCTTCGAGGTTCTGCCGCAGGATCACCGCCGGCTACTGATCCTGCATCATGAGCGGCCAAGACGCGTGACCGGCACGGCAGCCTGGCTGGAAACACGACCGGTGTTCATGCACCACCACGCCGCGGCGGGCGCAACAGAGGACATGGACCGCCTCGTGCGGTTCCTGACGGGTCGCGCTTTGGGATACGTGGCTGGCGGCGGCGGCGCCTTCGGCGCGATTCATCCCGGCGTGTACCAGGGGCTGAGGGACGCGGGCGCGACCTTCGACATCTTCGGCGGCACCAGCGTCGGCAGCGCCATGTGCGCGGGCTTTGCCCTGGGCCTTTCCGGCGAAGAGATCGAGACGCGCACACACGAGATGTTCGTGAAGAACAAGGCCCTGAACCGGCTGACGGTGCCGCGCTATTCGATCCTGGACCATACCGTTCTGGACCGAGAATTGCAACGTCATGCCCCCGGCCTGATCGAGGACCTTTGGTATCCGTTCTTTGCCGTCGCCACCGACCTGTCGAGCAATACCCAGGTGGCGATCCGGCGCGGCCCGCTCTGGCAGGCCATCCGCGCCTCGGCCGCGATCCCCGGCGTCCTGCCGCCCTTCTACACAGAGGACGGCACCATGCTGGTGGACGGGGGGTCGATGGACAACATGCCCTATCACACGATGCATGCGCTGAAAGCGGGGCCGAACGTCATCGTCAGCTTCGAGCGCGAGGGACGCCAGAGCTTTGACGTGGACTACAAGCGCCTGCCCGGGCGCGGCCCCCTTCTGCGCCGCCTGGTCTGGCCCTTCGGCAAGCGTCCGCCGCGCGCGCCCGGCGCCCTGTCGGTTGTGATGCGCAGCCTCCTGGCCCGGCAAGCCGCCGACCGTCCCGATCTCGGGCCTCTGGACTGGCACATTCGCGCCGTTCCGCCCAAGGGCGCCAACTTCATGGACTGGACGAACCATGCCGACCTCTACGCCGCGGGCAAGGCGCTGGTGGCCGACGCGCTGGCAGAGGATTACAGCCCCGACGACCCCCGCGCCGCAGTGATGCGCGGCGCGGGCTGACGCTCATCCATCCTTGCGGATGGTCTCGTTCGCCGGGTCATGGGGGCTGTCCTCGGTCACGACCGCGTCCCAAAGCTGGCGCTGCATCCGCAGTTTCAGCTTCGTGCCCGGCTCGGCCAGGTCGGGCCGGACATAGCCCATGCCGATCTGCTTGCCGAAGGCCACCGACCAGCCACCCGAGGTCAGGCGCCCCACCTTTTCGTCGCCCAGGTACAGCGCCTCGCGCCCCCACGGATCGGCGTCGTCCGGCCCGTCAATCAGCAGCGTCACGCATTTCGACCGGATGCCGGTGGCCAGCATCGCCGCCTTGCCCCGGAAATCCTTGTCCAGGTCGATGAAGCGGTCCAGCCCCGCCTCCATCGGCGTGGCGTCCCGGCCAAGCTCGGTGCCGAAGGCGCGATAGGATTTCTCCTGCCGCAGCCAGTTCTGCGCCCGCGCGCCGAAAAGCTTCATGCCATGCGGCGCCCCGGCCTCCACGAGGCGGTCCCAAAGGTAGGTCTGCATCTCGATCGGGTGGTGCAATTCCCAGCCCAGTTCGCCCGTATAGGCCACGCGGATCGCCATCACCGGGCACATCATCAGCTCGATCTGGCGCATCGACAGCCAGGGGAAGCGCTTGTTCGACAGCACCGTCGCGGGGTCCGCATCCCGCACCAGTGAACCCAGCACCTCGCGCGATTTCGGGCCCGCGATGGCGAAGACGCCCCACTGGTTCGTGACATCGTGGATGTCGACCCAGCCGCCGCCACGGCCCATGAAGTCCTCGGCCGACTTGCGCAGGTAATCGGCGTCATAGGCCGTCCATGCCCCCGCCGAGACAAGGTAGTAATCCTGCTCGCCCCGCCGCACGATGGTGTATTCGGTCCGCGTCGTGCCCGCGTCGGTCAGCGCATAGGTCAGGTTGATGCGCCCCACCTTCGGCAGCCGGTTGCAGGTGAACCAGTCAAGGAACGCCGTCGCCCCGGGTCCCCGCACCACATGCTTGGTAAAGGGCGTCGCGTCGAAGAGGCCCACGCCGCCCCGCACCGCCTCGGCCTCGGCCCTGGCATATTGCCACCAGCCGCCGCGCCGGAAGCTGCGCGCATCATGGTCGAAGCTCTCGGGCGCATCCAGGGGGCCGTAGTAATTCGCCCGCTCCCACCCGTTCACCTGCCCGAACTGCGCGCCCGCAGCCTTCTGCCGGTCATAGGCGGGCGAGGTGCGCAAGGGTCGGCAGGCCGGGCGCTCCTCGTCGGGGTGGTGCAGGATGTAGACGTGCTCGTAGCATTCCTCGTTCTTGCGCGCGGCATACTCGGTCGTCATCCAGTCGCCGTAGCGCTTGGGGTCGAGGCTGGCCATGTCGATCTCGGCCTCGCCTTCCACCATCATCTGGGCGAGGTAATACCCCGTGCCGCCCGCCGCCGTGATCCCGAAGGAAAAGCCCTCGGCCAGCCACATGTTGCGCAGTCCCGGCGCCGGCCCGACCAGCGGGTTGCCGTCGGGCGTGTAGCAGATCGGCCCGTTGTAGTCGTCCTTCAGCCCCACCGTTTCCGAGGACGGAATCCGGTGGATCATGCTCATGTATTCCTCTTCGATCCGCTCCAGATCCAGCGGGAACAGATCGGCCCGGAAACTTTCGGGCACGTCATAGAGGAACCGCGCCGGCGCGTTGCGTTCATAGGGGCCCAGGATCCAGCCGTCACGTTCCTCGCGCACGTACGACTTGGCGTCGGCATCGCGCAGCACCGGGTGCTCGGGGTTGGTCTTGCGCCACTCGACCAGCGCCGGGTCGGGCTCTGTCACGATGTACTGGTGTTCCACCGGAATCGCGGGGATCTTGATCCCCAGAAGCCGCGCGGTGCGCTGCGCGTGGTTGCCGGTGGCGGTGACGACGTGTTCGGCGGTGATCTCGACCACCTCGTCCGAGGGTACGAGGTTGCCGCCCTTCTCCACCATCCTCGTGCAGGTCACGACCCATTCGCTGCCGGTCCAGCGATAGCCGTCCACCTGCATCTTGCGCACGATCTCGACGCCCCGCTGGCGGGCGCCCTTGGCCATCGCCTGGGTCACGTCGGCGGGATTGATGTAGCCGTCCGTGGGGTGATAGATCGCGCCCTTCAGATCCTCGGTGCGGACCAGCGGCCAGCGCGCGCGGATGTCATCGGGCGTCAGCCATTCATGCGGGATGCCCACCGTCTCGGCGGTCGCGGCATAGAGCATGTATTCGTCCATCCGCTCCTGCGTCTGGGCCATGCGCAGGTTGCCCACCACGTAGAACCCGGCGTTCAGGCCGGTTTCCTCTTCCAGCGTCTTGTAGAACTTCACGCTGTAGTCGTGGATGTGGCTGGTGGCGTAGCTCATGTTGAACAGCGGCAGCAGCCCCGCGGCATGCCATGTCGACCCGCTGGTCAGCTCGTCCCGCTCCAGCAGCATCACGTCCGCCCAACCGGCCCGCGCCAGGTGATAGGCGATCGAGGTGCCGACGGCGCCGCCGCCGACGACAAGGGCTTTGACATGGGTCTTCATCGCGGATCTCCTGCCGGGTGTCGGAGCAGTCATCGCCGGAACCGTGCCCTGCCGTCGAAACCGGCCCGACCACATCTCACACGAAAGCGACATGCGCGCGCGCCGCGCCCCCTCGCCAAATCCGCGGCGCCGTCTATCTTGCACCCTATGCGCAGCGCCCTTGCACTCCTGCTCCTGACCACACCCGCCCACGCGTGGGAGGCCGGAACCGATGGCCGGCTCTGCACCCTGTCGCATGTGCAGCCCGATGCCGAGGTGCGGCTGACCTACGATTCCGTGGGCCCGGTCTACACGATCACCGTCACCACGCCCGCGCCCTGGCCCGTCGCACCGCTGTTTTCGATCCGGTTCACCGGCGAACGCGGCCTCACGATCTCGACGGACCGGCACACCACGGATGAGACCGGGCGCGCCCTGACCGTCACCGACAGCGGCTTTGGCAATGTTCTGAACGGGCTGGAGTTCAACCGCACCGCAACGGCCTTTGCAGGCGATGCCGCCGCGGTTCTGGATCTGGAGGGCGCCGCGCCCGCGGTGCAGCGGTTCCGAGACTGCACCGTCGCCCCGGCGGTCTGACCCGTCAGTTCGCGCGCAGGAATTTCGCGCCGCCCGCGGGCAGCACGCCCGCCGCGGTCGCGATGTCGTCGGACTGGCAGGACCGCCCGTCGCCGTCGGGGTCCAGGGGCCGGTGATAGCCGGGCTGGCCCTTGCGGGACGGGGCAAGGCCCACCGCATCGGCGGCCTCGCACCCGGCGATCGCAACGATATGGCCCAGCGCGGCCTCGCGCTCGTAGGGGCCCGCCGAGATGAAGATCGACGTGGCCAACGCCACCGCCATCACCGGCGTCATGACCACCTTGAGCAGCAGACGCATCGGCGCATAGGCCCGGTCGAGATAGCGTTCCGACCGAGCGATCCGGCGCAGCCGCGCGCGGCTGTAGGACGGCTTTGCCGTCTCAAGCCCGAGGTAGGCGGTGCGAAGATGCCAGCTTTCGTCCATGCGAACAGCATGCCGCGCCTCTGGGGCAAGCGTATGGCAACCACATGGCCGCCCGGAGGCATCAGCCGCCGGTGACGGTCAGCCCCAGCATCCGCCAGCTCTGCATGCCGCCGCGATAGTAGAAGATCCGCTCGGCCGGATAGCCCGCCTCGATCATCCGCCGGATCGCGGTGGGCGACTGCCCGCACCACAGCCCGTTGCAGAACAGCGCCACGGGCTCTGCCTCGGTGCAATCCCAGCCGTCGAAGTCGATCTCGCAGCCCAGTTCGCCCAGCCGGTCGGTCATCTCGGTGTAGGGCATGTTCACCGCGCCCGGAATGGTGCCGCCGGCGTACCAATCGGGCGTCCGGCTGTCGACGACCGTCATCTCGGGGTCGGCCAGCATCTCGAGCAGTTCCAGTTCGCCGATCGTCGTCACGCCCGGCGCGGGCTGCATCGGCTGGATACAGAACGACGGACACGGCCGCGAGGTGCGCGCCCACTCGCCGCTCAACTCGTTTGCGGTGTCGGGAATCCGCACGATCTCGACCGAGCCGCTGCGGGTGGGCACCGTCACGCCCGGAACGCCGGGCGCGATGTTGACCTCTGTCTCCGCGGCAAGGGCCACGACGGGCAGGCAGAGCAGGAACAGGAATGACAAGAGACGCATGTGCGGCCCTCCTTGTGATAAGGTTCTGCGTGAGGGTGCCAGCCGGCCGCGGGCCCCGCCATGCGGCGGCGCGCCTCAGAAATCGAAGAGCTCGCTCAGGATGCTGTCGCGACGCTTGCGGCGTTTGCCGCCATAGCCATCATCGTCATCGTCCCTGCGACGGTCGCGTCCGGAACCGCCTTCGGCGACTGCGCTGCGCTCGATGATCTTGTCCAGTTCGCCGCGGTCCAGCCAGACGCCACGGCACTGCGTGCAATAGTCGATCTCGACACCGGCGCGGTCCGTCATCACAAGCTGGGTTCCGTCGATCGGGCACTGCATTCGTTTTCTCCCTGTGTGTTTGGCGTCTTCACCGAAGTGGGTATCAGGACGGCCCGGCTCAACCCCCGGAGCAGCCGCTGTCTGATAACCTTCCGTTAACCGAGCGTCCCTACCCTGATGCAAAAGGGGCAGGTCCATGCGCAACGTGCTGACGGCATTCCTGATCTGGCTGGTCCCGGCAGCCGCGCTCGCCGGCCCGTGGCCAAGGCAGCAGGGGGAAATCTTCGTCTCGGTTTCCTACCACGCCGCAACCGACGCGGTGGCCCTGTGGAACCTGCGACTGATGCCACCCGAGACCTACACGGGGATCTATGCCGAATACGGCCTGACGCCCCGCCTGACCTTCGGTCTCGATGGCGGCTTTTCCGAGGACGGGGCCTATTCCGCCATCGTGCTGGCGCGCTATGCCCTTGGCGATCCGGACGCCGCGATGCGCTATGCCGTTTCGCTTGGCGCCGGGCGGTCCGGCCCGCCGCACCAGGCCCAGGTGCAGATCGGCGCGCATGTGGGGCGCGGCCTGCAACTGGGCGAAAGAACCGGCTGGGCCAGCCTCGACATGGCCGGCATTCACCGACTGGACAGCAGCGACCTCGCCGCCAAGGCCGACCTGACGCTGGGCCTGAACCTGTCGGACACCTGGACGACCATCCTGCAACTTCAGGCAGGCCAATACGCCGGAAGCGCGGCCTACCTGCGCATCGCACCCTCGCTGGTGCGCACCGTCGGACCCCGCCTCAAGGTGGAGTTCGGCCTTACGGGCGAGGTTCTGGGCAGCCGCCAGGTCGGCGCGAAGCTCGCCACCTGGATCAGCTTCTGAGCGGGCTCAGCGCAGGACGTGCACGGCGGATTGCGCGTGCCGGACCACCCGCGCCGCCGTCGAGCCCAGGAAATAGTCCTGCAAGCCAGGACGGTGCGAGGCGATGACGATGCAATCCACGTCGTGATCCTCGGCCCAGTCGGTGATCGCCCGCCCTGCATGGCCACTGACCACGATGCACTCGATGCCGCTGTCCGCCCCGATGGCCGTGCGCAACGCGGTCTCCATATCCTCCTGCCGATGCTCCAGGTGTCCCTCTGGCAGGTATTGCGCGGCATACCCCGGCACCAGTTCCATCACGTGCAGCGCGGTGATCCGGCCACCCTCGGACAATAGCCGCCGAGCGATGTCGAGCGATGGGGCGACCGAATGGTCGTGATCGAGGGCAATCGGAACGAGGATATTGGAATACATGGCTCTGTCCTCCATTTGCAGGAACAGCATATCGCCGCCCGGACACCTCGTCCTTGATGCAGGTCAGCTTGGCGCTACCACCATTCGGTTCCCGGCGCGCCCTTGATCCTGCCCTCCAGGTTCGGCGTCACCCAGCCCCCGTAGAAGCCGCCGGGCTGCGGGCTTGCGACCACGTCGCCCACATGGCATTCGTCCATCATCGCGGCATAGAAGGCGACATATCCCGCCAGCGCGGCAAACCGCCCGCTCGGCGCGGGATAGCACCATGCCGCGCGCGCCCGCGTGACGCCCCCGCCCGTCACGTCGAAATAGGCCGCGCGCCCTTTCCACTCGCAGAAGCTTCCGCCTCCCGCGGGGCGCAACGCGCCCGCCGCCACGTCCTCTGGCGGAATGTAGTAGGTCGGCGCATGGTGCGTCTCCAGCACCCGCAGCCCGCGCGCCGTATCCGCGATCACGGCGCCGCCGAGAACCACCATCAGCCGCTGGGGCACCGGCTCCAGCCTGGGCGGACGCGGATAGTCCTGCACGTTCTCGCGCGGCAACTCCATTGCGCTCACAGCCCTGGCGCCCCGTGTTTCAGCAGAAGCGGCACGATCAGGTCTTCCTCGTCGTCGAGGTGGCGATCCACCAGCCGAGCAAAACGGATCGAGGTCTCTCGAAACCGGCCAATACGCGTGACCAGCGCCGCATCGGGAACGCCGGGCGCCAGCACGGCGTTTGCGGCATCGGCGAACTCGCGCATCAAGCCGTCCAGCGCATGATGGTCCGAATCCAGGAGCGCGAACCCCTGCTCCAGCCGCGCATCCAGCCGCGTCAACTGCGGAAAGTAGTGCGCATCCTCGATGTGGTGGTGGTCGTGCAACTGTCCAAGCAGCATGCCCCCGAAATGCGACAACCGGCCCCGGTACTGCTCGATCTCCATCCGCCGATCCATCGCGGCGGCGGCTTCCTCGGACAAGAGCGTGGTGAGCTTGCGGAACATCCCGTGCCGCTCCAGCCAGAACTGCACCAGCCCGGCAAAGCCCGGGTCCGCCTCCCATGCCTCGCGGGGGTAGTCGGCCAACAGCACACGCAGTCCTTCAGGCAGACCGTCACGATCGCTCAGGAGGTTGGGGGCAGCCATTCGCGCCTCGCATCTTGCACATGCAGCACGGCGACATAGGCTTGGGGCACCAGAATGGCAACCTCAGGACCCTCGCGTGACCCAAGGCAAACCGGACCCGATCCGCCCGACCGACGACGAGGCCCGCGTTCTAGCGCGCAGCCTGCTGGACAACGCGCGCTTTGCCGCGCTTGGCGTGCTCGACCCGGATACAGGCGCGCCGATGGTGACCCGCATCGCGCTGGCCCGTGGCCCGGACGGCGCGCCGCTTACGCTGATTTCCGACCTCTCGGCGCACACGCGCGCCCTGCGCGCCGATCCGCGCGCCTCGCTGCTTGTGGGGGAACCGGGGCCCAGGGGCGATCCGCTGACGCATCCGCGCCTTACGCTGCAAGGCCGCGTCGCCTTTGTCGATCGCGCGGGCCCGGATCACGGCGGCCTGCGCCGCACCTACCTCGACCAGAACCCCAAGGCACAGCTCTACATCGACTTCGCCGACTTCACGCTTGTGCGCCTCGACATCGCCGAGGCGCACCTGAACGGCGGGTTCGGCAAGGCCTACCGCCTCACCGCCGCCGACCTGTCCTAGATCGGCACGTCGACGCGGGCGGTCAGCCGCACCTTGCCCTCGCAGGGCTCGGCCCAGGTCAGCCGCACCTGGTTCTGGGCGGCACCGTAGCGCGGCGTTGCGAAAGGCATACCAAAGACCCACGTCCCGCTTGCATTCCGGATCGGCCCATCCGGCATGACCGAGGACACGACACGCGAATACCCCCGGAATGGCAGGTAATCGCCCACGTTCAGCACCCAGTCCCGCTGCACCGTGTTCTGGTCGAACTCCAACGTCACCGGGTTGAACGTGGTTTGGTCGATGCCGTTGAAGGTGTTGCCTTCGAACACGATGTTGCGGAACCGCCCGAAATCCATCGCGGCTATCGAGGTGTCGATGTCCTCGACCCGCCCGATGTTCGCCCCCGACGTCCGGAACGAATTGCCGGTGACGCTGAGGCCCTGGATGAAATGCCCCGGACCGAAGGGACGCACAAGGATGAACCGGAACCAGCTGGCCGTGTCGATCGCCAGGAACAGGTTGCCGGTGATCGTCAGACCCCCGAACGCGAACTCGTTGGCGAAATCGGGGTTCGCGTCATGCTCGTTGTTCAGCTCGATCCAGCAATTGTCGATGTAGTTGCCGGTGACCAGCGAGTTGGCGTTCTTCGCCGTGAAGACAAGACCGGCGGTGCGCGGCGCGCCCGGGACATCGTCGCCCTGGAACCAGTGGTTGCCCACAACCACGTTGCCGGTGCCCGCAAGGATCGCGGTATGGCGGAAATGCTGGAACCAGCTCGACCGGAGCTTCACGTCGTTCGCATTGGCGTTGAAGGCGATGCTCGTGCGGTCCTCGGCATCCAGCGGGGACTCGTCGGAAAAGAACCGGCAACCGTCGATCTGCATCCCCTGGCAGGCCGTTCCCGCCGATGTGATGCCGCGGTTCTTCGGACGGGTGATGTGGCATTCGTTGAAGTCGTTGAGCGACCCGGCGGGCGCCAACATCACGGCGCTGCACTCGCCGTTGCACTGGATGTTGACCTCGGACAGGCACATCTTGCTCAGGCTGGCGAAGCCGCCGAAATCCAGCACGTACTTGAACCGCGTGAAGGTGTAGGTCTGCGACCCCGGCGCGCCCCATAGCGGCCGGCTCAGCGTCACCTCGCCCGCGCCTGTGTTCTTCGACGTCACATAGACCTCGCGGCCCACCCCGCTGCCCGTCACCAGCGCACCGACCGGCACGTTTGCGATATTGGCGACGTTCGTCAGCCTTGTGCCCTGCGCACTCGAGAAGCTGGCCGTCGAGGTCACGACATCGGAGGTCCAGGCGGCGCTCGGCTGGGCTGCGAAGGTGCCGTTGCGGATCACCCTGCGGATCGCGAAGGTGTCCTTGTTGCCGACGGCCGCCTGCATGTCGATCGGCGCGCTGACGTCGATCTGCCGGCCGTTCATGTCCAGCATCTCGTGGTCGGTGAAGTTCAGCATCGCCTGGAACGCGCGGCGGAACCCCTCCACCTCGTCGCCGAAGGCCGCGATATAGGTGTTCAGGTCGAAATTCGAGCGCAGCGAAAGCCGCCGGTCGGCCGGCATCAGCACGTTGCCCTCGAACCGCACCGGGCTTTCGAAGGTAACGCTGTTGGCCAGATAGAACAGCCCAGCGGGCACCAGCACCTGCCGCCCGTTCGCCGCCGCGTCGGCCGCCTCGAAGGCCGCGCTGTCGTCGGTCACGCCATCGCCCGCGGCGCCGAAGTCCAGCACGTCCACCCAGTCCAGCAGGTCGCGGGTGAAACTTGCCGTGATGTCCAGGATCTCCAGGTCGTCGATCCGCACCACGCCGCCGTTGGCGCCCGTCAGGTCAAGGCCGAAATGCCCGTATTCGGGCGTGTTGCCCCAGACCATGTCGACGCCGTCGCGCGCACCGGTGCCGATCACCGCGGTGACCGTCACCTCCTCGCCATAGGTGGTCAGCTGCACCGCGGGGCCGGTCTCGACCAGCCCGCCCACCGGGTTGCCCGACGCATTCACCGGATAACCCGCAATACGCACCGACGGGAACGCGCCGCTGACCGCCTTCACCCGCGCGGTGACGCGGATGTAATAGCCGTCGCGGATCGGCGTCTGGCCCATGTAGCGCAGCGTCTGGGTGCTTTGCGTCTTCAGGATTTCCAGGCAACCGCCGAAATCCTGGTCGGCGGGCACGAAGGCCGCGTCCGCCGCGCCTTCGTAGGTATCGGTGCCGGGCGTTCCGTTCTCGCGCGACCAGACGTCGAGCCCATCCTCGAACGGCGGCGGCATAAGGCTGAAGGCAGTGTCTACCATGTGTCGATCCCTCTCGGCTTTGCCACGCACACAGCCCGACGGCGCCGGCCCACTGGCTGTGCCGGTCGCTCGTCTGTCGTTCGCCTGTTCTGGAAAACGGGCCCGTGGCCAATCGCGAAAGGGACCTATCACGCCCGGCGTGCCGGACGTGTTAACCCTGCGCGCGGTGGAGGATCAGGCCCCCAGTTCGGGCCGCGGCAACAACCGCACCCCGTTGATCTGCCAGCCGTCCTCGGTGGCCAGCATCTCGTATTCCAGCATGTGGATCGCACCGCCCGGATCGGTAATCATCACCTTCTGCAAGGTGCGCCCGCCCCGCTCGTCAAGCTCGAGATAGCGCACGTCGTCGGGCCGCCAGACCATCGGATAGCCCTGCATCACCATCATCCCGAACCGCTGCGGCGTCCCGAACAGCCGCTTGATGTTGGGCGAAGCAAAGGTGAAGGCCGTCTCGAAGTCATCCCGCAGGAAGGCGTCGATCTGGCTTTGTATCACGCCGGTGATGGCCGGCTTGGCATTGTCCTGAGCGGTGGCAGTCTGCGCCGGCAAGGCCAGCGCCAGGCAAAAAAGGATGGTTCGCAGCATTCCGTCTCTCCCTGTTCGGCATTCTTGATGCCGAACAAGCTAGCGCGAAACGCCGCCCCGTCGCCCGAAAACTGAGCCCCCGAAGCTGGCACTCAGCCCGCCAGCCGCCCCGCCAGCGCGTCCTCGATCAGCGCCACGGTCTCGTCCACGCCGTAAAGCGCGATGAACCCGCCGAACCGGGGCCCCTGGCTCGCGCCCAGCAACACCTCGTAAAGCGCCTTGAACCAGTCGCGCAGCGGCTCGAACCCATGCGCCTTGCCGACCGCAAAGACCATGGATTGCAGCTCTTCGGCATCCAGCCCGCCGTCCCAGGCGCGCAGCCGCGCCCCCAGGTCCTCCAGCGCCGCGCGCTCGACCTCGGAGGGCAGGCGGAACACCCGCCCGGGCTTCACGAAGTCGTTGAAATAGCGCACCGCCGACGCCGCTGCGGCGTCGAGGTCGGGATGCGTCTCGGGGCTGGCGTCCGGCGCATAGCGGCGGATGAACCCCCAGAGCGTCTCCTTGTCCTGGGCAGACGCAACGCTCGCCAGGTTCAGAAGCATCGCGAACGGCACCACCATCCGGCTTTCGGGCGGGGTCCCGCCGTGGATGTGCCACACCGGGTTGGCCAGCTGCGCCGCCGTGTCCTGATCCGGATAGGCGCGCAACTGCTGGTGATACTCGTCCACCGCCTTGGGGATCACGTCGAAGAACAGCCGCTTGGCCGTCTTCGGCTTCTGGAACATGAAATACGACAGGCTTTCGGCCGAGGCATAGGTCAGCCACTCGTCGATCGAGATGCCGTTGCCCTTGGACTTGGAAATCTTCTCGCCGTTCTCGTCGAGGAACAGCTCGTAGGTGAAATGCTCGGGCGCGGGCCAGCCGAGGATCTCGCAGATGCGGTCGTAGATCGCAGTGTTGGTGGCATGCTCCTTGCCATACATCTCGAAATCCACGCCCAGCGCCGCCCAGCGCGCCCCGAAATCGGGCTTCCACTGCAGCTTGACGTTGCCGCCGGTGACAGGGGTCGTCACCTCCTGCCCGTCCTCGTCCTCGTAGGTGATCGTCGCCGCCTGCGCGTCCACGTGCTTGATCGGCACATACAGAACCCGCCCCGTCTTGGGGCTGATCGGCAGGAAGATCGAATAGGTCTGCTGGCGTTCCTCGCGAAGCGACTTCAGCATCACCGCCATCAGGTCGTCATAGCGCTCGCAGGCCAGCTTCAGAACCGGGTCGAACTGCCCCGAGCGGTAGAACTCGGTCGCCGAATAGAACTCGTACTCGAACCCGAAGGTGTCGAGGAACCGGCGCAGCATCGCGTTGTTGTGATGGCCGAAGCTGTCGAACTCCCCGAACGGGTCCGGCACGCTGGTCAGGGGCTTCTGCAGGTGCTCGGCCAGCATCTCCTGCTGCGGAACGTTGCCCGGTACCTTGCGCAGCCCGTCCAGATCGTCCGAAAAGCAGATCAGCCGCGTCGGAATGTCCGAGATGATCTCGAACGCGCGCCGCACCATCGTGGTGCGCGCCACCTCTCCGAAGGTGCCGATATGCGGCAGCCCCGACGGGCCATAGCCCGTCTCAAAAAGCACGTAACCCTTTTCCGGTGGCGCCTTTTCGTAACGTTTCAGCACCCGGCGCGCTTCTTCGAACGGCCAGGCCTTGCAGGCCATCGCTGCGTCGCGCAAATCGGTCATCGCTGTCGTTCCTTCAAGAAGAGGCCTGCCCGGCAAGCCGCCTTCCTATTGCCGCCCCGACAGCACGTCAATATTCTGCACCGGCAGCACATCCGCAGGACAGGGCCCTTGACCGACTTTACCGCCAGCATGACCCCGCAGGACAGCCTCGTCGCGATCATGATCGCCACCTCTGCCTCGGACGAGCGCATCCGCACCGCAGAACTGGTCACCATCGAATCGATTGTGAACCTTCTGCCGGTCTTCGCGGGCTACGATTCCGACCGGCTGAAACAGGTGGCCGAGGTCGTGTTCGACCTTTTCTCCGAAGAGGACGGGCTCGACGCCCTTCTGGGTCTCGTGCGCGAGAACCTGCCGGAGCGGCTGTATGAGACCGCCTATGCGCTCGCCTGCGATGTCGCCGCCGCCGATGGCGTGCTGGGCGAAGAGGAACTGCGCCTGCTCGAAGAGATCCGCTACGAACTGAACATCGAGCGCCTGCACGCCGCCGCGATCGAACGCGGCGCACGCGCCCGTCACCTGCGGCTCTGACCCTCAGGCCACGTGGGCCTCGGCCCAGCGCTCGATCAGCGCCCGCTGCATGTTGCGCGCCCGTGACGCCCAGGATCGGGCTCCCACCGGACGTTCGCGCTCTTCCGGGGCCAGCGCATCGCGGCGCGGCATGTCGGCCGAGAAGATCGCGAAGGCCAGCTCGCGCCCGTCCCGCGCCGTCATGAACCCCGCCAGCGCGCTGACGAAGTTCAGCGTGCCGGTCTTGGCATGCACCTGCACCGCCCCGCCGGGCAGCGGCGCGCCGTCATCGTCGCGCAGCGGAAAATCCTTCAGGATCGGCAGCAGGGGCCCATCCGGCCCGACCGCCACCAACGCCCGCACCATGTCGCCCGGGCTGATCCGGGACCGGTCACCCAGTCCCGAATGGTCCACGAAGACCGGGCGCCTTGCGCCAAGCCCGGCCTTCATCCAGGCCGCCATCTCGGCACCCGACCCCACCAGCGTCGCCCCGTCGCCGCCCCGCGCCGCCGTCGCCGCCAGCCCTACGACCTCTGCCGTCAGGTTGGTGGACCAGCGCAACATGCCGCGCAGGATCTCTTGCAGCGGCTCGCTCTCGCGCGTCACCAGCGTCGTGCCTGCCGTCGGCGCCTCGGCCACCACGGCCGGCGGCAGCGCCACGCCCTGCGCGCGCGCGAGGGTCCGGAACACGTCGGCGGCATAGAGGTCGGGCTTGCGCACCGGCAGCCAGCGGCTTCCGCCGTTGCCCAGCGCCGACTGCGCCACCGTCCAGTTGTCCGCGCCCCCCTGGTCGGCATAGGTGTAGACCGGCAAGTCCCGGTCCACCACGCGCATGCGCGCGATCGCGACCTCGGGGTTGAACCGTTCGGCCCGCGCGTCCATCCGCACCGTGTAGCCCTCGGTCCCCGGTCGCCATTCGAAATAGACGCGGTTGTAATTCAGGTTCAGCGCCGACACCGCAGGGTTGTAGCCCACGTGATCGGGCTGCAGCGTGTCGATCTCTCGGATCACCGGCAGCGCGCTGGCATCGACGATGAACTTTCCCTTCACGCCGGTGACGCCCGCCGCGCGCAGATCGCGCGCCATGTCCCCCAGGGCGTCGGTATCCAGCGTCGGGTCGCCGCCTCCCACCAGCACCAGGTCGCCGTCCACACGGCCGTCGCGAATCGGTCCCGTGGCGATCACCCGTGTCGCGAACCGGTGCGCAGGGCCCAGCGCGTCCAGCGCATAGACCGCTGTCACCGCCTTGGTGACGCTGGCGGGGGGCAGCGCAAGAACCGGGTTCATGACCTCCAGCATCTCGCCGGTGCGGGCATCGGCAAGCGCAAAGGCTGTCTTTCCCCCCAACGCGGCCTCGATCACGAGGTCCGCCGCCGGGCGGAGCGTGTGTTTCTGGAAATCGAGTGGCCGCGGCGGCGGCCGCAGGCTGACCAAGGGCGGTGCCGCCAGCGCCGGCATGGCGGTGGTGGCTGTAATTCCACTCAGGAAGGCGCGCCTTGAAATACGCACGTTCGGCTCCTCCTGCCCCCGGTGGTTGTCTTGGCGCCAAGACCGCCACCACGCAACTATCGCACCCAGTCCCCCCGGGACCGCAACTCGGTTGATGACATTTTTACCATAGGAATATTGAGGAAACACCATGCCGGCGGTGTCGCACCCGGCAGGCGCCGCGCCTCGGACCCGCGCAGGCGCGCGCGCTCGAACCGGGCTGCGGCAGGGGCGTGCCGCGCCGCGGTCCGCTCACCGGGCCGGGCGATCACGCCGACGGGCACCTGCCGCATGATCCACTCCCAGCGGTCCCAGCGATGGAACCCCGCCAGGTTGTCCGCCCCCATCAACCAGACGAACCGCACGCCAAGATAGCGCGGCAACAGCGCCGACAGGGTCGCCGCCGTATACCGCGTGCCCAGCCGCGCCTCGATATCCGTGATCTCGACGCGCGGATGGTCCATCACCGCCCGCGCCGCCGCCATCCGCCGGTCAAGGCTGGCTGGCCCTTCGGCCTTCAGCGGGTTGCCCGGGCTCACCAGCCACCACACCCGGTCCAGCCCGAACCGCTTCATCGCCTCGCGCGTGATATGCACATGCCCCAGGTGCGGCGGATCGAACGACCCCCCCAGCAGCCCGATGCGCATGCCCGGGCGGGCGATGGGAAACCCCTGCATGCCAATCTCCGAGCAACCTGTCCCGCCCCGGCTTGTCCACCGCCCGCCGGGGGGCTGTCAATGGACCCGCACCCACACGCATCGCGGATTGAACAGCCCAGCCCCAGCGGCTAGAACCCGCGCAATTCCCCAAGGGCCGAGGACGCGGAAAGATGTCGAAATACCAGTACGTCTACCACATGGACGGTCTGTCCAAGACCTACCCGGGCGGCAAGAAATGCTTCGAGAACATCCGCCTCAGCTTTCTGCCCGGCGTCAAGATCGGCGTCGTCGGCGTCAACGGCGCGGGTAAGTCCACGCTTCTGCGCATCATGTCGGGCATCGACACCGACTTCACCGGCGAGGCCTGGGCGGCCGAGGGCGTGCGCGTCGGCTACCTGCCCCAGGAACCGGAACTCGACCCCGCCCTCGACGTGCGCGGCAACGTCATGGAAGGCGTCGCCGCCAAGAAGGCCAAGCTGGACCGTTTCAACGAACTGGCGATGAACTACTCCGACGACACCGCCGAGGAGATGGCCGAACTGCAGGACCAGATCGACGCCGAGAACCTCTGGGACCTCGACGCCCAGATCGACGTCGCGATGGAGGCCCTGCGCTGCCCGCCCGACGACGCCAGCGTCGACACCCTCTCGGGCGGCGAGAAGCGCCGCGTCGCGCTGTGCAAGCTGCTGCTCGAAGCCCCCGAGATGCTGCTGCTCGACGAACCGACGAACCACCTCGACGCCGAAACCATCGCCTGGCTGCAACAGCACCTGATCGCCTACAAGGGCACCATCCTGATCGTCACCCACGACCGCTACTTCCTCGACGACATCACCGGCTGGATTCTCGAACTCGACCGGGGCCGCGGCATCCCCTACGAAGGCAACTATTCCAGCTGGCTGGAACAGAAGGCCAAGCGCCTGTCGCAAGAGGCGCGAGAGGACAAGGCGCGCCAGAAGACGCTGGAACGCGAACTGGAATGGATCCGGCAGGGCGCCAAGGCCCGCCAGGCCAAGCAGAAGGCCCGGATCAACGCCTACAACGACCTCGCCAACCAGTCCGAGCGGGAAAAGCTCACACGCGCCCAGATCATCATTCCCAACGGCCCGCGCCTCGGCTCCAAGGTGATCGAGGTCGAGGGCCTGAAGAAGGCGATGGGCGACAAGCTCCTGATCGAGGACCTGTCCTTCTCGCTGCCGCCCGGCGGCATCGTCGGCGTGATCGGCCCCAACGGCGCCGGCAAGACGACGCTGTTCCGCATGCTCACCGGTCAGGAACAGCCCGACGCGGGGTCCGTGTCCTACGGCGACACGGTGCAGCTGGCCTATGTCGACCAGTCGCGCGACGCGCTCGACCCCGGCAAGACCGTTTGGGAGGAAATCTCGGGCGGCGGCGAAGTGGTCGAACTCGGCGACGCCCAGATGAACAGCCGCGCCTACTGCTCGGCGTTCAACTTCAAGGGCGGCGACCAGCAGAAGAAGGTGGGTCTCCTGTCGGGCGGCGAACGCAACCGCGTCCACATGGCCAAGCTCCTGCGCTCGGGCGGCAACGTGCTCCTGCTCGACGAACCGACCAACGACCTCGACGTCGAAACGCTGCGCGCCCTCGAGGACGCATTGACCGATTTCGCCGGCTGCGCCGTTATCATCAGCCACGACCGCTTCTTCCTCGACCGCCTTTGCACCCACATCCTCGCCTTCGAGGGCGAGGCCCACGTGGAATGGTTCGAAGGCAACTTCGAGGACTACGAGGAAGACAAGAAACGCCGCCTTGGCCCCGATGCGGTGGAACCCAAGCGGATCAAGTACAAGAAATTCGCCCGGTGAGGCTGGCGCCGTTCAGTTCCGTCCCCGTCAATGCCCTGGGGTGCGCCTCGTCGCACCGCAGGTATGCTCGAGCATCATGGTGCGCCAAGGCCATCCTGTGACCCTCCCAAGTCCAGGCGCGTCTTGCGACCAGCGCCTGTGCGAAGAAACCCCCGCCCGGAACCGCCGCCGCAGGCGGCCCGGGCAGCGGATGGCCGCACCCACGGCCAGCCGCTTTGTCGACGCCAGCGCGCGCTCAGAGGTCGCCCGGACCTGGACGGGATAAAGCGAAGACCTCAATCGTCGGTAGCGGCTGCCCGCGGCCATCCGGTGCCCCAAGGCACGCGACCAGGGCACCCCGCCGCAATGACTTCCGCCCGGAACCGCCACGCAGCTGATGGCCCCCGCGACCATCCGGGGCCGCCTCATTCCCCTTGCACCGAATCTCCAAACCTGTCACACGCCACCCGCGACCTCTGCTGACTTTCGACCACTGTCTCCCTCACCGGCTTCAGTCCTCGATCTCAGACTGACTAAGCCGGGCTGCCGCATCCTGTGGGCAGCGTAAACTGAAGGAGACACACGGATGGCTACTGGCACCGTGAAATGGTTCAACACCACCAAAGGCTACGGCTTCATTGCGCCCGACACCGGCGGCAAGGACGTTTTCGTGCACATCTCGGCTGTCGAGCGTGCAGGCCTCACCGGTCTCGCCGATGACCAGAAGGTGACCTACGACGTCGAAGCCGGCCGTGACGGCCGCGAAAGTGCTTCGAACCTCAAGCTGGCATAAGCCGGTCGGGCGGGCCCCCAACGCGGCCCGCCCACACCCTGCCTTCGGGCCTCCCCGACATCTCCGATCCAACAGGCGCCGCCCGGAAGGGCCGCAGCGCCGCCGTCGCGTGCGTCCGCACGTCGGCGCGCCGACGTGATGCCGACGTGATGCCGACGCGATGCCGACAGGGCGATTTCGCCCGGTCTTGCCGGGCGA
>JAUIIC010000283.1 GCA_030431935.1 Alphaproteobacteria bacterium | reverse complement strand
ATCCCATTCGTTCCAGCTGTTGACGACCGTCTTGTTCATCTGTGCCCCGATGTTTCTGAGCGCCTCGCGCGACGGCCCGCTATAGGCCGATCCCCGGCCGGTCGCCATACGGATTGCGACAGCCCGTGACGCATCGCGACAGGGCCCGGCAAAAGGCTATCCGTTGGCGGCCTTGGCCGGCTTGAAGGGCGCCATGCCCGCGCGCGCCAGCTCATCGGCGCGCTCGTTCTCCTCGTGCCCGGCGTGGCCCTTGATCCATTCCCAGCGCACCTCGTGGCGCGCCTGCGCCTGGTCCAGCCGCTGCCACAGGTCGACGTTCTTCACCGGCTTCCTGGTAGAGGTCTTCCAGCCGTTGCGCTTCCAGCCGTGGATCCACTGGGTGACACCGTTCTTCACATAGGCGCTGTCGGTCACCACGGTGATCTTCGACGCCCGTGTCAGCGATTCCAGCGCGGTGATCGCCGCCAGAAGCTCCATGCGGTTGTTCGTCGTCTCTGCCTCGCCGCCGCTCAACTCGCGCTCGCGCAGCACGGTGTCGCCCTCGCGCGCGATCAGAAGCGCCCCCCAGCCGCCCGGCCCGGGGTTCCCCGAACAGGCGCCATCTGTATAGGCGAAAAGGTCAGGCATGGGCCTGCACCATGATCCAGGGCGCGACGGCCCCATCAAGCCCCGCGTCCGCACCCACGACCTCGGAGGTCACGGTGAACCCGGCCTCCTGCATAAGCCCCACCAGTTCGTCGCGGGTGTAGTAGCCATAGAACCGCCCCAGCCGGTCGCGCTTTTCACCCGCGCCGGTCTTCAGCCCCACCATGATCCGCCCGCCGGGCCGAAGCGCGCGGTGCAGGCGGCGCAGGTGGCCCGGCATGTCGGCCTTCGGCGCATGCAGCAGGCTGAAGCTGGCCCAGACGCCGTCATAGGCGGCCTCTGCGTCGATGTCGTCGAAGCCCGCGACGCGCGCCTCCAGCCCGTGGCGCGCACGGGCCTCGGCCACCATCTCGGCAGAGGCGTCCACCGCATCCACAAGGAACCCGCGCCCGGCCATCACCGCCGCGTCATGCCCCGGGCCGCAGCCCAGGTCCAGGATGCGCCCGCCGGGCGTCACCAGCCCCAGGAAAACGTCAAGCTCGGGCGACCGCTCGCCGGTCAGGTCGGCATAGCGCCCGGCCTCGGCGGCATAGACAGCCATGGTTTCGTCGTCGGCGCTCATCCCCATACCCCCACGACCAGGCAGGCCACCACGACCGCTGTCAGACCGATACGCAGCGCCATCCACCACGGCGGCGCCAATCCCTGCCGCCAGAACGACCAGTCCAGCGCCAGAAGCCCCAGGAACCCGGCGATCAGGTAGATGCCCGCGCTGACCGGCCCGCCGCCCACGAAGAAGAACGCCCAAAGCGCAGGGATCACCGACAGGGCATAGCCCACCGCGGCGGCGGCCCCCGTCGCCCGCGTGGCAAAGCCCCACAGCACGCCCGACATGAAAGCCAGGATGATCGTGCCGTATTGCAACTGCACGAAAGGCCCGACGAAGCGCGGCCCGAGCATGCGCAGACCCGCCTCGGCCAGCCCTTCGGACAGAAGCGTCGCCGCGCCCCACAGGAACGGGATCAGCCCGGCAAGGCCAAGCACAAGCGCGGCGCGCGGGATAGGGGTCTTGAACATGCGTCCTGTCCTGGCGTGCCGGGTGTCAGGCCGGTTCGCGCAGGACGCGCGGCACCTTGAACTCGACGTTCTCGACCGCGGTTTCCACCCGCTCCACCGTCACGTCATAGCGCGCACGGAAGGCGTCGATCACCTCGTCCACCAGCACCTCGGGGGCGCTGGCACCCGCGGTCACGCCAACGGAGCGGATGCCGTCAAGCGCGCGCCAGTCGATGTCGCTGGCGCGCTGCACCAGTTGGGCATAGCGGCACCCGGCCTTCTGCCCCACCTCGACCAGCCGCTTGGAGTTCGACGAATTGGGCGCGCCCACCACAAGCATGGCATCGGCCTTGGGCGCCATCGCCTTGACGGCCTCCTGCCGGTTGGTGGTGGCGTAGCAGATGTCTTCCTTGTGCGGGCCGACGATCGCCGGGAACCGCGCCTGAAGGGCGGCCACGATATCGGCGGTGTCGTCCACCGAAAGCGTCGTCTGCGTGATGAAGGCAAGCCGCGCCGGATCGCGCGGGGTCAGCGTGGCCACGTCCGCAACCGTTTCCACCAGCAGCACCTCGCCCTCGGGTAGCTGGCCCATGGTGCCGATCGTCTCGGGGTGGCCCTCATGGCCGATCATGACCATCTGCAACCCGTTCTGGTGGTGCCGCTCGGCCTCGATATGGACCTTGCTGACCAGCGGGCAGGTGGCATCGACGAACAGCATCTCGCGGCGCGCGGCCTCTGCCGGGACGGCCTTGGGCACGCCATGGGCGGAAAAGATCACCGGGCGGTCGTCCGGGCAATCGTCCAGTTCCTCGACGAACACGGCCCCCTTGGCGCGCAGCCCATCCACCACGAAGCGGTTGTGCACGATCTCGTGCCGGACATAGACGGGCGGGCCCCATTTCTCGAGCGCCATCTCGACGATCTTGATGGCCCGGTCGACGCCGGCGCAAAAGCCGCGCGGCGCGGCAAGATAAAGGGTCAGCGGCGGGTTCGGCATGGGCGCTCCTTCCTGTGCCAGAGGTAAGACGCCGGGCGCTGCGCGTCCAGCCCGGATCGGCCTTGACCTTCCAGCAGGGGGAGACCCCAGATCAGCAAGATCATCCTGTATCGAGGTTCCCCATGCTCCGCAGCACACTTGCCCTGACCCTTCCGCTGGCGCTTGCCGCCGCCCTGCCGGCGCAGGCGGCTGGCATCCTGCCCTGGACGGACGCCGGGGCGGTGGCGGAAGGCGAAATGCTGTATCAGGATTTCTGCGCCTCCTGCCACGGTGCAGACCTGGAAGGAGAGCCCGACTGGCGCACGCCCAAGCCCTCGGGCCGGATGCCGGCGCCCCCCCATGACGAGACCGGTCATACCTGGCACCACCCGGACCGCCAGCTTTTCGAACTGACCAAGCAGGGCGTCGCGGCCGTGGTCGGGCGCGGCTATGAAAGCGACATGATGGGGTTCGGCGACGTGCTCAGCGACGACGAGATCCTGGCGGTGCTGGCCTATATCAAGAGCACCTGGCCCCCCCGCGTGATCGAGACCCACGACAGGATCAACGCCGCGCAAGAGGGGAACTGACGCGCCCAAGGGGCGCGTCGGGGTTATTCGGCGGTCTCGGACTGCCCTTCGTCACGGTATTCCCGCGGTTCGCGCGGCTCGCGCGGCGGGCGCCCGATGACTTCCTTCAGCTCGTCGAGTTCGATGAAGTTGTCGGCCTGGCGGCGCAGTTCGTCCGCGATCATCGGCGGCGACGACCGGATGGTGGACACCACCGACACCCGCACGCCCTGCCGCTGCAGCGATTCCACCAAAGGCTTGAAATCGCCGTCGCCGGAGAACAGCACGATGTGATCGACCCTTGGCGCAAGCTCCATCGCATCGACCGTCAGTTCGATGTCCATGTTGCCCTTGACCTTACGGCGGCCCTGGCTGTCGGTGTATTCCTTGGCCGGCTTCGTCACCATGGAGAAGCCGTTGTAGTGCAGCCAGTCAACCAGGGGGCGAATCGGGGAATATTCCTCGTTTTCAAGCAGCGCGGTATAGTAGAACGCCCGCAACAGCTTTCCCCTGCGCATGAACTCCTGTCTCAGAAGCTTGTAATCGATGTCGAAGCCAAGCGCCCTTGCGGCGGCGTAGAGATTCGATCCATCAATGAACAGTGCCAACCGTTCGTCCCGGTAAAACATTCTATTCCTTCCCGAAAACTCGTTCCGCCTTAAACCGAAATCCTTCATGTGGAATGCAGCATAAGCGAAATCGGCCTGTTAAATAAGCGAAACCTGCGCCTGTGCAAGCGATGAATCGTCACAAATCCGATACAAATGGCGAACGTGCGCTCATCGCGCTGGGCGCCAACACCGCCTCGCCCGCCGGCGGGCCCGCCGACACCTTGCGCGCCGCGCTGGCATGGCTCGGGCGCGACGGTCTGCGCCTGGCCGC
>JAUIIC010000282.1 GCA_030431935.1 Alphaproteobacteria bacterium | reverse complement strand
GGCAATCTGGTCCCTTTCGGGCCGGTCGAGGTGGCTGTATCCTGGCATGGCAACATCGTTTTCTTGTTTGGCGACAAGCGGATATCAAATCCGCAAACGGTGTTGCACCTCACGCCTGAATTCACTGGGTCGTTCACAGGGCTTCTGGCCGCGATAGCTCAGCCTTGCGTATCGGATCGGCGCGTGCTGCAAGGCTGGACTGGGCTATGGTGAACCGAGCCAACCCTTAGCGCGGTTGCGGCCATCCGGCTTCGAGCCCTCTAGCTACTTGGTCACCCATTTTCTTCAAGACGGTACAGGACTGCTCGCGTTCGGCAAAGGCCTATGCGAGCCCCCGCAACCAAATTCTTCTGCGTTATCAGTCGCTTGAACGCCGCCCTCCGGGGCGGCGTTTGTGTTTCCGGCGTCCGTGGAAGCACTGTGGAAGCAAGAGGGGACGAAGTCCTTCATATCGCTGCGAAAACCGGGACTAGCCCAGTGTTGCGCGGTACCGTGAAGATGTGTCGAAGGGACAAATGTCAGCGCAGATCGACACGTTCACCGGACGGCCCAAAGCGCATTTCGGACGATACGTCCCAATCAACCCCTACGATCGCCCCTTCCGGAGGGATGGGTTTCGAGGCGTCCTGGCGAACCGTGACGGCCGTTCCATCGGCGCATTTGAGGTGGATGAGTGTCTCTGCGCCGAGCGCCTCGCTGTAGGTTGTCGACGCGGTCAGCCGGCCGCCATCGGTCAGGCGCATGTGCTCGGGGCGTATCCCAAGGCGTGTGCGTTCGGCCTGCCCCAGCAGGGACGCGGACAGGAAATTCGTGGGCGGCGACCCGATGAAGCCGGCGACGAATTCGGTGGCCGGGTTCGCATAGACCTCGAGCGGGGCGCCGATCTGGTCGGCGACGCCGTCGTTCATGACGATCATGCGGTCGGCCATGGTCATCGCCTCGACCTGGTCATGCGTCACGTAAAGCGCCGTGACCCCCAGTTCCCGCTGCAGGGCCTTGATTTCGAGCCGCATCTGGACACGCAGCTTGGCGTCGAGGTTGGACAGGGGTTCGTCGAAGAGGAACACGGCGGGTTTGCGCACGATCGCGCGGCCCATGGCGACGCGCTGACGCTGGCCGCCCGACAGTTCGCGGGGCTTGCGCTTGAGGTAGGGTTCCAGTTGCAGGAGTTTCGCCGCCTGCGCGACCCGTTCCTCGATCTCGGCACGCGGGGTTTTCGCGATCTTCAGGCCGTAGGCCATGTTGTCGAACACCGACATGTGCGGGTAGAGCGCGTAGTTCTGGAACACCATGGCGATGTCGCGGGCCATGGGTTCCTCTTCGTTGACGCGCCGTCCGTCGATGCGCACCTCTCCGCTGGTGATCGTCTCCAGCCCCGCGACCATGCGCAGAAGCGTGGACTTACCGCAGCCAGAGGGCCCGACGATGACGATGAACTCGCCATCCTGCACGTCCATGGACACGCCATGGATCACGTCCGTCTTGCCAAAGGATTTCATCACGTTATCGAGGGTCAGCGTCGCCATCTCGTCTACTTCTCGCTTTCCACCAATCCGCGGATGAACAGTTTCTGCATCCCGATGACGACGATCACCGGCGGCACCATGGCAAGGATCGAGGTGGCCATGATGACCGGCCAGTCGGCCACGTCGTCGCCCGAGGGGAACATCTGCTTGATGCCCATGACGATGGTGTTCATGTCCGGGTCGGTCGTGATGAGGAGCGGCCAGAGATACTGGTTCCAGCCGTAGATGAAGAGGATCACGAAGAGCGCGGCGATGTTCGTCCGGCTCATCGGCAGCAGGATGTCGATGAAGAAGCGCATCGGCCCCGCGCCGTCGACACGCGCGGCCTCGGCCAGTTCGTCGGGCACGGTCATGAAGAACTGGCGGAACAGGAAGGTCGCCGTCGCCGAGGCGATCAGCGGCAGGATCAGGCCCTGGTAGCTGTTCAGCATCCCGAAGTTCGCGATCACCTCGTAGGTCGGGACGATGCGCACCTCGACCGGCAGCATCAGCGTCAGGAAGATCAGCCAGAAGAACAGCTTGCGGCCCGGAAAGCGGAAGTAGACGATCGCGAAGGCCGACAGGAGCGAGATGACGATCTTGCCCAGGGCGATGCCCAGCGCCATCACCAGCGAGTTGCCCAGCATCGCCGCCACGGGGGCGTTCACCCCAGATGTCAGCGCCTTGGCGTAGTTCGAAAAGAACTGGTCGCCCGGCAGAAGCGGCATCGGCGGGCGCACGATTTCCTGCTGCTCGACCGTCGAGGCCACGAATGCCAGCCAGATCGGGAAGAAGATGAACGCAACGCCGATGATGAGCCCGAGGTGGGTCAGCCAGATCCCGGCGCCGCGATTTTCGACCATGCCGTTTTCGCGTGCCATCAGTAATGCACCCTGCGCTCGATGTACTTGAACTGCACGACCGTCAGGATCGACACGATGAACAGAAGGATGACCGACTGCGCCGCCGAAGACCCGAGGTCCTGCCCGACGAACCCGTCGGAATAGACCTTGTAGACAAGGATCGTCGTGGCCTGCTGCGGCCCGCCCGAGGTGATGGTGTGGATCACGCCGAAGGTCTCGAAGAAGGCGTAGATGATGTTGACGACCAGAAGGAAGAAGGTGGTCGGCGACAGAAGCGGAAAGACGATGGTGCGGAAGCGGGTCCAGAAGTGGGCGCCGTCGATGGCCGCGGCCTCGATCACGCTGCGCGGGATCGCCTGGAGACCGGCAAGGAAGAACAGGAAGTTGTAGCTGATCCGCCCCCAGGCCGAGGCGACGACGACAAGGCCCATCGCCTCGCCCTCGTTCAGGACATGGTTCCAGTCATAGCCCAGGAGGCCGAGATACCATGTCACCACGCCGACGCGCGTGTTGAACATGAAAAGCCAGAGCACGCCGGCCACCGCGGGCGCGACGGCATAGGGCCAGATCAGAAGTGTGCGGTAGGTGCCCGACCCCTTGATAAGGCGGTCGGCCAGGACCGCGAGGTAAAGCGCCACGCCCATAGACACCGCGGTGACGAGGATCGAGAAGATCGCCGTCGTGATGAAGGACGCGCGATAGAAGCGGTCGGACAGAAGGAATTCGAAGTTCCCGAGGCCGACCCATTGCATCGAGAGCCCGAACGGATCGGGGATGAACAGCGACTGATAGATCGCCTGGCCCGCCGGGTAGAAGAAGAAGATGGCAGTGATCAGGATCTGGGGCAGCACCAGCAACAGCGGAAGCCAGATGCCCTTGAAGGTGACGCGCTTTTCCATGACGGCCCTCTGGGCTGCCCCGGGATGACCCCGGGGCAGTCTTTGCCTTGTGTCAGCGGGTTGCCTGCTCGAAGCGGCGCAGAAGCGCGTTGCCGCGTTCCACCGCGCTGTCGAGAGCTTCCTGCGCGGTCTTGTCGCCGGCCCAGACGGCCTCGAGCTCTTCGTCGATGATGCCGCGGATCTGGTCGAACGACCCAAGGCGCAGACCCTTGGAGTTCGCGGTCGGTTCCTTCGCGGTCATCTGGATCACGGCGATGTCGGTGCCCGGGTTGGCGTCATAGAAGCCCTGGCTGCGGGTCAGGTCGCCGGCCTCGGAGGTGATCGGCAGATACCCGGTGTCCTGGTGCCACTTGGCCTGGATCTCGGGGCTGGACAGGAAGTTCAGGAACGCCGCGACGCCCTTGTATTCCTCGTCGCTCTGCCCTTCCATCACCCAGAGCGACGCGCCGCCGATGATGGTGTTCTGCGGTTCGCTGGCAACGGCCGTCCAGTAGGGCAGCGGGCGCACCTCGAAGTCGAACTGGGCCTCTGCCTTGATGCCCGCGTAGCCGGCCGACGACTCGGTGAAGAGCGCGCATTCGCCGGCGCGGAAGTTGGCGCCGCCCTCGTTCCGGCGGCCGGCGTAGATGAACTTGCCATCCTGCGCCCACTGGCCCATCGCGCCGATATGCGCCACCTGCGCCGGACCGTTGAACGCCAACTCGGTGTCGGTGCCGTCAAAGCCGTTCGACTGGGTCGCGAACGGGGTGTCGTGATAGGCCGAGAAGTTCTCGAGATGGATCCAGCTTTGCCAGGCGGTCGTCATCGGGCAATCGACGCCGGCGGCCTTGAGCTGGT
>JAUIIC010000044.1 GCA_030431935.1 Alphaproteobacteria bacterium | reverse complement strand
GGTTGCCGATGGCGCCCACGGGCCAGCCCTCTTCCACGGTCACGCAGCGGTTGGTCTTCATCACCGACCGGATCACGGTGCCGGTGTCCATCGGGCGCAGGGTGCGCAGGTCGATCACCTCGGCCTCAATGCCCTCCTTCGCCAGTTCGTCGGCGGCCTCGAGGGCATAGTTCATCCCGATGCCGAAGCTGACGATGGTGACGTCAGAGCCTTCGCGCCAGATCCGGGCCTTGCCGAAGGGAATGGTGAAATCCTCCAGCGCCGGCACCTCGAAGCTGCGGCCGTACATGATCTCGTTTTCAAGGAAGACGACCGGGTTCGGATCGCGGATCGCGGTCTTGAGCAGGCCCTTGGCGTCGGCGGCCGAATAGGGCTGCACGACCTTCAGGCCGGGGATCTGCGCATACCACGCGGCGTAGTCCTGGCTGTGCTGGGCGCCGACGCGCGCAGCCGCGCCGTTCGGGCCTCGGAACACGATGGGACAGCCCATCTGGCCGCCGGACATGTAAAGCGTCTTGGCCGCCGAGTTGATGATGTGGTCGATCGCCTGCATGGCGAAGTTGAAGGTCATGAACTCGACGATCGGGCGGAGCCCGGCAAAGGCGGCACCGACCCCAACACCGGCAAAGCCATGCTCGGTGATCGGTGTGTCGATGACGCGCTTGGCGCCGAACTCGTCCAGCAGGCCCTGGGTCACCTTGTAGGCGCCCTGGTACTCGGCCACTTCCTCGCCCATCACGAAGACGTCGCCGTCGCGGCGCATTTCCTCGGCCATGGCGTCGCGCAGGGCCTCGCGCACGGTCTGGGTCTTCATCTCGGTGCCGGCGGGCCAGTCGGGTTCCGGCGCGGTCTCGGCGGCTTTCGGGGCCGCCGGTGCCGGGGCGGATGCCGCCGCGGCGGGGGCAGGAGCGGCGGCCGGTTCCACCGGCGCGGCGGCGCCCGCGGCGGGCACGTCCTCGCCTTCCTCGACCAGCAGGGCGATGGGGGTGTTGACCTTCACGCCCTCGGTGCCTTCGGCGATCAGGATCTTGCCGACGACGCCTTCATCGACGGCCTCGAATTCCATCGTGGCCTTGTCGGTCTCGATTTCGGCCAGGATGTCGCCGGAGGAGACGGTGTCGCCCTCCTTGACCAGCCATTTGGCGAGCGTGCCTTCCTCCATGGTCGGCGACAGGGCGGGCATCAGGATTTCGGTTGCCATGTCTCTTTGCTCCCTCAGGCGTCCGCGTACACGTCGGTCCAGAGCTCTTCGACCGGCGGTTCGGGGCTCTGCTTGGAAAACTCTGCGGCTTCGTTGACGATCTCCTTGATCTCCTTGTCGATCGCCTTGAGATCGTCCTCGGTGGTCTCGCCGCCGTCGATCAGCAGGTGGCGCACATGCTCGATCGCGTCGCGCTCTTCCCGGATCTTCTGCACCTCGTCGCGGGTGCGGTATTTCGCGGGGTCCGACATCGAATGGCCGCGGTAGCGGTATGTCATGACCTCTAGGATGTAGGGGCCCTTGCCTGCGCGGCAGTGAGCCACCGCCTTTTCGCCCGCCGCCTTGACGGCCAGAACGTCCATGCCGTCGACCTCTTCGCCCGGGATGCCGTAGGCCGCGCCGCGTTCCCACAGGCTGGGCGACTTGGTGGCCCGCTTGACGCTGGTTCCCATGGCGTACTGGTTGTTCTCGATCACGAAGATGACCGGCAGTTCCCAGAGTTGCGCCATGTTGTAGGTCTCGTAGACCTGACCCTGGTTGGCCGCGCCGTCGCCGAAATAGGTGAAGGTGACGCGGTCGTTGCCCCGGTACTTGTCGGCAAAGGCGATGCCCGCGCCCAGCGGCACGTTGGCGCCGACGATGCCGTGGCCGCCGTAGAAGCGTTTCTCTTTCGAGAACATGTGCATCGAGCCGCCCTTGCCCTTGGAATAGCCGTCGATGCGCCCGGTCAGTTCCGCCATCACGCCCTTGGGGTCCATGCCGCAGGCCAGCATGTGGCCATGGTCGCGGTAGGTGGTGATGCGGCTGTCGCCCTCTTCGGCGGCGGCTTCCAGCCCGACCACCACGGCCTCCTGCCCGATGTAGAGGTGGCAGAACCCGCCGATCAGGCCCATGCCGTAGAGCTGGCCGGCCTTTTCCTCGAACCGGCGGATCAACAGCATCTCGCGGTAGTAATGCAGCAGATCGTCCTTCGACGCGCTGGGCTTCTTCGTGGTCTTGCGGGCGGCCATGCGGCAGGTCTCCTCGCTCGGGTCTGTGATTGTTTAGTGTTAAACAATCTCATATCTCAGCCGCTCGGGAAATGCGACAGGAAATTCCGGAAGGGGAGGGTTGCGCCAGACGCAAGCGTCGGTGCGCCGCGCGAACGACCGGGTGAATGGGCCGTTGAAGGAGGGGCTTAGCGCAGCACGACCTCGTCGGCGCGCACCAGCCCCAGGACATCCCGGGCCTGCTGGTCCAGAAGGTCCAGATCGAGGTAGGTGTCGGACAGGCGGTGTGTCTTGTTGCGCATCGCGGCGACCTCGGCCATCAGCCGGTCGCGCTCGTCGCGCAGCACCTGCGCCTCGGCCTCGATCTGGATGCGGCGGAACAGGCCATAGTCCCCCTGCACGCTGGCAAAGGTGAAATAGGCGCCCAGAAGGAACGCCGCCATGAACACCACCAGAAGCCCGAGGGCCGGTTTCTGCTTGGACATTGCTCTGCCTCGCTGGCGCCTCTGACGGGCGCCCCGGGCGAATCGTGCCATACTCCGCCGAAAAAGGGAATCCCCCGCCGATCCTGTGGCGTGGCCGGGCGTGTTCGCGCTAGTCTCGGTCAGGTATCAGTCCCCCGAGAGCATTCAGATGACAGTCGTTCCGCCGCGCGACCTGTTGCCGACCCATCGGGTCGAGAATCAGCCGCCACCCCGGCCCCTGGCGCTTTGGGACGGCGACCTGCCCCTGCGGCAGGCGGTGCAGGCCGGGCACGGCCAGCCCGCCGCGCTGGCCCGCCTGGCCGAGGCACTGGCCCAGCCCGAGATGCAGGAGGCCGGGCGCGCGGCCAACCGCCACCCGCCGGAGTTGCGCCTGTTCGACAGCGGCGGACGGCGGCTGGACGAGGTGACGTTCCACCCGGGCTACCATGCGCTGATGCGGGCGGGCGTCACCGCGGGCTATGCCTCTGTCGCATGGGAGGGCGGGGCCGGCGGGCAGGTGACCCATGCGGCGATGGTCTATCTGATGACGCAGGTCGAACCGGGCGTCTGCTGCCCGATGACCATGACCTATGCCGCGATTCCAGCGCTTCGGGCCGATGCCGCGATCGCCAAGACCTGGCGGCCCAAGCTGATGTCGCGCCATTACGACCCTGGACCGGCGCGGCTGGCCGAGAAGGCGGGCGCAACCCTCGGCATGGCGATGACCGAAAAGCAGGGCGGGTCCGAACTGCGCGCCAACACCACCACGGCCGAGCCCGATGGCGTGTTCTACCGCCTGACCGGGCACAAGTGGTTCTGTTCCGCGCCCATGTCCGACGGCTTCCTCACACTCGCGCAGGCCCCCGATGGACTGACCTGTTTCCTTGTCCCGCGCTGGCTCGACACCGGCGAGCGCAACGCGATCCACCTGATGCGGCTGAAGGACAAGCTGGGGAACCGGGCCAACGCCTCTGCCGAGATCGAGTATCACGGCGCGCGCGCCTTGCGGCTGGGCGACGAGGGCGCGGGCGTGCGCACGATCATCGAGATGGTGCATCACACCCGGCTGGATACGGCCATGGCGCCCGCCGGCCTGATGCGCGCCGCCCTGGCCGAAGCCGTCTGGTGGTGCCGCCATCGCGGCGCGTTCGGGCGCCGCCTGATCGACCAGCCCCTGATGCGTGCGGTGCTGGCCGACCTGGCGCTCGACTGGGAGGGCGCGCTGGCGCTGGGCCTGCGGGTTGCGCGTGCCTTCGACGGCACCTCGGACGCCGACCGCGCCTTTGCCCGCATCGGGGTGGCGCTGGCCAAGTTCCTGTCCAACAAGCGTTGCCCGGGCGTGGTCGGTGAATGCATGGAGGCGCTGGGCGGCATGGGCTATGTCGAGGACACGCCCCTGCCGATGCTCTACCGCGAAGCGCCGCTCAACGCGATCTGGGAGGGCTCGGGGAACGTGATCTGCCTCGACATCCTGCGCACGCTGGAGCGCGAGCCGGCCGCGCGCGATGTGCTCGACGCCGCGCTCGACCGGGCGCGCGGCGTGGACCGGCGCTTTGACGCGGGGCTCGCCGCCCATCGCGAGCGCTGGCCCGGCCTGCCCGAGGAGGCCGAGGCGCGGTTCTTCGTCGAACGCGCCGCGGTGCTGCTGACGGCGGCCACCCTCATCGAGACCGCGCCGGCAGAGGTGGCGGACGGCTATGTCGCCTCGCGGGTCGCGCGCGGGCGCGGCGACGTGGCGGGGACGGTCACGGGGCTATATGGCGCCGAGATCCTGGAGCGCGTGCTGCCGGGGTAGGGCGTATCGCCCTCAACCGTAGAGTGACCTCGCCAAGGCAGATTGCGTGCGACAGGCCTCAGCGGGAACGCGCGCCCGGGGAATCGAACCCCGAACGCGCGTGCGCTGCGCGCGCGAGTATTTTCAAACAGAAGAAGGGCAGGGGCGTTCGTCCGCCCCTCCCGAGGACCGGGTCAGCTGCGGCCCTTGTAGATGTCGACCAGCTTGCCCAGCATGTCGAGCGCCTCGGTCCGGTCGCGCTGGAACACGTTGCGCCCGATGATCGAGCCGTTGCCGCCGCCGTCGCGGATCGCGCGGGCGTCATCGTAGACGCTGTCGGCACCCTTCTTCGAGCCGCCCGAGAAGACGATCAGGCGCCGCCCGTTTAGCGACGCGCGCACGCAATCGGCGACGCGTGCGGCCTGGGTCGAGATGTCGATCTTCTCGGCCTCGTAGACCTTCTTGGCCTCGGGCAGTTCCAGGTGGTCGGTCGAGAGCTTCACCTTGATGACATGCGCGCCCAGAAGCGCGGCCATGTGCGCGGCATAGGCCGCGATGTCGATCGCGGTTTCGCCGTCCTTCGAGATCGCCTCGCCGCGCGGATAGGACCAGATCACCGTGGCGATGCCGCAGGCCGCCGCCTCGCGCCGCATCTCGACGATCTCCTCCATCATGTCGATGGCCATGTCCGAGCCGGGGTAGATGGTAAAGCCGATGGCCGCACAGCCCAGCCGCAGCGCGTCCTCGACGCTGGCGGTCACCGCCTGGTTCTTGCCGGCGGTGGGCGACATCAGCGAGTTGGCCGAGTTCACCTTGAGGATCGTCGGGATCTGCCCGGCGAAGGTGTCGGCCCCGGCCTCGAGCGGGCCGAGCGGCGCGGCATAGGCGTTCAGCCCCGCGTCGATGGCCAACTGGTAATGGTAATGCGGGTCATAGGCCGGCGGGTTCGGGGCGAAGGAGCGGGCCGGGCCATGCTCGAACCCCTGGTCGACGGGCAGGATGATCATCTTGCCGGTGCCGCCCAGCTTGCCGGTCATCAGCATGTGGTTCAGCTTGGCCTTTACGCCGGGGGTTTCGCCTTCGTAGTTGGCGAGGATCTTCTGGACGATGCGGGTCGATTTCATGGCGCGCCTCCTTGCAACTCGTTTGCCCCGCCGCCCGTCTAAGGCGGCGGGCGGCAAAGGCCAATCCCTTTCGCGCTAACAGTGTGTCGCGATCAGGGGCGGAAGCGCGTCGGCAGGTCGAGGCCAAGCCAGGCCTCGGTCGCAAGGCGGCTGGCCTCGGCCTCGTGCGCGGCCCAGGCCGAGCGGGCCTTGGCCCCGGCAAGGCGCACCCGGTCGTCGATGTCGGCGAGGATGTCGGCCGATTCCGCGTCGCCCGCGGCGGTCCCGATCATCGCCCACATCGCCGCGATGGGGTAGGAGCGCGCCAGCCCGCGGCCCGACATGCGCATCGCGGCCTCGTCGCGGATCAGCGCGATGGACTCGAGCTTGGCGGGGTCGTGGCTGGCATCGCCCGACACCTCCTGTTGCAGGGCGATGGCCGCGGCCAGGCCCATCTCGGCCTCCAGCCGGTCGAGCCGCGCGGTCGCGCCCGGCTCTCCGGCCGCACCCGCGCGCAGGGCCCAGCGATAGGCCTCGTCCCGGTCGCGGGTGGCCAGCGCGTCCGACAGCGCCATCGCGGCGGTGCCGTCCCCGGCCTCGGCCAGGTCGGCCAGGAGCGTGATGCCCGCGGGCACGTTGCGCGGCGCGCCATCCCCGTTGACCAGCGCGAGCCCCACGGTGCGCCGGTCCTCGATCGACATGCCGGACGCATCGCCCAAGGCCTGCTGCAACAGCGCCACGGGCAGCATCCGCGCCGTGCTGGCGGGGGCCAGCGCCACCACCGGCCGCAGCGTGTCGAAGACATAGCGCGGGTCGTCCTCGAACAGTTCGAAGTCGAGGTAGACGTCGCCGTCGATCGCGGTTTCGATCACGATGGTCTCGGGGTTTCGCAGGAAGGCGGGCCAGCTGGCTGCGACCGAATCGAGGAAGTTGCGCTGCGCCTCGGTCAGCGCGCTGGGATCGCCGGTCATGTCGGCGGGCGCGGTGTCGCGGTTCGCCTCGGCCAGCATCCCGCCCAGCATCCCCTCGATCACCAGGGCGGCATTGTCGGGGTTGGTGAACTCGGGCGGGGCCATGTTCTGCAACACGCTCCAGAGGCCGAGGTTCTCCACCCGCAGCGTGGCGTCGTCGAGGAAGACCACCGGGTCCGGTTCTTCCATGTCGTCGCGTCCGTCCACCCAGATGTATTCGAAGTCGGCGGTCAGCGCGGCGCTGGCCACGTCCTTGATCGTGGCAAAAAGTTCCACCTCGGCGCCCGAACTGCGGACGTCATAGTCCACGTCCAGCGTCAGCCGGGGAATGTCGAGCCCGCCGAGCCCCGCCATCGCCAGCGCGCCGCGCGGCTCTTCGGGCAGGCAGACGTCGGGCACCGTGGTGCCCGCGGCCTGAAGCTTCAGCCGCAGCCTGTCCAGTTCGTCCAGCGCGGCGGTGCGCAGGGTCAGCCGGTCGATGCGGATCTCGCAGGTGCCGTCGAGATCCCATTCGGGCAGGGGCCAGATCTGCACGTCGGTCAGCGTCACCCGTCCGGCGGCGATGTCGATGGACATGTCGCCGTACTTGATGTCGGCCTGGGTTCGCAGGGCCATGATGCCCGACTGAAGCACGCTGCGCAGGATGCGGTCGGGCGTGATGAGGTCCCAGAGCGTGGGTGTTCCCTGTGCCAACGTGGCGGTGGGCAGGGCGGAGGCAAGAAGTGCTGTGGCCAGAAGGCGGTGCATGACGAGGTCCTCTCGGGGGCTGCATCCGGTATGGCCCCGATTGAACGCCTTCTGGGCCGTTGCATCAAGCCTCGAGTGCGGCGACCCCCGGCAAGGTCTTGCCTTCCATCCATTCGAGGAAGGCGCCGCCCGCGGTCGAGATATAGGTGAAATCGTCCGCCACGCCCGCGGCGTTCAATGCCGCAACGGTGTCGCCACCGCCGCCCACCGAGACCAGCCGCCCCGCGCGGGTCAGGTCCGCCGCCTTCAGCGCGGCGGCGTTGGTGGCGGTGTCGAAGGGCGCAAGCTCGAACGCGCCCAGCGGGCCGTTCCAGATCAGCGTGCGCGCGCCGTCGAGGATCGAGGCGATTCGCGCCACGGTCTGGGGCCCGGCGTCGAGGATCATGCGGTCGGGCGGGCAGGCATCGGCGGCAACGGTCACGTTCGGCGCGCCTGCGGCGAACTCGGTCGCGGCCACCACGTCGACGGGCAGCACGATCTCGCAGCCCACCTCGCCCGCGCGGGCGATGATCGACAGCGCGGTGTCGGCCATGTCGCGCTCGGCCAGCGAGGTGCCGATCTCCTTGCCCTCGGCCACCAGGAACGTGTTGGCCATCCCGCCGCCGATCACCAGGTAATCCACCTTGCGGATCAGGTTGCCCAGAAGGTCCAGCTTGGTCGACACCTTGGCGCCGCCCACCACGGCGACCACGGGGCGGTCGGGCTGGCCCAGCGCCTTGTCGAGCGCGCTCAGCTCCGCCTCCATCAGGCGACCGGCGCAGCTGGGCAGGAGCCGCGCGATCGCCTCGGTCGAGGCATGGGCGCGGTGCGCCGCCGAGAAGGCATCGTTGCAATAGACCTGCCCCAGCGCGGCGAGCGAGGCGGCGAACATGGCGTCGTTGGCCTCTTCGCCGGCGTGAAAGCGGGTGTTCTCCAGAAGCAGAACCTCGCCCGGCTGCATCGCCGCCACCGCCTGCTTGGCGGGCAGGCCGATGCAATCGGCGGCAAAGGCGACGGGCGCGCCCAGCGCCTCCTGCAGGGCGGGGCGCACCACCTCCAGCGACATGTCCGGCACCACCTTGCCCTTGGGCCGGCCGAAATGCGCCATCAGAACCGGCTTGCCGCCCTTGGCCAGGATGTCGCGGATCGTGGGCAGGATGCGCTCGATCCGGGTGGCGTCGGTCACCCGGCCGTCCTCGACCGGCACGTTGATGTCCACGCGGGTCAGCACGACCTTGCCCGCCAGGTCGATGTCGTCGAGGGTCTTCCAGGTCATGTCGCGGCCTCCTTTGCGCGCGCCCTTTCCACTCAATCGGCGCGGGCCCGTCAAGGTCTGCGGCGCTTTGCCCTTTTCCTTGGGCCCGGTGCCGACTAGGGTCCGCGCGACCCAAGACAGGAGTATCCCATGGCCGAGATCACCGACCCCGAAAACACCATCCTGATGGAGCTGAAGGGCGGCACCGTCACCATCCAGCTTCTGCCCGACGTGGCCCCGAAGCATGTCGAGCGCATGAAGGACCTGGCCCGCGCCGGGGCCTATGACAACGTGGTCTTCCACCGGGTGATCGAGGGATTCATGGCCCAGACGGGCGACGTGGCCCACGGCAATGCCGAGAAGGACTTCAACCTGCGCCGCGCGGGCACCGGGTCGTCCGACCTGCCCGACCTGCCCGCCGAGTTCTCCAAGCTGCCGCATGACCGGGGCACGCTGGGCGCCGCGCGCTCGCAGAACCCCAACAGCGCCAACAGCCAGTTCTTCATCAATTTCAACGACAACCACTTCCTGAACGGGCAATACACGGTCTATGGCCGCGTCATCTCGGGGATGGAGCACGTGGACGCCATCACCCGGGGCGAGCCGCCGGCGAACCCCGACCGCATGATCTCGGTCAAGGTGGCCGCCGATGCGTAGGCTGGCCGCGCTCCTGGCCCTCGCGGCCACCCCGGCACTGGCCACGGAGATCGAGATCGAGGTGGCGGGCGAGGCCAGCGGCACCATCGTGATCGACCTCCTGGAAGACGTCGCGCCGCTCCATGCCGAGCGTATCTCGACCCTGGCCGCGCAGGGCGCCTATGACGGCGTGGTCTTTCACCGGGTGATCGACGGCTTCATGGCGCAGACCGGCGACGTGCAGTTCGGGCGCATGGGACAGGACATGCGGCGCGCGGGCATGGGCGGGTCCGACCTGCCCGACCTGCCGGCCGAGTTCTCGGCCGAACGGTTCGAGCGCGGCGTCGTCGGCATGGCGCGGTCGCAAAGTCCCAACAGCGCCAACAGCCAGTTCTTCATCATGTTCGCCCCCGCGCCGCATCTCGACGGCAGCTACACGGTGGTTGGGCGCGTGGTCGAAGGCATGGACACGGTCGATGCCATAAAGCGCGGCAGGGGCCGCAACGGCGAGGTGATCGGCGAGCCCGATCGCATGGTGAAGGTGACGGTGCGCGACTGACGCGCCGTCAAGAGCCCGTGAAGGGGGCTATGCGGAACCGGGCCGGTCTGCCACCTTGAGGCGATCTGCCCGGAGGACCGCACATGCCGCTGAAACCGCTTCTTGCCGCCGCCTTCCTGGTCGCGACCGCCGCCGCGGCGGCCGCGAACCCCAGCTTCTGGAAGTCGGAATGGCCCGACACCGATTTCGGGACCACGATCATCGGGGACTGGACCGAGATCCTGTCGGGCGGCCCGCCCAAGGATGGCATCCCGGCGCTCGACGATCCCGCCTTCCGCCCGGTGGCCGGAGAAACCCGGCTGGCCCCGCGCGAGCCGGTGATCGCCGTGGAACTGGACGGCGAGACGCCGCGCGCCTATCCGATCCGCTACCTGACCTGGCACGAGATCGCCAATGACGTGATCGGCGACGTGCCGGTGGCAGTCACCTTCTGCCCCCTGTGCAACTCTGGCCCGACCTTCGACCGGCGCGTGGCGGGGCGGGTGCTGAGCTTCGGGGTGTCGGGCAAGCTGCGCAATTCCGACATGGTGATGTACGACCGCGAAACCGAAAGCTGGTGGCAGCAGGCCATCGGCGAAGGGATCGTGGGCGAGATGACGGGCGTGCAGCTGACCCAGATCCCCAGCTGGATGGAGAGCTGGCAGGAGTTTGCCGCGCGCAATCCCGACGGGCTGGTGATGGACCAGCCGGACTGGCCGCGCAGCTATGGCCGGAACCCCTACGTGAACTACGACAGCTCGCGCCGGCCCTTCCTCTACAACGGCGAGATGCCGCCCCACGGCATCCCCGCGCTCGCCCGCGTGGTGCGCGTGGGCGACCGCGCCTGGCCGCTGGAGCGGCTGGCCGAGGCGGGCGAGGTGACCGAGGCGGGGGTGACGATCACCTGGACCGAGGGCCAGGCCTCGGCGCTCGACACCGCCGAGATCGGGGCGGGCAAGGAGGTCGGCACGATCCGGGTGCGCGACGCGGCCGGGGCCGACGTGGCCCATGACGTGATGTTCGCCTTCGCCTTCCACGCCTTCTGGCCGGACGGGACATGGATGCTGGAGTGATCCCGCGAATCGGGGGTTAATGCCTTGGCGTGCCGCGGTTTTCGCCCTGCGGCATCGCGTCGGCACAACGTCGGCATCGCGTCGGCGCCGTATCGGCCGGGATGCGGGGTCAACAGGGCGCGCGGCGGCGGAAACCCGCCGCCGGGACGGCGGGGTGGAAGGCGGTTGCAACCGCCTTGGCCGCGCGGGACCCGCGCGGCGGAACGCGGCGCGCGCCGCGTTGGCCAAGCCCCTTGCAAGGGGCTTCCTGCCGCCGGTCATGCGCGTGGACAGGGGGGTGAACGCGCCTTCGGCGCGTGCCTCCGGCGGGAGTATTTTCGAACAGAAGAAGCCGGGGGGCGCGGGGTGAGGTGGGGGCACCGCGCGACCCGGGGGCGGCGTCAGCCGCGCAGGGTGACGAGGGCGTGGCGCTTCTTGCCGGCCGAGAGCTTCAGCGGTTCGGCGAGATCGCCCGCCGAGATCAGAAGGCCCGCGTCGGTCAGCGGCGCGTCGTTCAGGCGCGCGCCGTTGTCGGCGATGAGGCGCTTGGCTTCCTTGCCGGTTTTCGCGAGGCCGGAGCGGACGATGAGCTGCACCACCGAGATGCCGTCGGCCAGTTCGGCCGGATCGAGCGCGAGGGTGGGCAGGTCCTCGCCCACGCCGCCCTTCTCGAAGACCTCGCGCGCGGTGGCCTCTGCCGCCTCTGCCGCCCCGGCGCCGTGGCAGAGCGTGGTGACCGCGTTGGCGAGCACGATCTTGGCCTCGTTGATCTCGGCCCCGGCGAGCGCGCCCAGCCGGTCGCATTCCTCCACCGGCAGTTCGGTGTAGAGTTTCAGGAAGCGGCCCACGTCGGCGTCCATCGTGTTGCGCCAGAACTGCCAGAATTCGTACGGGCTGAGCATGTCGGCGTTGAGCCAGACCGCGCCGCCCTCGGACTTGCCCATCTTGCGACCGTCGGCGGTGGTCAGGAGCGGCGAGGTGAGCCCGTAGATCTCGTGATCGAGCACCCGGCGGGTCAGGTCGATGCCGTTGACGATGTTGCCCCACTGGTCCGATCCGCCCATCTGCAGCAGGCAGCCGTAGCGGCGGTTGAGTTCCAGGAAATCGTAGGCCTGCAGGATCATGTAGTTGAATTCGAGGAAGGACAGCGATTGCTCTCGGTCGAGCCGCGATTTCACCGACTCGAAGGACAGCATCCGGTTGACCGAGAAATGCCGCCCGATGTCGCGCAGGAATTCGAGGTAGTTCAGCCCGTCGAGCCATTCGGCGTTGTTGAGCATCAGCGCGTCCGAGGCGCCGTCGCCGTAGGCGAGGTATTTCGCGAAGACCTGCTTCATGCTGTCGATGTTGGCGTCGATGGCCTGGGCCGTCAGCAGCGGGCGTTCGTCGGCGCGGAAGCTGGGGTCGCCCACCTTGGTGGTGCCGCCGCCCATCAGCGTGATCGGCTTGTGCCCGGTCTTTTGCAGCCAGCGCAGCATCATCACGTTCAGAAGGTGCCCGACATGCAGCGATTTCGCCGTGGCGTCATAGCCGATATAGGCCGGCACGACCCCCGCGATCAGCGCCTCGTCCAGGCCCTGCAGGTCGGTGCAGTCGGCCATGTAGCCGCGCGAGATCATGACGTGCAGGAAATCCGATTTCGGGTGGTAGGTCATGGGGATTGGGTCCATTCTTCCGGTCCGGAACGGTCTATAGCCGGGTGCCGTGCAGGAGGAAAGGCATGAAGATCGCGGGGCCGGTCTGGGCGCTGGGCGCGATGTCGGGCACCTCGCTCGACGGGGTGGACGCGGCGATGGTCCTGACCGATGGCGTGCGGATCGAGGCTTTCGGGGACGCGGCCTATCGGCCCTATTCCGCAGAGGAGCGCGCGGTGTTGCGCGCGGCGCTGGGCCGCTGGCCCGGCGATGCGGGCGTCGCGGCGGCCGCCGAGGTGGTGGAGACGGCCCATGCCGAGCTTCTGTCGCGCTTCGAGGGTGCGGCGCTCGTGGGGTTTCACGGCCAGACGCTGGCGCATGATCCGCGCGGGCGGGGCACGCACCAGGCGGGCGACGGGCAGCTTCTGGCCAGCGTGCTGGGGGTGCCGGTGGCCTGGGACTTCCGCAGCGCCGACGTGGCGCTGGGGGGCGAGGGCGCGCCGCTGGCGCCGTTCTTCCATTTTGCCTGTGCGCGGCACGTGGGGGCGAGGGCGCCCTTGGCCTTCCTGAACCTGGGCGGGGTGGGGAACCTGACCTGGGTCGATCCCGCCCTGCCGGGGCCCGAGGCGCCGGGGGCTTGCCTGGCCTTCGACACCGGGCCGGCGAATGCGCCGATCGACGACCTGGTGCGGGGGCGGCTGGGGATGGACTGCGACCGGGGCGGGGCGCTGGCGGCGGCGGGCCGCGTCGACGAGGACGCGGTGGCGCGCTTCCTGGCGCAGGGGTATTTCCGGCGGATGCCGCCCAAGTCCCTGGACCGGAACGGGTTTCCCGATCTGCCGGGGCTGGTGGCGGGGCTGTCCGACGCCGATGCGGCGGCGACGCTGACCGCCATTGCCGCGCGGTCGGTGGCGGCGGGGATGGAGCATTGCCCCGCGCCGCCCGAGCGGGTGCTGGTCACCGGGGGCGGGCGGCGCAACCCGGTGCTGATGGCGATGCTGGCCGATGCGCTGGCCTGCCCGGTGGCGCCGGTCGAGGACGTGGGGCTCGACGGCGACATGCTGGAGGCGCAGGCCTTCGCCTATCTCGCCGTGCGGGTGGCGCGGGGCCTGCCGACGAGCGCGCCGGGCACCACGGGGGTCGGTGCGGCGGTGGGCGGCGGGACGCTCAGCGCGCCCGTGCCCGACGCGCCCTGAGCACCTCGGAGGTGTAGAGGATCAGCGCGGCCCAGATCAGCGGAAAGGCGATCATCCGGCCGCGGCCCATCTCTTCGCCGAAGACGAGGACGGCGACGAGGAAGATCAGCGTCGGCGCGATGTATTGCAGGATGCCGATGGTCGTCAGGCGCAGGCGCTTGGCGGCGTTGCCGTAGACGATGAGCGGGATGGCGGTGACCGCGCCGGTGCCGATCAGAAGCCAGGTGTCGGCGGCGGTGGCGGCGAAATGCGCGGTACCCGTCGAGACATACCAGGCCATCACCGCCAGCGCGGGCGGGGTCAGCAGCATGACCTCCAGCGCGAAGCCCTGGTTGGGGCCGATGGGCAGGGTCTTGCGGAAAAAGGCGTAGAAGCCCCAGGTCAGCATCAGGGCGAGGGCCGCGACGGGCAGGCGGCCGGTCTCGGCGGTCAGGATCGCGACGGCAAGCGCGGCGAGCGCGATGGCGGCCCATTGGCGGGGGGCGAGGCGTTCCTTGAGCAGGACGGCGCCGAGGAAGATGCTGAAGAGCGGGTTGATGTAATAGCCCAGTGCCGCGTCGAGCGCGCGGTCGGTCACGATGGCCCAGACGTAGACGCCCCAGTTGAGCGACACGAGGCCCGCCGTCACCACCGCCATGCGCAGCATCGAGGGCGTGCGCAGCGCGGCGCGCAGGTCGGCGGTGCGGCCCGACGCGAACACCACGATCAGCGCCACGGGCAGCGACCAGAGCACGCGGTGGGCCACGACCTCGAGCGGGGGGACGTGGGACAGCCACTTCATGTAGATCGGCAGGAACCCCCACAGCATGTAGGCCGAGACGCCGTAAGCAAAGCCTGCCGGCGTGTCCTCGTTCAGGGGCGCGGGCGCCGGGCTTGCGGTCATCGGGGGATGTCGAAGCCGGGGGCGGCCAGTTCGAAACCTGCAAAGTCGAAGCCGGGCGAGACGGTGCAGCCGACCAGCGTGTAGTCGCCGGTGCTGCGGGCGGCCTGCCAGTGGCCGGGCGGGACGATGGCTTGCGGGCGGGCGCCCGAGGCGATGTCGGGGCCAAGCACATGCGGCACGGCGGGGCCGGCCTCGGTTTCGGCGATCTCCAGCAGCAGGGGCGCGCCGGCGTAGTGGTGCCAGACCTCTGCGGCGTCGACGCGGTGCCAGTGGCTGCCCTCGCCCGATTTCAGCAGGAAATAGATGGCCGTGCCCGCGGCCCGTTCGCCCGGCGCGGCCTCGGCCCGCCAGGTCTCGGCGAACCAGCCGCCTTCGGGGTGGGGCTGCAGGTTCAGGGTGGCGATGATGTCGTCGGCGGTCATGTGGTCAGATTCCGTTCCGTTGTGCCGGGGCGGGCCGGGACCGCCGCGACGATCCCGGCCCCCGGTGGCTAGCCGCGCAGGATGTCGCGGCCGGCGTAGCGGGCGGTTTCGCCCAGCATCTCCTCGATGCGGATCAGCTGGTTGTATTTCGCCAGCCGGTCCGAGCGGGCGAGGCTGCCGGTCTTGATCTGGCCGCAGTTCGTGGCGACGGCCAGATCGGCGATGGTGGCGTCCTCAGTCTCGCCCGAGCGGTGGCTCATCACGCTGGTGAAGCGGGCGCGGTGGGCCATGTTCACGGCCTCCAGCGTTTCGGACAGGGTGCCGATCTGGTTGACCTTGACCAGAAGCGAGTTGCCCGCGCCGCGCGCGATGCCGTCGGCCAGACGGTCGGGGTTGGTGACGAAAAGGTCGTCGCCCACCAGCTGGACCTTGCCGCCCAGCGCCTCTGTCAGGGCGATCCAGCCGTCCCAGTCGTCCTCGGCCATGCCGTCCTCGATCGACAGGATGGGATAGTCGGCCACCAGCGCGGAAAGGTAGGCCACGTTCTCTTCCGAGGTCAGCGACTTGCCCTCACCCGATAGCACATATCTGCCATCGCGGTAATACTCGGTCGAGGCGCAGTCGAGCGCCAGCATGATGTCCTCGGCCGGCTTGTAGCCTGCCTTCTCGACAGCTTTCAGAATGAAATCAAGCGCATCACGGGTGGAGTTGATGTTGGGGGCAAAGCCGCCCTCGTCGCCGATGCCGGTGGACAGCCCGGCTGTTGTCAACTCTGCCTTTAACGTATGGAACACCTCGGAGCCCATGCGCACCGCCTCGGCGATGCTTGGCGCGGACACCGGCATGATCATGAATTCCTGGATGTCGATGGGGTTGTCGGCATGTTCGCCGCCGTTGATGATGTTCATCATCGGCACCGGCAGGACCCGCGCGGCGGTGCCGCCCACGTAGCGGAACAAGGGCTGCGCGGTGAACTCTGCCGCGGCCTTGGCGGCGGCGAGCGACACGCCCAGGATGGCGTTGGCGCCAAGACGGCCCTTGTTGGGGGTGCCGTCCATCTCGATCATCGCGGCGTCGATCGCCTCCTGCTCGGTCGCGTCGATGCCCACGAGGCCTTCTGCGATCTCGCCGTTGACGGCGGCCACGGCTTCGAGCACGCCCTTGCCCTTATAGCGCGCCTTGTCGCCGTCGCGGCGCTCGACCGCCTCATGCGCGCCGGTGGAGGCGCCCGAGGGCACGGCGGCACGGCCCATCGTGCCGTCTTCGAGGATGACGTCGACCTCGACGGTGGGGTTGCCGCGGCTGTCGAGAATCTCGCGGGCGTGGATGTCTATGATGGTGCTCATTTGGCGGGTTCCTTTTCGGCAATCGAAACGGGGGGGATGATGGCATGCGCCGCGTTGGCAGCGGCGCGGGAACGGGACAGGCGGGCCTCACGCACCAGCGTGTAGAGGCCCGTGGCGACGATCAGCGCGGCACCGGCCAGCGTGAGCGCATCGGGCCGCTCGGCAAAGGCCACATAGCCGATCGCCAGGGCGAAGACGAGCCTCGTGTAGCGGAACGGCGTGACGACGGCGATCTCTCCGATCCGCGAGGCGCCGACGATGGCGTAATAGGCCAGCACGCCGATCACGATGGCGCCGCCCACGTGCCAGTGGCCGGCGGTGTGCCAGACCGGCGCGTCGGCCATGACCGCCATGAGGAAGACGCCGCTGACCACCAGCACGCCAAAGCCCCAGGCCGACAGCTGGAAGGTCCCGACCGTGTCGGGCAGGGCGCGCGTGGCAAGGTCGCGCATCGCCAGCCCCGCGACGGCGAGAACGGCGAAGAGCGAGGCGGGCATGAACCCGTCCATCCCCGGCCGCACGATCAGGAGCACGCCAAGAAAGCCCACGCCGATCGCCGTCCAGCGGCGCCAGCCGACGGCCGCGCCCAGAAACAGCGCGCCGCCGAGCGTCACGGCCAGCGGCGTCGCCTGCAGGATGGCCGCGGCGGTGGAGAGCGGCGTCAGCGCAAGCGCCAGCACCAGGCCGATGGCCGCCAGAGCCTCGCCCGCGTTGCGCGCCATGACGATGGGCGACAACAGCACCGGGTCGATCAGCCGCTCGCCGCGCATCCGGGCGAGCAGGGCGAAGATCGCCGCGCCGCCCGCGCCCAGCACCACGAGGATCTGGCCCGGCGGCAGGTAGGCGGCGGCATTCTTGATGAACAGGTCTTCCAGCGCGAAGCCCGCCATGGCGGCGATCATAAGGGCTATGCCGCGCAAGTTGTCCATCTGATCCTGTCCGGGGGCGGATGTTCGCGCTACCGCCTATACGCCGCGTCCGCAAAGGGGAAGCCCCCGTCACCACTTGCGCGACCACGTGACCGCGCGACGCCCGTTCAGCCGCCCGGCTTCACCCGCACGCCGTAAAGCTCCAGCTTGTGGCCCTTGAGCCGGTAGCCCAGCCGTTCGGCGATGCGTTCCTGCAGCCGCTCGATCTCGGGGTCGACGAACTCGATCACCTCGCCGGTCTGCATGTCGATCAGGTGGTCGTGGTGTTCGCGGTCGGCGGTCTCGTAGCGGGCGCGCCCGTCGCCGAACTCGTGCTTGTCTAGGATGCCCGCCTCTTCGAACAGCTTCACGGTGCGGTAGACCGTGGCCAGCGAGATGCGCGGGTCCACCGCGGTGACGCGGCCATAAAGCTCTTCGACATCGGGGTGGTCGTCGGCATCCTGCAGCACGCCGGCGATGACGCGGCGCTGTTCCGTCAGGCGTAGGCCCCGGTCCTCGCATCGGGTGATGATCGTGTCGCCGGGCATCGCGGGCTCCGTCTGGTCGGGTGTCATCCTACGGCTGAGGTCCTGCATGTCCAGCCACGCGGGGCCATTACACCAGTTCGCTCGCCGGGCCAACGCATCCCGTCCGGCCGCGCGCGGCAATCGGCATGGCTTGACACCGCGGCCTGCCCGGCGTCCCTTGCGCGCGGGGAGGACATGCAATGCCGCGCAAGGACCGGATTGACGCCTTTGGTGTCACGGGGCTTTTGATGTTCGCGCTGCTGATGGGGTTCAACCAGGTCGTCATCAAGGTGGTGAACGACGGCTTGCAGCCGGTGTTCGCGGCGGGGCTCCGTTCGGCCGGGGCGATCCTGTGCGTGGCGCTCTGGATGTGGCTGCGGGGCGTGCGGTTCCGCATCGCGCCGCGCACCTTCTGGCCGGGGATCTGGCTGGGCCTGTTCTTTGCCGTCGAGTTCATGCTGGTTTTCGTGGCGCTGGACCTGACCTCGGTCGCGCGGGTCAGCGTGATCTTCTACTCGATGCCGGTCTGGCTGTCGCTGGGGGCGCATCTGCTTTTGCCCGGAGAGCGGATCGGCGCGAAGAAGGCGGTGGGGCTGGCGCTGGCCATCGCGGGCGTGGCCTGGGCCATGGCCGACCGCGACGCGGGCGGGACCGCGCCGGCGAGCCTTGTGGGCGACCTCTGCGCGCTGGCCGGGGCGATGTGCTGGGCGGCGATCGCGCTGGTCGCGCGGGCCACCCCGGTTTCGCAAGAGCCGCCCGAAGTGCAGCTTCTGTGGCAGGTGGTGGTGTCGTCGCTGGTGCTGTTGCCGCTGGCGCCGCTGTTCGGCCCGCTGGTGCGCGAGTTCGAGCCGATCCACGCCTGGGGCCTTGGGTTCCTGACCGTGGTGGTGGCCAGCGGAGGCTTCCTGTTCTGGTTCTGGCTGCTCAAGGTCTACCCGGCGTCGGGCGTGGCGTCCTTCAGCTTCCTTTCGCCTGTCTTCGGCGTCGTCTTCGGCTGGCTGATCCTGGGCGAGCGGATCGGGCCGTCGATCCTTGGCGCGCTGGCGCTGGTGGCGGTGGGGATCGTTCTCATCAACCGGCCCGCGCGGCGGCCACCGGGGTAGCGACAGCGCCGGTCAGGTTCCGCAGAAGGTGCGCGTGACGGCCTCGTCCGGTTCCGGCGGGCGGCGCAGGTCGTCGGTGCCCGGGGCGGGGTCGAACGGGGACCCGAGCGCTTCTGTCAGCCGGTGGAAGGGGGCGAAATCGCCCGCAACGGCGGCCTGGATCGCCTCTTCGACGCGGTGGTTGCGGGGGATGAGGGCGGGGCTGGCGGCGCGCATCGCGGCCTCCTGCGCGTCGGGTGTGGCGGCCTCTGCGGCGCGGCGGGCCTGCCAGCGGACGGCCCATGCGTCAAACCCGTCGCGGTCTCGCATCCAGTCGCGCGCGTTCCCCTCGGCCAGGCCCCGGAAGACGTTGGTGAAATCGGCGCGTTCGGCGGCCATCAGCGTCAGAAGGTCATGGATCAGCGCGCCGTCGTCGTCGCGCGCCTCGGTCAGCCCCAGCTTGGCGCGGAAGCGGCGGAGCCAGGCGTCCTGGTAGAGCCCGGGAAAGCGGTGGACGGCCTCGGTCGCCTGCGCGATGGCGGCCTCGGTGTCCTCGCCCATCAGCGGCAGAAGGCAGCTGGCGAACTGCGCCATGTTCCAGACCGCGATTTCGGGTTGGCGGGCATAGGCGTAGCGCCCGAACTGGTCGATGGAGCTGAAGACCGTGTCGGGGTGGTAGCCGTCGACAAAGGCGCAGGGGCCATAGTCGATCGTCTCTCTGGCCACATGGGCGTTGTCGGTGTTCATCACGCCATGGATGAAGCCCACGGCCATCCACGCCGCGATGAGCTCGGCCTGCCGCGCGATCACCCGGTCCAGCAGGTCAAGGGGCGAGGTCGCCTCGGGGTAGTGGCGGGCGATGACGTGTTCGGTCAGCGTGCGCAGCGCCTCGGTGTCCTGCCGGGCGGCGAAATACTGGAAGGTGCCGACGCGGATGTGGCTGCTTGCCACGCGCGTCAGGACCGCGCCGGGCAGCACCGCCTCGCGCAGGACCTGTTCGCCGGTGGTCACGGCGGCCAGCGCGCGGGTGGTGGGGATGCCAAGCGCGTGCATCGCCTCGCTGACGAGGTATTCGCGGATCACCGGGCCCAGCCATGCGCGGCCGTCGCCCATCCGGCTGAACGGGGTGCGGCCCGCGCCTTTCAGTTGAATGTCGCGCCGCAAGCCGTTGGAATCTATGATATCCCCCAGAAGGATCGCGCGCCCATCGCCCAGCTGCGGCACCCAGCCGCCGAACTGGTGCCCGGCATAGGCCTGCGCCAGCGGATCGGCGCCGGCGGGCACCGCGTTGCCGGCCAGAACCGCCACGCCCTCTGGCGTTTCCAGCGCGGCGGGGTCGATCCCCAGCTCTTGCGCCAGCGCGTGGTTCACCCGGATCAGGCCCGGCGCGGCGACGGGGGTGGGCGCCAGCCGGGCATAGAAGCGGTCCGGCAGGGCGGCATAGGCGTTGTCGAAGGGGATGTGCAGGGTCATGGTGCGAATGTAGGGCCGGGTGCGCCGGCCTGCCAGCTCATCAGGCGATATCCCTTGCGCAGGCGAAAGCCGTGGCGGGCGTAAAGCGCCTGTGCCACGGTCTTGTCGTCATGCACCTCCAGGTGCAGGCCCTTCATGCCGGCCTCGGCCAGCGTCGGGATCAGCGCGGCCAGAACCTCTGACCCCATGCCGCGGCCGCGCACGGCGGGGCGAATCCAGAACTCGTCGATGAAGCCGTCGAGCCCGCCGAATTCCACCGACCAGCCGAAGCAAACGATGATGTAGCCCACCGGCGCGCGGGCCGGGCCGATCAGCCAGACGGCGCCATGGGGCGAGCCATGGAGGAGGGGCTCCAGCGCCGCACGCAGCTGGTCCTCGGTCTTCGTCACGCCCTCTTCGGCCTGGAAGGCGGCGACCATGGGCAGAAGGCGCGCCATGTCCTCGGCCCCGGCAAGGCGCAACGCGGTTGTCACAGCCGGGCGATCCGGTCGGTCAGAAGCGCAAAGAACCCGTCGGCGTCGATGCCGCCGATGAAGGTGGCGTTGGCGGGCCGCCCGCTGACGCCCCACCAGTCGGCCACGGTCATGCCGCGCGTCAGGTCCGACAGCGTCTCGATCTCGACGTTGATGCGCCGCCCGGTGAAAAGGTCGGGCCGCAACAGGTAGCCGATCACCGTGGGATCGTGCAGCGGAGCGCCGTCGCTGCCGTATTTCTCCTTGTCGAAGCGTTCGAAGAAATCGGTCCAGGAGGCGACGGCCTCTCCGGCGCGGGTGCCCATGTCGCGGAAGGCGGCGACGCGGGGCGCGGTCATCAGCGTCTTGTGCGTCACGTCAAGCGGCAGGGCGGTGACGTCGATCCCGGATCGGAAAACGATTTCAGCGGCTTCCGGGTCGACGTAGATGTTGAACTCGGCCGCGGGGGTGATGTTGCCCACCTCGAAATAGGCGCCGCCCATCAGCACGATCCGCGCGACGCGGTCGGCGATGTCGGGCGCGTCGCGGAGCGCCGTGGCGATGTTGGTCAGCGGCCCGAGCGGGCAGAGCGTGACGCTGCGGGGCGGTTCCGCGCGCAGCGTGTCGATCAGGAAATCGACGGCATGGCCCGGCGCGGGCTCGGTCGAGGGATCGGGCAGCGCGATGCCGTCGAGGCCGGTCTTGCCGTGGACATGCTCTGCCGTCACCAGGTGGCGTTTCAGCGGCCGGTCGCAGCCCGCGTGGACGGGCACCGGGCGGCCCGCAAGCTCGCACACCTGAAGCGCGTTGCGCGTGGTCAGCGGCAGGGGCACGTTGCCCGCCACCGTGGTGATGCCCAGAACGTCGAGTTCCGGGCTGGCCAGCGCCAGAAGGATCGCGACGGCGTCGTCCTGGCCCGGGTCGGTGTCGATGATGATCTTCTGCGCGCTCATGGGGCCATTTGCCGGTGCCGCGCGCCGCTTTGCAAGCCGTTACGCGCGGCCCGCGCGTTCCGCCGCCTTGGCCGCGTCCCAAAGCGCGTCCATCTCGGCCAGGTCGCTGTCCTCCGGCGACCGCCCGTCCGCTGCAAGAGCAGCCTCTATCGCCCTGAACCGGCGCGTGAATTTCGCGTTGGCCGCGCGCAGGGCGGTTTCCGGGTCGACGTTCAGGTGCCGGGCGAGATTGGCCACGACGAACAGAAGATCGCCGAACTCTTCCTCGATCTCGGCCTGGGTCAGGCTGGCCCGCGCCTCTGCCAGTTCGCCGGCCTCTTCGGCGATCTTGTCCACCACCTGCCCGATATGGGGCCAGTCGAATCCTACCCGCGCGGCGCGTTTCTGCAGCTTGACCGCGCGGGTCAGCGCCGGAAGCCCCACCGCCACGTCATCCAGCACGCCATGCGCGGCGCGCGCCTTGCGCTCGGCGGCCTTGATCGCCTCCCAGTCGCGGGTCTGCTGCTCGGCGCTCTTGTCGCGGCTTTCGTCGCCGAAGACATGCGGGTGGCGCGCCACCATCTTGTCGGCGATGGCGTTGGTCACGCTGTCGAAGGTAAAGAGCCCCGCCTCGGCGCCCATCTGGGTGTGGTAGACGGTTTGCAGCAGCAGGTCGCCCAATTCGCCCTGCAACTCGTCCCAGGCCTGCCGCTCGATGGCGTCGGCGACCTCGTAGGCCTCTTCGATGGTGTAGGGCGCGATCGAGGCGAAGTCCTGCTCGATGTCCCAGGGGCAGCCGGTGTCGGGGTCGCGCAGGCGGCGCATGATCTCGAGCAGGCGCGGCATGCCGCCCGCCGGATCGTGCACCAGGTCGTCCGAGTTTTCCGCCATTGCCGCGCGTCCCGCTTTGACAGAGGATGGGCGCGTTATCCCCCCATCAGACCAGCGAGTCCACCATGCCCGTCCTGAACCGCATCGCCGCCTATGCCGACGACATGACCGAATGGCGGCGCTGGCTGCACCGCAACCCCGAGCTTGGGTTCGACTGCCACAAGACGGCGGCCTTCGTGGCGGAAAAGCTGCGCGCGTTCGGGGTGGACGAGATCCATACCGGCATCGCCACCTCGGGCATCGTGGCGATCGTCAACGGACAGGGCGACGGGCCCACGATCGGGCTGCGCGCCGACATGGACGCGCTGCCCATCGACGAGGCGACGGGGGCGGACTATGCCAGCGAGACAGAGGGCAAGATGCACGCCTGCGGGCATGACGGACACACCACGATGCTTCTGGGTGCCGCGCGCTACCTGGCCGAGACGCGCAATTTCGCGGGGCGCGTGGCGCTGATCTTTCAGCCCGCCGAGGAAATGGGCGGCGGCGGCGGCGTCATGGTGGACGAGGGCATCATGGAC
>JAUIIC010000043.1 GCA_030431935.1 Alphaproteobacteria bacterium | reverse complement strand
GGAGAGCTTCTGTCGGTGCCCACGATTTCCGGGTGCATGGCCGACCGCCAGATCTCGGCGCTTCTCGACAGGGTCCTGCGGGACGAGATCGCGCCGCATGTGCCCCCTGTTCCAGGCATGCCGACCGAGGCGTATATCGCCTTGATCCAGCGGCGCTTTGCCAATCCCTCGATCCAGGACACCACGCGTCGCGTCGCCTTCGACGGGTCGTCGCGCCATACCGGCTTTCTGTTGCCGGTGGTGCGCCAGGCCCTGGCCTCCGGACAACCGCTGGATGGCCTGGCGCTGGTCGAGGCGCTCTGGGCACGGATGTGCACGGGGCAGCGCGAGGACGGGACAGAGATCGCGGCCAACGATCCCCTTTGGGACGACCTGAGCCACGCCGCTGATGCGGCACGCAAAGACCCGCAGGCCTGGCTGGAGCAGCGGCAGTACTATGGCGATTTGGCGGATAGCCCCGCGTTTGGCGAGCGGTTCCGGCACTGGATGCATCGCCTCGGCACCGACGGCGTGCGTGCGGCCCTGAAGGACTATACCGGGGTCTGACCCGGTCCAGCCCCGCCTATCCTTCCCGAAGCGCGCGAGAGAAATACACGGTCAGCGGCTGCGTCAGGTAGGACAGGGGCGTGCGGTCCTCGGTGCGCATGTGCACCTCGACGGGCATTCCCGGCAAGAGCCGGTCCGCAAGGTCCGGGTCCAGCGTTGCGGCGTCAGGCTTCACGACGGCCTCATAGAAGGACAGGCCCGTCGCCTCGTCGAAGGCGGCATCGGCGGAGATCCGGACGACCGTTCCAGGCGCGCGCGGGGTGCTGCGCTGACTGAAGGCCGAGAAGATCAGGGATACCTGCTGGCCGACAAAGACCTGGTCGATGTCCGTCGGGTCGATCCGGGCCGAGACCTGAAGCGGCTGGTCGCCGGGGACCACGAACATCATGGGTTCTGCGGCCTGGACCACCGATTGCAGCGCCGCAACACGAGAGCCGAAGACCGTGCCAGCCACCGGTGCCCGCACGTCCAGCCGGGCGAGCCGCTCTGTCAGGCCAAGGCGGCGCTCTTCCAGCTCTATTTCGGCGTACTGCAGGTCGCGCAGCTGGGTGATCGCCTCTTCCCTGCGCGCCTCGACCAGCCGCAACCGTTCGATCTCCAGCCCGGAAATCCTCGTCCGGGCCTCGGCAATGGCCGACTGAAGGCGCCCGATCTCGCCCTGGAGCCGGGCCTCTTCCCGCTGCAGCTCCAAGAGGCGCGAGGCCTGCATCAGCCCGCGATCGAACAGGGTCTGCACATCGGCCAGTTCCTCGCCGATCAGCTGTTGCTGGCGTTCGAGCGCGGTCAACTGTGCCCTCGCGCCATCTATCTGGGCGCCGATCTGGGCCTGCTGTTCTGCCAGCTGGTTCTGTTGCTGCCCAAGGGCGGTGCGGCGGGCGAGGAAAAGATCGCGCTGTCCTTCGATCTGCGCGGCGATCTGTTCCGGCGTGACGATCGCGAAGACCGGAGCGTCGACGGGGTCAAGCGTGTCGGCCGCATCGCGCTCTGCAACAAGGCGGGTGCGCCGGGCGAAGATCTCGGCCAGCTGACGCTCGACGATGACAAGCTCCGATCTCAGGAAGGTGCCGTCCAGCCGCACCAGCACGTCACCGGGCGCCACGCTGTCCCCGTCACGGGCCAGGATTTCCCCGACGACGCCGCCGTCCGGGTGTTGGATGACCTGCCGGTCGCTTTCCACCTGGACCGTGCCGCTGGCCAGCACGGCGCCCGCGATCTGTGTGCCGATGCTCCAGGCACCCAACGTGCCACCAAGAAGGGCGATGGCGAGGAAGCCGGTGATCAGGTGGCGCCGGGCGCCATAGGTCTGTCGCATCGCCCTAACCCCTGTCCGCACCGCCGATGGCGCGCCTCACCTCGTCCGCGTTCTTCAGAAGCGAGCGCAGGATCTCGTCGCGCGGCCCGAACCCCGCGGTGCGCCCGTTGTCGAGCACCAGCAGCTTGTCACAGGACGTAATCGCGGTCGGGCGATGGGTCATCAGGATGACCCCTTTCCCCGCCGCCTTCATGGCGGCGACGACGGTGTTCAGTGCCTCCGACCCCTCTGCGTCCAGCGCCGAGTTGGGCTCGTCCAGCACCAGCAGCACCGGGTCGTTGTAAAGCGCCCGCGCCAAAGCGAGACGTTGTTTCTGCCCGCCGGAAAGCTGCGCATCGTCCATCCCGATCCGCGTGTCATAGCCCTGTGGAAGCTTGAGGATGATGTCGTGCACATGGGCCCGCCTGGCGGCCTCGACCACCCGGGCGTCATCAGGGGCGGCGGCAAGCTGGGCGATGTTCTCGGCCACGGTTCCGTCGAACAGGCGCACATCCTGCGGAACATAGCCGACATGGCGGCCAAGCGTCTCGGGGCCGTACTGGTCCAGTGTTGCGCCGGACAACCGCACCTCTCCGGCGGTCGGCGGGACGATGCCCAGAACGACCCGCGCCAGCGTCGTCTTGCCCGATCCGCTGCGGCCGATGACGCCGATGGCCTCGCCGGGGCAAAGGGTAAAGGAAATGCCGTGCAGCGTGGGGGGCATGCCCTTGCCAAAGACGACCGAAACGCCGCGCAGCGACAGTTCGGCGGCGGGCGCAGGCAGTTCAGTGCGCGGTGGCTGATCCGCGTCTTCCGCCAGAAGCGCGCGCAGGTTCGTCCAGCCCGTGCGGGCGCGCTGCACGACGGCCCATTGGGCAATGCCCGTTTCCACCGGCGCAAGCGCCCGGCCCAGAAGGATCGAACTTGCGATCATCGCGCCCGCGGTCAGCTCGTCCTGAAGGACGAGCCATGCCCCAAGCGCCAGGATCGCGGATTGCAGGAAGAAGCGGAACGCACGTGCGGCAGAGCCGAAAAGCCCGGTGCGGTCATTGGCCAGAAGGGTCTTTGCCAGCGCGTCGTCATTCAGGCGCGCCCAGCGGGTCGTCACCGCGCCGGCCATGCCCTGGGCCCAGACCAGCTCTGCCGCGGCGCGGGCCTGCTCGGACAGGTGGCGGGCGCGCATGAACCCTCCGACGCTGTCGTTCAGCTGGGACGCGGTGCGCAGCTGGTTGGCGATGGCCAGCAGGATCAGGACGCCGCCACCGGCCAGGGCCAGCCAGCCCAGAAGCGGATGGAACAGGAAGATCGCCAGCAGGAACAGGGGCGTCCAGGGAATATCGAACAACGCAAGGATGACCGGCGCCCCGAACAGCGTGCGCAAGGCGTCGACGTCCTGCAACGTGGCTTCGGATGGCCTGTCGCGGCGGGCCGCCCGCATCAGGAGCCGTTGCAGCACCCGTGTGTCCAGCGTGGTCTGGATCCGCGCCCCGGCCCGCGCCATCACGCGCCCGCGCGCGTGATCGAGGATGCCGTAGAAAAGCAACAGCACCGCGACCAGGCCGAACAGCGCCACCAGCGTTTCCTCGGAGCTGGAGCCGAGAACGCGGTCATAGACCTGCAGCATGAAAAGCGGTCCGGTCAGCATCAGGACGTTGGTGAACACGCTGAAGATCAGCGCCGCCGCGAACAGCCCGCGAATGCCGGTGCGGGAGACGAGGCCCCGCGTATCGGATTGGCGTGTCATGCCTTGTCTTGCCTCATGACCAGTGGCCCAGCCAACTGGTGCGTGGTTCTGCCCGGTCCCCATAGGATATGGACCGGACGCGAATTGCCAAACCCTTTCTCGCCCATGGCCCACGGCCCCGGCGCGCGATCAGTCTTGGGGCGAAGCCGTTTCCCTTTCGTGAACGCGCGTGCGTGCGGCATCCGCCGCGCCGGTGAGAAGTGGCTTGAGCAACGGGTTCGGGAAGCGCCGGTCCACCGTGACGCCAAAGAAGGCTTCGGTCAGGTTCGGCAGCTTCGCGAACTCTGTCAGCTGGCCCTGCGACAGCTCGTCCAGAACGACGATGGGCGGCAGGACCGCAAGACCGGCGCCCTCGCGCGCAAGCAGGCGGAGCATGGCCATGTCGTCGACCTCTGCCGCGATCTGCGGCGCGATGTCCAGCCGGTCCACCAGCGCGTCGAACCCCATGCGGATGCTGGTTCCGCGGCTGGGCAAGAGCAGTGGCGCCGCGCGAAGCGCCTCTGCGATCGGCAGGTCGCGCGCCGCCTGGGACGGGCGGCCGATCAGGCTGACGGGCTGCTCGTCGATCTTCTGCACGATGAATCGCGACAGCGCATCCTCGGGCGGCGGCTGGTTGGTCAGGACAAGGTCGAGGTGCAGCGCGGCCAGCGCCTCGAACAGTTCCCCGGCGCTGCCCGACCGCAGGACAACCTCGACATCCCGCCGCCCCAGGACCGGGCGCAGGAACCCAAGCTGGAAGTTGCGCGACAGGGTGGACAGGGACCCCACCCGCAGCGCCTGCCGGGCCCGCCCGGCCTGTCCCAGCGTCGCCACAAGCTCTTGCCCTGCGGCAAAGATCACATCGGCATGGTCCAGCGCGATGCGCCCTGCCTCGGTCAGGTGCAGCGCGCGGCCGCGCCGCTCGAACAGGGATTGGCCCAGCCGGTCTTCGAGTTGCCGGATCTGCGTGGACAGTGCCGATTGCGACAGGTTCAGCTTTTCGGCGGCACGGGTGAGGTTGCCCTCGTGCGCGACCATCTGGAAATACCTCAGGTGGTGGTAGTTCAGCGACATTCGTTCTTATTAATAGAACGAATACTCCAGAACAATATATTTTTCTTCTTCCCGGGGCCCTTCTACATCGCTCGGCAACCTCGATGCGAACGGAAAGGCCGTGCCATGCTGACCCCTGTGCTCCCTCTCATCGGACCTGCCGCGCTTTTCGGCGTGGCCGTTCTGGCGCTGTTCACACCTGGGCGCCGTCCCGTCGCGACCTTGCGGCTTGTCCGGGCCGGCGGCCTCGTGGCGCTTCTGGGGGCGGCGGCCTCCGTGCTGGCGCTTGCCACGCCCATCGGGGCGGGCGTGCCGCTCGATGCGGTCAGCGCGACGCTGCTGCTGCTGGTGTCCTTCATCGGCTGGATCGTGCTGCGCTTCGCAGCCAGTTATCTCGATGGCGAGGCGCGGCAGGGCGCGTTCATGGGCTGGATGGCCGCAACCCTGGCCAGCGTCCTGGTCCTGGTGCAGGCGGGCAACCTGGTGGTGCTCTGTCTCGCCTGGATCGCCACCGGTCTTCTCCTGCACCGGCTGCTGTTGTTCTACCCCGACAGGCCGGCGGCGCAGCGGGCCGCGCGCAAGAAGGCGTGCGTCGCCCGCGCCGGTGACGCGGCCCTGATCGGCGCAGCGGTCCTTCTTGCGACAGGCTATGGCACGCTGGACATCGCGGCGATCCTGTCAGAAGCCGGTCAGGGCGTGGCCCCCGCGGGCCTGGGCTGGGCGGCCGCGCTTCTGGCGGTCGCGGCGGTGCTGAAGTCGGCGCAATTCCCCTTCCACGGCTGGCTGACAGAGGTGATGGAGGCGCCGACGCCGGTGTCCGCCCTGCTGCACGCGGGTGTCATCAATGCCGGCGGCTTCCTTCTGATCCGCTTTGCCGACGTGATGCTGCTGGCGCCGGGCGTGCTTGCCGTGCTGGTAATCCTCGGCGGGTTCACGGCGCTCTTCGGTGGGCTGGTGATGCTGACCCAGACGGCGGTCAAGACCTCGCTGGCCTGGTCGACGATCGCGCAGATGGGCTTCATGGTCCTGCAGTGCGGCCTGGCGCTGTTCCCGCTCGCCCTTCTGCATATCGTGGCGCATTCGCTCTACAAGGCGCACGCCTTCCTTGCCTCTGGCGGGGCGGTCGAGCAGGTGGCGGCGATCCGGCGTCCGGGCCCCGTGGCCGTGCCCGATGCGCGTGCCGTCGGGCGGGCCTTTGCTCTGGCGCTCGTGATCTACGGGGCCATCGGTTTCGGCTTCGGCCTCGACAGCAAGTCGCCGCAGGCGATTGCCCTCGGCGCGATCCTGGTCTTCGGCGTGGCCTATCTCATTGCACAGGGCCTTGCCGATGCCGCGCCGCGCGCCTTGACCCGGCGCACGGTGGCCTATGCCGCGGCGGCCTCGGTCAGCTACTTCGCGCTGCAGACGGGGGCAGAGTGGCTGACGGCCGGGGTCCTGCCCGCAACGCCCGCGCCGGGACCGCTGGAGATTGCCCTGATCGTCCTCGCGCTCTTCAGCTTCGGCGCCGTCGCGCTGGCCCAGTCCATGTTCCCGCTCTGGGCCTATCACCCCGCCGCCGCCGGACTGCGCGTGCACCTTGCCAACGGGCTTTACGCCAATGCCGCGCTCGACCGGCTGCTGGGCGGCTGGACGCATCCGCGCCGGTCCGCCTGATCCGACACATGACCCCAGAGGAGATGCCGAAATGACCCGTATCGCGCCCCACGCAGGACCCGCACGCCCCGTGCTGACCGCAGCCGCCGATGCCGCGCTGCGCCGCATCCCCCCGGTCTGGCCGCTGGCCTCCAGCGTCGCGGTCAACCCGTTCCTCGGCCAGACCACAGAGACCCTGGCCGAGGCCGGTGCCCGGCTGTCCCGTGTCGGCGGCCTGTCGGTCACGATGCCGCGGGACTGGTTTGACGCGCGGATCACGGATGGACGCATCGCGCCGGACGACCTCGACGCGGCGCTGACGGCCTGCCGGCATCCGAACAAGCCGGACAGTCCAGAGGCGCTTGTCTCTGCGGCCAGGGCGGACCACGCCGCGCCCGCAGCGCTGCCGACCGTGGCAGAGCTTGCCGCCGAGGCCTCGGGAACCGACTGGCCCGCGATCCTGGCCGACAGGTTCGGGGTCTGGGCCGCGGCACGGTTCGATGCCGGGCAGGCGCTGTGGAAGGCACCGCAGGGCCGGAACGCCTGGGCGTCTTGGAGGGCCTTCGCCACCCATGACCTGACACCGGAAATCCTGGGTCTGAGAGGCTTCGGGCTTGCCGTGCAAGAGGCTCCCGAGGATGCCGGCACGGCGATCGCCCGGGCCGTCGACAGGCTTGGGGTGCCCGAGGCCGCGCTGGAAAGCTATTTCCACCAGCTGCTGTTCTCGCTGGGGGGCTGGGCGCAATATGCCCGCTACCTGCTGTGGCAGGCAGAGCTTTCGGGCGGAACCGACGACACGCTGGTCGGGCTGCTGGCCATCCGCATTACCTGGGAGGCCGAACTGTTCAGCCAGTGCGGCGACGCATTGGCCGCGCGCTGGTCCTCGGTCCTTGCCCGGCATTCGTTGCCGGTGACGCCGGACCCCGACCAGGTCATCGACGCCATCCTGCAGGACGCGGCAGAGCGTGCCGCCCAGCGGGACCTTGCCCAGACACTGGCCGAACCCGTCGCCCCGCTTGCCGGGACGCGCCCTGCCGTGCAGGCCGCCTTCTGCATCGATGTCCGGTCCGAGGTGTTCCGGCGCGCGCTGGAATCGCTCGACCCGGCCATTCATACCCTTGGCTTCGCGGGGTTCTTCGGCGTCCGGGCCGGGCACCGCGGCTTTGCCTCGGACGTCGAGGAATTGCGGCTGCCGGTGCTTCTGACCCCAACGGTGACCAGCACCGCGACCGCGCCGGATCAGGGCGAGGCCGACCTGGCCGCACGCTACGCGGCGCGTGCAAAGCGTGCGTGGGGACGCTTCAAGCTGGCTGCCGTGTCCTCGTTTTCCTTCGTCGAGGCGATGGGCCCGGTCTATGGCGGCAAGCTTGTGCGGGACAGTTTCGGGCTTTCGGCCAAGGGCGCGCCAGGCGATCCCGCGCCCCGGCTCGACCCGGCGCTGGATCTCGACGCGCGCACCGAGGCGGCGGAAACCGTGCTGCGGGCCATGTCGCTGACGCAGGGCTTCGCGCGGCTCGTGCTCTTGGCCGGTCACGGCGCCAACGTGGTCAACAATCCCCATGCCAGCGGCCTGCACTGCGGGGCCTGCGGCGGATACTCGGGCGAGGTGAACGCGCGGCTTCTGGCGGGCCTGCTGAACGATGCCGAGGTACGCGCGGGCCTTGCCGCGCGCGGGATAGAGGTGCCGCAAGACACCCTGTTCGTGGCGGGCCTGCATGACACGACCACGGATGCGGTGACACTCTATGACGCCGACGCCCCTGCGGCAGGTCATGCCGCGGACCTTGCGACCCTGCGCGCCTGGCTTGCCGACGCGGGCCGTATCTGTCGGGGCGAGCGGGCCCTGCGCCTTCCGGGCGCAAGTGGCACCGATGACGTGGCCGGGCGGAGCCGGAACTGGGCCGAGGTGCGTCCCGAATGGGGCCTTGCGGGCTGCAAGGCCTTCATCGCTGCGCCGCGGGGCCGCACCGTCGGCCGCAAGCTCGAGGGCCGGGCGTTCCTGCATGACTACAACTGGACGCAGGACGCCGCGCACGGCTTCGGCGTGCTCGAACTCATCATGACGGCGCCGGTCGTCGTGGCCAGCTGGATCAGCCTGCAGTACTACGGCTCGACGGTCGCGCCCCAGGCTTTCGGGGGCGGCAACAAGCTTCTGCACAATGTCGTCGGCGGCATCGGCGTCCTGGAAGGCAACGGTGGCAACCTGCGTGCGGGGCTGGCCTGGCAGTCGGTGCATGATGGCGAGGGGTTCGCCCATGAACCGCTTCGGCTGACCGTGTGCATCGAGGCGCCGCGCGCGGCAATGACCGACATCCTGTCGCGGCATCCCGGCGTGAGGGCGCTGTTCGACAACGGCTGGCTGCACCTGTTCCGGATCGACGAGCAGGGCCACCTGGCAGAGCGCTATGTCGGCGATCTGACCTGGGAAGAGGCAGCGCAGGCAGCCCCGCAGGCGACGAAGAAGGTCGCCTGACAGGCGCGCCGGGGGCGATGCGCCCCCGGCCTCCTATTCCTTGACGTAGGGCTTGCCGTCCGCCGCCGGCGGACGCGCCCGCCCGACAAGCCCCGCCACGACGATGATCGTGGCGATATAGGGCGACATGGCCAGGAACTCGGACGGGATCGGCGTGTTCAGGATCGCCAGCTTCTGCTGGAGCGAGTCGGCAAAGCCGAAGACCAGCGCGGCGGCCAGCGCACCGACCGGGTGCCAGCGGCCAAAGATCATCGCGGCCAGCCCGATGAACCCGCGGCCCCCAGTCATGTTCTCGTCGAAGCGGCCCACCGAGCCGAGCGTGAACCAGGCCCCGCCAAACCCGGCGACCATGCCCCCAAGCGTCACGTGGATATAGCGCGTCCGGTAGACGTTCACGCCCAGAGTGTCGGCGGCGCGCGGATGTTCCCCGACCGCGCGCGCCCGCAGGCCGCCCCGGGTGTGGAAAAGGTAGTAGGTCGACACGGCAACAAGGATCAGCGCGCCATAGACGAACAGGTTCTGGTTGAAGAAGATCGGCCCGATCACCGGGATGTCGCCGAGGACCGGGATCTTGTAGGCCCGGAACACCGGCGCGTTGTTCAGGTGCCGCATCTCGGAAAACACCTGTGACGTGACGTAACTCGTCAATCCCAAGACGAAGAGGTTTATCACCACCCCCGCGATGATCTGGTCCATCCGGTAGGTCACCACCAGTGCCGCCAGGATGAAGCCGAAGATGCCGCCGACGGCCACCGCGGCCACAAGGCCGGGCACACCGCCCAGGACAGAGCCCATGAGCGCCCCGGTGAAGGCCCCGGCCAGAAGCATCCCTTCAATGGCGATGTTCACGACGCCGACACGCTCGCACAGGACCCCGGCCAGGCCGCCCAACGCGATCGGCACGGCGCGCACCATCGTCGCCTGAAGCATGCCGGTCAGCGAAAAGGCCTTCCCGGCGGTCGCCCAGACAAGAAATGCCGCAACGACGATCAGGAGGCCGATGCCAAGCGACAGGTATGTCCACCGGCCTCCGCCGCGAATGAACTGCCGTGCGCCCAGGAACGCCAGCAGGGCCGCGGCGATATAGCTGAACGGACCCGCCGGAACCACGAGGTTCGGCAAGGCCCATTCGTCGCGCGGGCGCGACAGGCGGAAGGTCGCGTCGCCCTCGGCCCCGAGGACCGTGACCACGAAGACGGCCAGCGCGATCAGGACGAACCCGATGATGCGCTGCTTGCGCTGTTGCCCGGATTCAAGCTTGTCCGCGTTGGACGGCGTAGGATCGGTCACTGCGCTCATGCCTCGCCTCCGCCGTTGGAGCCTTGCTTGCGGAATCCCCATGGGAAGATCGCCCGCACCAGAAGCGGCGCGGCGATGAAGACGATGATCAGGGCCTGGATGATGCCGATCAGGTCGATACTGACGCCGGCGTCCACCTGCATCTGGCGGCCGCCTGCCTCAAGCGCCCCGAACAGAAGCCCGGCCAGCGCCACGCCGTAGGGATGCGAGCGGCCGAGAAGCGCGACCGCGATGGCGTCGAACCCGATCGCCGCCGAGAATCCCGGCGAGGCGCGGTCAAGAACGCCCAGCACCTGGTTCGCGCCCGCAAGCCCGGCGAAAGCCCCTGCCGTAGCCATTGCGGCCACGATGATGAGGCTGGAGCGGATGCCGGCATAGCGCGCGGCGTCGGGGTTCTCGCCGCTGGCCCGGAACTCGAACCCGATCTTGGACTTGAAAAGCAGCCAATGCACGAAGAAGACCGCCGCGATGACAAGGAAGATGCCCGCGTGCAGGCGCAGGTTGGGGTCGAGGAATTCCAGCAGCCTCGGCAGTTCGGCGTTGTCCGGCACGCTTTTCGAGATCGGGTCGGCGCGGCCCTCTTTCTGGATCCAGTCCAGCCTCAGCATGTAGTCCAGCAGCCGGAAGGAGATCAGGTTCAACATGATGGTGGAGATCACCTCATGCGCGCCGGTCGTTGCCTTCAGGAAACCCGCGATGGCGGCATAGAGCGCCCCGACCAGCGCCCCGGCCACAAGGCACATGGGCATCAGGACCAGGAACGGCAGGTTCGGAAAGCTGAAGCCGAAGATCACCGCCGCCAGCCCGCCCATCAACAGCTGCCCTTCGGCTCCGATGTTGAAGAGACCGGTGCGGAACCCGATCGCCAGGCCCAGCCCGGCCAGGGTCAGCGGCGCGGCGGCGGTCAGGGTTTCCGAGATCGCGTTCAGCGAGCCGACCGATCCCACGGCGAGCGCGACGAAGGACCGGCCGATGGTGGGCAGGTCCACACCCGTGGCCAGCATCGTCAGCGCGCCCAAAAACAGCGCGACGATCACCGCGAAGACCGGCACGACGACGAGGTCCTCGAACTCGGATCGGCCCCGCACCGAGCGGACCATGAGTTTCTGGATTTCCTCGTTGATGTTCACGCGGTCGGTCATGCCGCCTCTCCTGCCATGGCAAGGCCGACGCGTGCCCGGTCCCGCACGCCTGACGTTGCGTCGAACTCGGCCACGATGCGCCCCTTGAACATCACGAGGATACGGTCCGACAGCCCCATGATCTCATCCAGCTCGGACGACACGATCAGCACGCCGTCGCCCTCGGCCCGTGCGGCCATGAGACGCGAATGGATGTATTCGATGGAGCCCACGTCGAGCCCGCGCGTGGGTTGCGAGGCGATCACCAGCTTGGTGTCGCGCGACAGTTCTCGGGCGACGACAAGCTTCTGCTGGTTGCCGCCGGACAGGTTGCCGGCCAGCTGGAAGATGGACGGCGTGCGCACATCGAATTCGTGCGCATATTTCGCGGCCCACTGGTTCACCGCAGGCCAGTCCACCTGCGGGCCGTTCGAAAAGCGGTCGTCGTAATAGCTGTCCAGCACCATGTTCTCGGCGACGGTAAAACTGGTGATGATGCCCGATCTCAGGCGATCCTCAGGGATATGGGCAACGCCCATCGCGTGCAGGTCGCGCGGCGAGGCGCGCGTGACGTCCCGGCCCTCGAAGGCGACCGTGCCCGAAGCGCTTGTGCGAAGGCCGGTCAAGGCTTCGATCAGTTCCGACTGACCATTGCCCTGAACGCCGGCGATGCCGACGACTTCCCCGCTTTGCACATCGAAACTGACGCGGTCCACGACCCTTTCGTCCGCCTCGTTCAGCACGCTCAGGTTCTGGACCGACAGGACGGGCGCGCCGGGTGCAAAGGCCGTCTTCTGGACCGCAAAGTTGACCGGGCGGCCCACCATCATCTCGGCCAGTTCGGCAGGGCTCGAGGTCTTGGGATCCCCTTCTCCCACGATCTGGCCCGCGCGCAGCACGCTGATGCGGTCGGCGATCTCCAGGATCTCGCCCAGCTTGTGGGTGATGAAGACCAGCGCCTTGCCCGCATCGCGCAGGGCGCGCACGATCTTGAAGAAATCCTCAACCTCCTGCGGGGTCAGTACTGCGGTGGGTTCGTCCAGGATCAGCACGTCGGCAGAGCGGAACAGCACCTTGATGATCTCCACGCGCTGCTGGATGCCAACGGGCAGGTTCTCGATCAGGTCGTCGGGATCGACCTCAAGCCCGTAGGTCTCCTCGATCTCGCGCACCTGCCGGCGCGCGGCGTTCAGGTCGAGGTAGTCGAGCGCCTTGGTCGGCTCGACGCCCAGCACCACGTTCTCGGCCACGGTGAACACGGGAACCAGCATGAAATGCTGGTGAACCATGCCGATGCCGGCCGCGATGGCGTCACCCGGTCCCTCGAAGACCACGGGTTTCCCGTCGATCAGGATTTCGCCCTCGTCGGGCGAATAGAGCCCCGAGAGCATGTTCATCATGGTGGATTTTCCGGCGCCGTTCTCGCCCAGAAGGCCCAGCACCTCGCCGCCGCGGATCTTCAGGTTGACCCCGTTGTTGGCGACCACCTTGCCGAAACGCTTGGTCAGGCCGCGCAGCTCGACATCCATCTTGCCTGCCTCCCGCAAGAAACCGGCGCGGCACCCCGGGGGCGCCGCGCCGAAGAAGCCGTCCGTATCAGCCGCCGACGTTGATCGAGCCGTCGATGATGCCGGCGCGGATCGCTTCCAGCTCTGCCTTCAGATCGGCAGGGACCGCGTCGTCGAAGCTGTGGAACGGGGCAAGGCCGACGCCGTCGTTCTCCAGCGTCCCGACGATCACGCCGCCCTCGAAGCTGCCATCCATGGCAGCGGCGATGGCGCCCTTCACCGTCGCGTCCATCCGCTTCAGAACCGATGTCAGGTAGACATGCGCCTTTTCCGGGTCGGTCTGGGTCTGGTCGGCGTCGACGCCGATGATCTTCAGTTCCTCGGTGCCCAGCTCGTCGGCCAAGGCGGCGGAGCCAAGGCCCACGGGACCGGCCACGGGCATCACGATGTCCGCGCCCTCGTCATAGAGGTTCTGGGCGAACACCCGGCCATCGTCGAGCGATTCGAAGTTGTTGGTGAACAGGCCCTCGCGCGATTCGGGGTTCCAGCCAAGAACCGTCACGTCGGTGCCCTTCTGCGCGTTGTAGTAGTTTGCGCCGGCGACAAAGCCGTCCATGAAGATGGTCACGGGCGGGATGTTGATGCCGCCAAAGGTGCCAAGGATGCCCGTCTGCGTCATGCCGGCCGCCAGGTAGCCCGCCATGAACGCCGCCTGGTCGGTCGCAAAGACCTGGCCCAGCACGTTCGGGATGGTCGGGTCATAGGCGAAGTCGACGATCGTCAGCTTCTGGTCGGGATTGGCGGCGGCCGCGGCGGCCGTCGCGTCGCCAAGCAGGAAGCCCACCGTCACGATCAGATCGCACTCGGCAGCGACCAGAGAGTTGAGGTTGGCCTCGTAGTCGGTCTCTGCCTGACTCTCCAGGAATCGGCCTTCGATGCCCATTTCCGTCTGGGCGTCGGTGATGCCCTTCCAGGCAGTCTGGTTAAAGCCCTTGTCGTCGATGCCGCCGACATCGGTGACCTGGCAGGCGGTAAAGGCCGCGGCCGAGCTGGCTGCGAAGGCAAAGGCTGCCGACGCCACCGCGCCACGCAGCATGTAGCGCTCAAAGATCGCCATGACTGTTTCTCCCAATCGTGCCGGGAAATTCGCCGGAAGCGCCGTCTGGCCTTCCGTGCCCCCCGTGGTTGATGTGCAAGGCCGAAAATGGCCTCGATAGACAAAGCCTATGTGGCGGCGCGCGTCAGCACAATTGATTCCGACAGGCTTTGCACCGGGCTGCCCTGTTTTTGCCGCTTGGATGCGCCGTTGCCTGTCAGTTCAGCCGGAACGGGTTGGACCACGCGCGGCGGCCGGCGCGATCGGTGACGGTCACGCGTGCCCAGGGGCTGCCGTTCAGCGCGGAAACCTGCAACCGCGCCTGTGTCAGCGACGTCCCGTGAACGGCCTTCGTCGCGCTGCCTTGTCCAGACAGGATGACTGTGCTTGCCGCCGAACAGGTGACGCTGACGTGCTGGCCCTCGACCTCTAGATGCCGGATCTCGGGTCCCTGGGTGGAATAGTAATGCCCCGCCTTCAGCGCGGCGAGCAGCAGGTCGGGGGTGTTGGCTTCGGCCTTTACCATCACCCAGCCGCCGAAGTGGTCGGGCGTGGCAAGATGCGCGTCGTCCGTGGCCAGCAGGGTCAGGTCGCGGCCCTCGGCCAGCAAGAGGTCCGCAAGGTGGAACCCCTCGCCCCGATCGCAGTCGACCGCGCAGCCATGGTTGTAGACCTCGACCGCGTGCGCTGCGTCGATCATGCGCGCATCCTCCAGCGTCAGCCCGGACCAGCGCGGGTGCGCGATGGCCACGAAGGCGCCGGCCCGCCGGGCGCGCCGCGCCAGCTCGGCCCCGGTCTCCTGTCCCTCCACCGGTACGAAATGGGGCGCGTTCGCCGGGGCGAAGTCCTCTGGCAGGCCGACCGCCAGGATATGCCAGATCTCGCCGTTCCCCATCGCGCCGGAATGCAGCTCGGCCCCCGGAATCGTGGTGAAGCTGTTGCTGCGGAACGGGCGCGTGTCGGCGATGGGATAGCCGTAAAGGCCGACGAAATGGTCGGTCAGGCTGATGAAGTCGTAACCCTCGTCGCGGTAACGGCGACAGACCTCTTCCGGTGCAAGAACGCCGTCCGAAAGCGTGGAATGCGTGTGAAGGTTGCCCCGAAAGAAGCGGCCCGGGGCCGAGAAGGCGGCGGGAATCATCGGGGCCTCCGGTTCATTCGCGGGACAACATGGGCCGGTTCCGTGTCGGCAACGTGACGCGCGCCCCTTAGGTCCCGATCTCGATGACCACCTTGCCGGTGGACTTGCGGCTGCGCAGCAACTCCATGCCCTCGCCGGCGCGATCCAGCGGAAGCCGATGGCTGATATGCGGTTTCAAACGGCCCTCGGCATACCAGGCGAAAAGCTGCGACAGGCTGTCGGTGACGATCTCGGGCCGGAAGGCCATGTAGCCGCCCCAGTAGAGGCCCAGCACCGACAGATTCTTGACCAGCAGGTGGTTCGCCGGGATCTGCGGCACGTCCCCGCTTGCGAAACCGATCACGATCAGCCGAGCCTCGGGGCGACAGGCGCGCATCGCTGCGGTGAACTGATCGCCGCCGACGGGATCATAGACCACGTCCGCGCCGCCAAGTGCCCGGACCGCCTCCCGCAGGTCCTCTGTGCCCGTGTCGATCAGGTGGTCGGCGCCCGCCGCGCTGGCCACCGCCAGCTTGTCTGTGCCCCGGGCCGCCGCGATCACGCGCGCGCCCATCAGTTTGCCGATCTCGACGGCGGTCAGGCCGACGCCGCCCGCGGCTCCAAGGACCAGAAGGGTTTCGCCGGGCTGCAGCCGTGCCTTGTGATCCAGCGCCAGGTGACTGGTCCCGTAGGCCACCTGGAAGGCAGCGGCGTCCGCGAACGACATGCCATCAGGCAGGGGCACGCAGCGATCGGCGGGGAACACGCCCACCTCGGCAAGTCCGCCAGAGCCGCCGAATACCGCGACCCGCGTTCCCGGGGCAGGGCCGCTGGTATCCGGGCCCACCGCGGTCACGGTGCCCGCAAGTTCCATGCCCAGTGTCGCGGGAAGGGGCGGACGCTCCTGGTACTTGCCCGTGGCCATGAGAAGATCGGCAAAGTTCAATCCACAGGCGGCGATCCGCAACTGCACCTCTCCAACGCCGGCCTCGGGGGCGGAACACTCTTGCACCGCGGGGGGCGTGTCGTAGGATGAAACCCGAAAAGCCTTCATGTCTCGCAGTCTCCTTCGGCAAGTCGGCTGAACCTAGCCTTGCCGCCCGGATTTGGCGAGCGGCGAATGGCGTTTCCCGCGGGCGGTCACAAGGCCGGGGCGGGTCCGGCAAGCGGTATTTTGCCGGGGCTGTACTAAAGTACATGTTGATGCTTACGGATGAGTAAGGTGTTTGGTGGTATCCGTTGGGTTGAATAAGGATATGATAATGAAACACCCAGTAGATGTTCACGTAGGTCAACGCGTGCGGCAGCGCCGCTGGATGGTCGGTATGACCCAGCAACAGCTTGCCGAAAAGGTCGGTATCAAGTTCCAGCAGATCCAGAAGTATGAAACCGGCATGAACCGTATCAGCGCCTCGCGCCTGTGGGACATCGCCCATGCGCTGGAAGTGCCGATCAGCTTCTTCTTCGAAGGTCTCGAGTCCGAACAGGGGGCTTCTGCGGCCGAAGGCGGCAAGGTGCCCGGCGACATCATGGGCGACCGTGAGGCGCTTGAACTGGTGCGTTCGTACTATTCGATTCCCGAGACCCAGCGCCGACGCCTCTTCGACCTCGCCCGCGTGCTGAGCGAGGCGACCTGATCGCTTGACCGGCCCGCCCCCGGGTTGTAGCGCCCGGCACAGGACGCAGACGGGGACGGTGACATGGCCAGACAGGATCACAGGGACCGTGCCGATCTGATCGGCACGGCCCATGCTCTTGCCGATGCCGCACGGCAGGCGACGCTGGCGCATTTCCGCAGCCGCGATCTGGCGGCGGACAGCAAGGGGGCTGCGGGCTTCGATCCGGTGACGGCCGCAGACCGCGCCGCGGAACGGGCGATGCGCGACATCCTTCGAGACCGCCGCCCGCAAGATGCCATCCTGGGCGAGGAGTACGGTGAGGTCGCCGGCTACAGCGGCCTGACCTGGGTGCTCGACCCGATCGACGGCACACGCGCCTTTCTGGCCGGCACGCCAACCTGGGGCGTGCTGATCTCGGTCCGCGATGAGAAGGGCCCGCTCTTCGGCCTGATCGACCAGCCCTATATCGGCGAACGCTTTGCCGGGGGGTTCGGTATCGCCGAGATGACTGGGCCGCTCGGCCCGCGCACCCTTGCCGCGCGCCCGGCCCGCCCCCTGGACGAGGCGATCCTGTTTTCCACCTTCCCCGAGATCGGCACCCCGCAGGAAGCCGAAGCGTTCCATCGCCTTGCCGGAAAGGTGCGCCTGACACGCTACGGCATGGATTGCTACGCCTATGCGCTTGTTGCGGCCGGCCATGCGGACCTGGTCGTCGAGGCCGGGCTGAATCCCTATGACATCCAGGCGCCCATCGCCGTGATCGAGGCAGCGGGAGGCATTGTCACCGACTGGTCCGGCGGGCCGGCCATGGACGGCGGCCGGGCGGTCGCCGCGGCGAACCCGCAGGTGCACGAGGCGGCCCTCCGCGCACTGGCCTGGACCGGCGCGTGACCGGCTGGCTGATCCGCGGCGCCGACCATGTCCTGACGATGGACGATGCGCGCCGCGAGTTGTCCGGCGCCGACGTGCATCTGGATGGGGGCGTCATCGGGAGCGTCGGCACGGGCCTGCCCGCCGGGGATGCCGAAATCGTCGAGGCGTCGGGTTGCGTGGTGACCCCGGGCCTCGTGAACACCCATCACCACCTCTACCAGACGCTGACCCGCGCCGTGCCCGGTGCGCAGGACGCCCTTCTGTTCGGCTGGCTGCGGACGCTCTACCCGATCTGGTCGCGCTTCGGACCGGAGCACATGCGGGTCTCGGCGCTGACCGGGCTGGCGGAACTCGCCCTGTCGGGCTGCACGCTGACCTCGGATCACCTCTACCTTTACCCAAATGGCGCCCGGCTCGACGACACGATAGAGGCCGCGACCGAGATCGGCCTGCGCTTCCATCCCACCCGCGGGGCCATGTCCATCGGGCAAAGCGCGGGCGGGCTGCCGCCCGACAGCCTCGTCGAGGAGGAGCGGGCGATCCTCGACGACTGCATACGCGTGATCGACGCCTTCCACGATCCCGCGCCGGGCGCGATGGTGCGGGTGGGCGTCGCGCCCTGTTCGCCGTTCTCGGTCAGTCGCGGGCTGATGCGCGATGCGGCGCTCCTGGCGCGTGACAAGGGCGTCATGCTGCACACCCACCTTGCCGAGAACGACGAGGACATCGCCTATTCCCTGGCGCAGTTCGGCTGCCGGCCGGGGCAGTACGCCGAAGACCTCGGCTGGACCGGGCCCGACGTGTGGCATGCCCATTGCGTCAAGCTCGACGGGGCCGAGATCGCCCGCTTCGCAGCGACGGGGACGGGCGTGGCGCATTGCCCTTGCTCGAACTGCCGCCTGGGATCGGGGATCGCCCCGGTGCGAGCGATGCGCGATGCCGGCGTTCCGGTCGGGTTGGGCGTGGACGGGTCCGCCTCCAACGACGTCGGGAACCTCGTGGCCGAGGCGCGCCAAGCGATGCTCTTGCAACGCGTGGCGCTGGGCGCCGACGCGATGAGCGCGCGCGAGGCGCTGGAGATCGCCACGCGCGGCGGGGCGCAGGTGCTGGGCCGGGACGACTGCGGGCAGATCGCGCCCGGCAAGCGCGCCGACATCGCCGTCTGGGACGTCACCGGCGTGGAAAGCGCCGGAAGCTGGGACCCCGCCGCGTTGCTGCTGGCGGGACCGGCGCGGGTGCGGCACCTGTTCGTCGAAGGCCGGCAGGTGGTGCGCGACGGGCGGATCGTGACGCTGGACTTGCCGCAGGTCCTGCGGCACCAGAGGCGGCTCGCCCGGGCCCTGGCCGGGTAAGCGGCTTCGAAGCCGCTTGGCCAAGGCGCTTGCAAGCGCCTTTTTCCGCCGGAACCCGGGGGGTGCCGCGCGCAAGGCCATTGGAATGGCCTTGTCCGCGCGCGGTGCCGGCGCGGTGCCTAGCGGGTGTAGGGACGGGGCAGGCGCCGCCCACCGCTCCAGACCTCGCGGATCGCGCGGTCGTCGCCCATCATGATCGTTGGAAACAGTAGTTCCCAGACCGTTTCTGCCCGCGCGGCGCGCTGGGCGATGGCCTCGGTCGAGGCAAGGTCCAGCACGACGAGATCCGCCTCCATGCCGGGCGCGAGGTCTCCGATCAGGTGATCGGCCCGCAAGGCCCTCGCCGAGCCCAGCGTCGCCAGCCAGATCAGTTGCGCCGGATGCAGAGCGGTCCCGCGCAGCTGTCCCACCTCGTAGGCCGCCGCCATGGTGCGCAGCATGGAGAAGGACGAACCGCCGCCGGTGTCCGTCGCCAGCCCGATGCGCTGGCCTTCGGCCATCAACCCCGCCATGTCGAACAGCCCCGACCCGATGAAGCTGTTGGACGTGGGGCAATGGACCAGGCTGGCATCCGCCTCCTTCAAGCGGTCACGCTCGCGCTGGCCCAGGTGGATCGCGTGACCGAAGACCGCTCCGGGTCCCACCAGCCCGAAGCGTTCGTAGGTGTCGAGGTAGTCGCGGGCGTCGGGAAAGAGCTCTGCCACCCAGGCGCATTCCTCGGTCTGTTCCGACAGGTGCGTCTGCATAAGGCAATCGGGATGCGCCGCCCAGAGCGCGCCCAGCGCCTCCAGCTGTTCCGGCGAGGAGGTCGGCGAGAACCGGGGCGTGATCACGTAGGACAGCCGGTCCACCCCGTGCCAGCGCGCCAGCAGCGCGGCGCTGTCGTCATGGGCGGATTGCGGCGTGTCGCGCAGGCCCTTGGGGGCGTTGCGGTCCATGCAGGTCTTGCCGGCATAGGCCCGCAGCCCGCGGGCCTGCGCCTCGGCCAGGAAGGCATCGACGCTTTCCGGGTGGATGGTGCAGTAGCTACAGACCGTCGTCGTCCCGTTCGCCAGCACCAGGTCGAGGTAGCGCCGCGCGATCTCGGCCGCGTATGCGGGATCGCCAAAGCGCATCTCTTCGGGGAATGTGTAGCCGTTCAGCCAGTCGATCAGGCGCTTGCCCCAACTGGCGATGATCGCCGTCTGCGGATAGTGCACATGCGCATCCACGAACCCCGGCAGGATCAGCGCCGCGCCATGGTCCACGCGGGTGGCGTCGGGATGCTCGGCGAGAAGCCGCTCGGCTGGGCCCACGGCCAGGATCCGGTCGCCCTGCAGGACGACCGCGCCCTGCCGCTCGTGCAGCACGGCCTCCTCGGGCGGGGCGTGAAACGGGTCTGCGGCGAAGCGCAGGGTCTGCCCGGTGATGATCGTCTTGGCCATGGTGCCTCGTTCCTGATCAGGCCACGATAGACAGGGAACCGGGCAAGGTAAATTCTGGCCTGACCCCTGTTGTCCTTCGTTCTGCTCCACTAGACTCACGTGCAGATCCGGAGGGCGGCGCATGGCAGAAAACGAGCAGTTCGACGAGCCCCGCGAGGACGAGGACTACATGCTCGACCCCGCAACGGTGTCCGCCATCCTGGACGCGGTCGCGGCCGATGACGCGGTGGCGCTGACCGCCCTGATGGAGCCTTTGCACGCGGCCGACATCGCCGACCTTCTGGAACAGGTGGGCGACGAGGAGCGGCGCGACCTCTTGCGGCTCTACGAGCCCGAGATGGACGGCGAGATCCTGTCGGAGATCGACGAGGGCATCCGGGAAGAGGTCATCGCCTCGCTGAGTCCCGAGACCCTGACCGAGGCGGTTCGGGAACTCGATTCTGATGACGTCGTCGACCTGATCGAGGACCTGGAGGCCCCGCAGCAGCAGGCCATCCTTGCCGCGCTGGCGATCACCGACCGGGTGGCCGTCGAGCAGGCGATGACCTACCCGGAGTACTCCGCGGGCCGTCTGATGCAGCGCGAGGTCGTCGCCGGCCCCGAGCACTGGTCGGTGGGCGAGGCCATCGACTACCTGCGCGCCACCGAGGAACTGCCCGAGGACTTCTATCACCTGATCCTCGTGGACCCCAAGATGCGGCCCACGGGCTACGTGACGCTCGGCAAGCTTCTGGGGTCGAAGCGCAGCGTCAAGCTGAAGGACCTGACAGAGGACAGCTTTCGCACCATCTCGGTGCACCAGGAAGAGGCCGACGTGGCCTATGCCTTCAACCAGTATCACCTGATCTCGGCGCCCGTGGTCAATGACGACGGGCGGCTGGTAGGCGTCATCACCATCGACGACGCGATGATCGTGCTGGACGAGGAGCACGAGGAAGACATCATGCGCCTTGCGGGCGTGGGCGAGGGGCGGCTGTCGGACAAGGTGATCGACACCACCAAGCGCCGCTTTCCCTGGCTTGCGGTGAACCTTGTCACCGCGATCATCGCGTCGATCGTCATCGCCCAGTTCGAAGAGGCCATCACCCAGGTCGTCGCGCTTGCGGTTCTCATGCCCATCGTCGCGTCCATGGGCGGCAACGCGGGCACCCAGTCGCTGACGGTGGCGGTGCGGGCGATCGCCACGCGCGACCTGACCGCGTCGAACATGATGCGGCTTGTTCGGCGCGAGGTGCTGGTCGGCCTGGTCAATGGCCTGATCTTCGCGGTGGTCATGGGCGTGATCGGGGCCGTCTGGTTCGGCTCGTTCACGCTGGGCTGGGTGATCGCCGCGGCAATGGTGGTCAACCTCGTGGTCGCGGGGCTTGCGGGCATCGCGATCCCGGTGGTGCTCGACCGGCTCAAGATCGACCCGGCGCTGGCCTCGGGGGCCTTCGTGACCACGGTGACGGACGTCGTGGGCTTTTTCGCCTTCCTCGGGCTGGCGGCCGCGGTGCTGCTGTGAGCGGGCTGGCCGAGGCAAAGGCCGCGGTCCGCGCGGCCGCCTTCGCCCGGCGCAAGCAGGCCTTCGACACCGGCGACCGGGCCGCGGGGGCGCGGAACCTTATTGCGCACCTTCGGGGGCTGCGGGGCAAGCCGATGGCGGGCTACATGCCGATGCGCACGGAGATCGACCCGTTGCCCGCCATGGCAGAGCTGGCCCGGCACGGGCCGGTCGGCGTGCCGGTGATCCAAGGCAAGGGCCAGCCGCTGCGGTTCCGGGCCTGGACGCCCGAAACCCCGATGGAGGACGGCCCGTTCGGCGCGCGGGTGCCGGTGTCGGGCGACTGGATCGACCCGGAACTTTTGATCGTGCCGCTGGTGGCGTTCGACCGGGCGGGCAACCGGCTGGGCTATGGCGGCGGGTTCTACGACCGCACGCTCGAGGCCCTTCGCTCCCGCCGGCAGACCCTGGCCGTCGGTTTCGCCTGGGCGGCGCAAGAGGCGGCGGACCTGCCGGTCGAACCCACGGACCAGCCGCTCGACGCGCTCATCACCGAGACCGAGATCCACGTTTTTCATCCTTCGCCGGGATAGCGCGGCCCCACCCGCGCCGATTGCGCGATTTGCGCTTGCCCGCACGCCGGGGGCGGCCTAGGCCTGACGGGCATGAGGATCCTGTTTCTCGGGGATGTCGTCGGTCGCGCGGGACGCGCGGCGATCGCGGACCGGCTGGCCGCGCTGCGTGCGGCGTGGCGGGCCGAGTTCTGCGTGGTCAACGCCGAGAACGCCACATCGGGCGCGGGCCTGTCGATGGCCCATGCCCGGCTCTTGCTGGAGGCCGGGGCCGATGTGCTGACCCTGGGCGATCACGCCTTCGACCAGAAGGACATGCTGTCAGGCATCGAGGGCGAACCGCGTATCCTGCGGCCCCTGAACTATGCCAAGTCCGCACCGGGCCGCGGCGCGAGGCTCTTTGACGCGCCGGGCGGGCGCAAGGTGCTGGTGGCGCAGGTTCTGGGCCAGGTCTTCATGAAACGCGCCTTCGACGATCCGTTTTCCGCCGTCGATGCGACCCTGCGCGCCCATCCGCTGGGCGGCACCGCGAACGCGGTCCTTCTGGATGTCCATTGCGAGGCGACGTCCGAGAAGATGGCGATGGGCCATTTCTGCGATGGCCGCGCCAGCATCGTGGTGGGCACCCACACCCATGTGCCCACCGCCGACGCGATGATCCTGCCCGGCGGCACCGCCTATCAAAGCGATGCGGGCATGTGCGGCGACTACAACTCGGTCATCGGCATGGACAAGGCGGAACCCCTGCGCCGCTTCGTGACGGGCATGTCCAGGGGCCGGTTCCAGCCGGCAGAGGGCGAGGCCACCCTGTCGGGCCTGTTCGTCGAGACCGACGACCGGACCGGGCGCGCCACCCGGGTCGAGATGGTGCGCGACGGCGGGCGCCTTGCGCCCGCGGGGCCGGCCTGACCCACCCGATGAACGAACGCGCG
>JAUIIC010000281.1 GCA_030431935.1 Alphaproteobacteria bacterium | reverse complement strand
ATGCCGATGGAGCCTTCCAGAACGCTCATGTGGACGTCCATCTGAAAGCAGTCTATATCCTCGCCCTCAAGCAGCGCCGTGGCGAATGCGATGAGTGTGGGATCGTTGGTGCGCAGAAGCTCTCTCATGCCACCGGATTTAGGGGCAGGTGCCCCACTTTGTCGATAGACCTGACGGGACGGTGATGGGGCTGGATAGCGCAGAGATCAAACCGCACGAACGGCTGAGCGCCGCGCTGACCGAGGAAATGGGCGCGGTGAACGCGCTGATCCGTGCGCGCATGGCGTCGGAACACGCGCCGCGCATTCCCGAGGTGACGGCGCATCTGGTCGAGGCCGGCGGCAAGCGGCTGCGCCCGATGCTGACGTTGGCGGCGGCGCGGCTGTGCGGCTACGGCGGGCCCTATCACGTTCACCTGGCCGCGACGGTGGAGTTCATCCATACCGCCACGCTGTTGCATGACGACGTGGTCGACGAAAGCGGCCAGCGGCGCGGGCGGCCCACGGCGAACCTTCTGTGGGACAACAAGTCGAGCGTGCTGGTGGGCGACTACCTGTTCGCGCGCGCCTTCCAGATGATGGTGGAGACCGGGTCGTTGCGGGTGCTGGACATCCTGGCGAACGCGGCGGCCACGATCGCCGAGGGCGAGGTGTTGCAACTGACCGCGGCGCAGGACCTGCGCACGGACGAGGGCATCTACCTGAAGGTGGTGCGCGGCAAGACGGCGGCGCTGTTTTCCGCCGCGACCGAGGTGGGCGGCGTGATCGCCGGGGCGCCCGAGGACCAGGTCACCGCGCTGCACACCTATGGCGACGCGCTGGGCATCGCCTTCCAGATCGTCGACGACCTGCTGGATTATGGCGGCAACAGCGCGGCCACCGGCAAGAACGTGGGCGACGATTTCCGCGAGCGCAAGCTGACGCTGCCGGTCATCAAGGCGGTGGCGGCGGCCGATGCCGGGGAGCGCGCGTTCTGGGCGCGGGTGATCGAGAAGGGCGACCAGCGCGACGGCGACCTGGAGCATGCGATGGAGCTTCTGGCGCGTCACGGCGCGATGGAGGCGACGCGCGCCGACGCGCTGGGCTGGGCCGACAAGGCGAAGGCCGCGATCCTGACCTTGCCCGAGGACCCGCTGCGCGACGCGCTGCACGACCTGGCCGATTACGTGGTGGCGCGGATCAGCTGAGACGTCCGCGCGCCTGACGGGCGTTGCGCGGGCGTGACCTGCGGCGCCGTGAGTATTTTTTCAGAGAAGAAGCCTGCAGCGGTCTTTCAGGCCGTCAGCCGGGGTTCGGGCGGCCTGGTGAGGAGGGGCGCAGCGGCGGTCCACCAATCGGGGTGCCCGGCAGCGAGGGTCGCGGCGGCGGCCTGTGCGGTGGTGGCGCCGGCAAAGAGGCCGAAGCAGGTGGCGCCGGACCCCGACATGCGGGCGAGCAGGCAGCCGGGCGTGGCGGCGAGCGCGGCCAGCGTGTTGCCGATGGCGGGCGCGATGGCGCGCGCGGGCGCCTCCAGGTCGTTGCGCTGGGTGGCGAGCCAGGCGGCCAGCGCGGCGGCGTCGGGCCAGGCGGGCAGATCGCAGGGCATCGGCGGGTTGTCGCGGCGTGCAAGGGCGCGGAAGACGTCGGGCGTGGGCACCGAGACGCCGGGATTGGCCAGCACCAGCCAGGCGGGCGGCAAGGGCGCGACGGGGGCCAGACGCTCACCGATGCCCGACATGCGGGCGGGGCGGGCGGCGAGGCACACCGGAACATCTGCGCCGAGCGCCAGCACGGCGGCGTCCGGCGGCAGCGGGACGCCCCGCAGCGCCGCGATGGCGCGCAGGGTCGCGGCGGCATCCGACGATCCGCCGCCGATGCCCGAGGCGGGGGGCAGGCGCTTGTCCAGCGTGATCGACAGGGGCGGCCCGCCCATCAGGGCGGCGGCGCGCAGCACGAGGTTCGTGCTGTCGGTCGGCACGCCCGCCGCGTGCGGTCCGGTCACGGTGAACGCCAGCCCATCGGCGACCGCCACCGTCACGTCATCGCCGGTGCCGACATGGGCCACGAGGCTGTCGAGCAGGTGATAGCCGTCGTCCCGGCGGCCGGTGACATGCAGGGTCAGGTTCACCTTGGCCGGGGCGAAGGCGGTGGCGCGCACCGGTGGCACCGCGTCAGCCGTCGCGGAGGTCCGCCGAGACCGGCTCTTCGCCCTCTTCGATCAGGACGGCGTCAAGCCCGATCTCGAGCTTGCGGCGGATGCGCGCCGCGTCCTCTTCTTCCGGGTCGAAGGACAGGGCGCGGCGCCACTGGAACTCTGCCTCGATCCGGCGGCCCACGGCCCAGTAGACATCGCCAAGGTGGTCGTTGACGATCGGGTCCACCGGCAAGAGTTCGGCGGCGCGTTCCATGTGGCCCACGGCCTCGTCGAAGCGGCCGAGCCGGTAGAGCACCCAGCCGAGGCTGTCGACGATGTAGCCCGAGCCCGGATCCTCGGCCACGGCACGCTCGATCAGGTCGAGCGCCTCGTCGAGGTTGATGCCCATCTCGACGAAGGAATACCCGAGGTAGTTCATCACCTGCGGCTGGTTCGGCCGCAATTCCAGCGCGCGGCGGAAATCGGCTTCGGCGTTGTCCCAGCGGTCTTCGCGTTCATGGGTGATGCCGCGGGCGAAGAAGATGATCCAGTGCCGGTCGCTGGGCGTCTCTATCAGGTCGACGGCGGCGTCATAGGCGCGGCTGGCCTCGTCATAGCGTTCCTCTTGCCGCAGCGCGTCGCCGAGCGCCACATGCGCCGCCTGGATGTCCGGGCGGTCCGCGATGAGCGCGCGCAGGGCGGCGATGCCCTCTTCGGTGTCGCCGGCCCGGCGCAGGCTTTCGGCGCGCCCGATCTCGGCGGCGCTGAAGGCCGGGTCGTCCCGGGGGATGGCGCCATAGGCCTCTGTCGCCAGATCGTAGAGCTCCATGCTTTCCAGAAGCGCGGCACTCAGCAGGATGGCGTCGATATGGCCGGGGCTCAGGATTTCGGCGGTGCGGCTGAAGACCAGCGTGTAGGCCGAGTTGGATTCGTTGCGCAGCGCGTTGGCGACGCTGTAGAACACCTCGGCCGCGCCGTCGGTGGGGCTTGTGATGGTGTCGAAGGGTTCGGGCGCCCCGGCGTCCAGCCTGTCGCGGAGCGCGATCAGGCCGCTGTCGGGCTGGGGGCCGAACCGATCGTCTATAACGGCGATGGCGTCGGCGTTCCGGTCAAGCTGGCTGAGGATCTGGACATGGGCGAGCGCGCCGCGCCGGTCGAGGGCGATGGTGCCCTGGCTGCGGCCCGACAGGATATCGTCGGCGCCTTCGAGGTCGCCGACGAGCGCCAGCGCGAGGGCCTTGTGATAGAGGCCGAAGGCTTCGAGACCTTCGGTCGAGATCACCTCGTCGAAGGCGGTCAGGGCCTCGGACATGCGGCCGGCGCCGATTTCCGCCCAGGCGCGCAGGAGCGAATCCACCATCGGGCCGATGCGCGGCGCGGCGTCGAGATCGGCGAGAACGCCGTCGAAGCCGCCCTTCTGGAAGCGGTCGGCGAGGATCGCGATGGAGGCGATCTGGGTCGGTGCGCCGATGGAGTCCATCCGCCGGGCGATGGCCACCGCGCGGTCCAGGTCGCCGAGGCTGAGATGCGCGCGCGCGGCGGCTTCCATCAGCGCGGGATTCTCGGGGTCGGCCACCATGGCGCGGGTGTAGTAGTCGGCCGCGGCGCGGAAGTCATTGAACCCGCTGGCGTGGCGGGCCGCGAGATAGGACCCTGCCAGCCCCTGCGACAGCGCCGGCGCGGCGATCGACACCGCAAGGGCAGCGGCGGCGCAAAGCTTCAGGCGGTTCAGGAAGGTCACGGGCAACACCTTTTTGCGAATGTTGCAAAAAACCTAGCCCGTGCCCCGGCGGGTGGCAATGTGCGGCGACGGCACGGCGCGCGCCGCACACGCGATTGTCACATGTTGGGGTAGTTCGGCCCGTCGCCGCCCTGCGGGACCGTCCAGTGGATGTTCTGGCTGGGGTCCTTGATGTCGCAGGTCTTGCAGTGGACGCAGTTCTGGAAGTTGATGACGAATTCCGGCGCGCCGTCCTTTTCCACCACCTCGTAGACGCCTGCGGGGCAATAGCGCTGGGCCGGTTCGGCATAGG
>JAUIIC010000280.1 GCA_030431935.1 Alphaproteobacteria bacterium | reverse complement strand
CCGAACGACCTCAATCCCAACGCAAACGTCCCCAAAGCGGCTGGCCGAAGGGGCGGCCGGCCGCTGCCCGGGCCGCTTCGCGGCTGTTCCGGGCGGGGTTTCGCCGCTCGACCCGCGCCGGGACATTCCCCCAACAGAGGGCACCGGATGGCCGCGGGCAGCCGCTCCGACGTCCGAAGTCGCCACTTTATCCCGCCCAAGTCCGGACGACCCCCGAGCGCGCGCAAACGTCCCCAAAGCGGCTGGCCGTGGGGGCGGCCATCCGCTGCCCGGGCCGCTTCGCGGCTGTTCCGGGCAGAGGTTTCTTCGCACCAACCGCGCCGGGACATGACCCAAAGGGAGCGTGGCGGGCCGCCTTTCGGCGGCTGTTCGGGGCGGCGCGCGCCGCTCAGCCCGCGATGCACGGCCATCGCATCGGGGGCCATCGTCAGCGGCGCGGGCATGTCCTATAGTCGGGCGCAGACCGGGCCCGGCGAGCGGGCCCACAGGAAGGGCCGACATGGCGCTCGATACCGCCGCCCGCTGGGCGATCATCCTGCTGGCCGTGATCGCGGGCTTCGCCGCCTTGCAACTCGCGGCCGATGTCTTCGCGCCGCTGGTGCTTGGGCTTGTGATCGGCGTCGTGCTGTCGCCGATCTCGCATGCCATCGAGCGGCGCGGTGCCCCGTCCTGGCTGAGCGCGCTGGTGGTGATGAGCGTCAGCCTGCTTCTGCTGGCCGGGATCCTCGTGTTCCTCGGCCCCGTCTTCTCGCGGCTGCTGACCCAGGCGCCGCAGATCTGGCTGGAGCTGCGCGAGACCTTCCGCAGCCTGCAGGACATGCTGGGGGTGATCTCGTCCGCCTCGGAGGAGGTGGCGCGCGCCATATCGCCGGACGGTACCGTGCCCGACGGCGACGAGGGGCCGCGCGTGCCCTCGGTGCTGGACGCGATCTTCGTGGCGCCCGCCTTTGCCGCGCAACTTCTGATCTTCATCGGCACGCTGTTCTTCTTCGTGATGTCCCAGGACGAGATCTACGACTGGATCGAGACCCAGGTGGGCGGCGGCAAGATCGGCGCGCGGCTGAAGGAGGCCGACCGCATGGTGTCGCGCTATTTCCTGGCGATCGCGCTGATCAACTGCGTCTTCGGGGGCTGCGTGGCGGCGGCGCTGGCGCTGATCGACATGCCGCAGCCGATGCTCTGGGGCGTGGTGGCGACGCTGATGAACTTCATCCTCTACCTCGGGCCGGCCTGCGTCGCGGTGATGCTGGCGGTGGCGGGCGTGGTGGTGTTCGACGGCATCGCCCAGCTCTTGCCGCCGGTGATCTTCGTGGCGCTGAACCTGACCGAGGGCCAGTTCGTCACCCCGGCGCTGATCGGGCGGCGGATGTCGGTGAACCCTCTTCTGGTGTTCCTGTCGCTGGTGTTCTGGCTGTGGCTCTGGGGGCCGCTGGGCGGCTTCATCGCCATCCCGATCCTTCTGTGGGCGCTTGCCTTCACCGGCAAGCTGCCGCATCCGGGCCCGCGCGGCTATCTCGCCGGGGCGGGCAACGGCGCGGCCTCGGCGGAGTCGAACTCCACCTCGCGGAACACGACCTCCAGCCGGTAGGTGCCGTCGGTCTCTCCGACCGTCAGGGTGCCGCCCAGCTGGATCGTGAACGCCTCGATCAGGCGCGTGCCAAGCCCGGTGCCGTCCGAGGGCAGGGTTTCCGCCACCGGGGCGCCCGCGGAATTGGCCACCGTCAGGCGCAGCTGCCCGTCCTCCTGCCGCGCCAGCGTCACGTCGATCCACGGTTTGCCATCGGTCGGTGCGCCCAGGTATTTCAGCGCGTTGGTGATCGCCTCGTTCGCCAGAAGCGCAAGCGGCAGGGCCTGGTCGGGATAGAGCGTGGTTTCCACAAGTTCGCGCGTCACGCGGATGCCACCCGCCGGGTCGACGGCGCGCACCAACATCTGGTCCACGATCTCGCGCACCAGCACGTCGGCGCGCACCTTGGACAGCGAGGATGCGTTGTAGAGGTTCTGGTGAATGACGGCGAGCCCGCGCACCCGGTCCTGCAACCGCTGCAACTGGCGGCGCATCTCGGGCGCGTCGGTCTGGCGCAGCTGCATCGAGATCATCGAGGTGATGAGCTGCAGGTTGTTCTTGACCCGGTGGTGCACCTCGCGCAGCAGCACGTTCTTTTCGTGGATCGAGCTTTCCAGGTGCGCCTCGTCGGCGATGATGCGTTCGGTCATCGCCTGGAAGGCGTCCGACACCTCGCGCAGTTCGGCGGGCAGTTCGTCGTCGTCGGCGGCGGGCAGCGTGCGGCGGGCCGAGGTAAAGACGCGGATGCGGTGGCGCAGGCGGCGGATGTGCCGGATCACCAGCCGGTGCACCGCGTAGTAGGCCACGCCAAGGCTGGCCAGCCACATCAGGACCGGGATCGCAACGGTCGGCACGGTAATCAGCCGCTGGGCGGGCGGCGCGGCATCGAGCGACCAGACCGCGACGGCAAAGACCGTATCCTCGATCAGCGGCACCACGGTGAACACCCGCTCCGACCCGGCCGCGGTGCGCGCGATGAAGGAGGTGGTCGACGCCCGGGCCAACGTGTCCATCGGCCGGTCGGCGGGCAGCCTGTCGGCCACGCCGTCCAGCCCGCCGGCGGCCAGGAGCACCTCTCCCTCGGCATTGAAGGTCACGAGGTCGAGCGGCGGATGATCCGAGGCGCGGAATACCCCGTCCAGCAGCGCGGCATGGGGCACGGACACCGAGATCGCCCCGTCGAAACGCGTCCCGTCCAGCACCGGCACCGTGACGATCACCGCCGGTTCGCCGGAAATCGGGCCCACGGTGTTCAGCCGCGCCAGAACGCGGGGGTTGGCCTTGAGGTCCTGGAAGATGGGCGCGTCGGCGAAATGCATCGACACGCCTTCCGAGGTGCATTTCATCACCCCGTCCGCGTCGATGTAGCCGGCGAAGACGAAAGTGTCCGAGGCGTCGATGAAATCGCGGAAGAGCGACGAACAGGCAGCCCGGTCGTGGCGCACGCTGCGCACCGCCGCGCCAAAGGCACGCCCGGCGCCGATCGCCGTCTGGATCAGTTCCTTTTCGTAAGAGGCCGCCTGCACGGCGCGGCCCATCAGCGCCGCCTCGGCCCGTTCGCGGCTCTCGGCGATCACGCGGTCGGTCTGCAACACGGCGATCAGTCCAAGAGGCAGCAGCGCGATGGACAACAGCGCCGCCAGCCGAAAGCCCAGCCGGTTCAGCCGGTCGATGCCACGCGCCGCCCCCAGCATCAGCGGCGCGCGCCGGTCTCAGCCATCCCGGTCCTCGCGGCTGTCGCGGCATTGCGTGCGCAACTGTTCCAGCAGGTCGCGCAGACGCGCGGGCAGGTCATTCTGCGCCTCATCCTGCGCAGGGGTGCAGAATGCGCGGCGCAGGTTCTCGTCGATCTGTCGACGAAAGCTGGAATTTCCGTCTTCGCGTCCCAACTGTACCCTCAGGATCGGCCCGTCTGCGTCGGGTGTTCACAACGAACATCCCATCAGATAAGCCTTTTGTTCGCCCAAAACAGGGGCAGGACGGAGCATAGGACGACCATGACCACGATGGACAGCGACATATCGGCACTTATCGGCGCGGAACTGCCCTTCTTGCGGCGGTACGCGCGCGCGCTGACCGGCGGACAGGACAGCGGCGACCGCTATGCCGCCGCCACGCTGGAGGCGATCCTGCAGGACCCCGGCGTGTTCGACCGCAGCGCCGCGCCCAAGGCCGCGCTGTTCCGCGCCTTCCACATGATCTGGGCCTCGACCGGGGCGCCGACCGCGCAGACCGACGAGGCGCTGAGCCCGCTGGAGGCCGCCGCGCTCGACCACCTGTCGGCGCTGACGCCCAATACGCGCGAGGCGCTCTTGCTGAGCACGATCGAGGGGTTCGGCGCCGCCGAGATCGCCGCGATCATGCAGGTCACCCCCAGCGAGGCGGAAGAGCTGATCGACATCGCACTGCGCGAGATGCAGGCCAGCGTCGCGGGCAAGGTCATGATTATCGAGGACGAGGCGATCATCGCCATGGACCTGCACGCCATCGTGTCCGAGATGGGGCACGAGGTGACGGGCATCGCGCGCACCCGCGCCGCCGCCGTGGACATGGCGGCCCAGACCCAGCCCGACCTGATCCT
>JAUIIC010000279.1 GCA_030431935.1 Alphaproteobacteria bacterium | reverse complement strand
AGCTTGACCAGCAGGAACGCGATCACGAAGAGGACGACATAGAAGATCAGGACGCTCATGTCGCCACCTCGGTGCGGCCCATGATCTCTTCTTCCATCTCCCAGATCATGCCCAGGATCTCCTCGCGCGTCTCGGCGAAGCCGTCCATCTTCTTCACCTCGCGCAGGTCCTTTCCGACACCCAGATCGGCGAAGGGCAGCTTGTATTCCTTGTGGATGCGCCCGGGCCGCGGCGCCATCACGATCAGCCGCTCGCCCAGAAGCAGCGCCTCTTCGACGGAATGGGTGATGAGGATGACCGTCTTTCCGGTCTCCTTCCAGAGTTTCAGGACCAGCCCCTGCATCTTCTCGCGCGTCAGCGCGTCCAGCGCGCCCAGCGGCTCGTCCATCAGGATGACGTCGGGGTCGTTGGCGAGGCAGCGGGCCAGCGCCACGCGCTGCTGCATCCCGCCCGACAACTCATAGACCGCCTTTTCCTTGAACGACTGCAGCCCAACGCTTTCCAGCAGGTGGTCGGCGATGCGGTCCCGCTCGGCCTTGGCCATGCCCTTCATCCGTGGGCCGAAATCCACGTTCTCGCGCACGCTCATCCACTCGAAAAGCGCGCCCTTCTGGAACACCATGCCCCGTTCCGCCGCGGGCCCTGTCACCACGTGGCCGTTCATCTCGATCTTGCCCGAGGTGGGGGCCAGAAAGCCCGCAATGATGTTCAGAAGCGTGGTCTTGCCGCAGCCCGAAGGCCCCAGCACCGACACGATCTCGCCCTCGGCGATGGACAGCGACACGTCCTTGAGCGCCTGCACATGCCCGCCGTTGGGCAGGTCGAAACGCATCGAAAGATTGGAAATGGTCAGACCGGACATCGGTTCCCCAGTTCGGTCGGAGAAAGGAAAAGGGGCGGCCCCGTCGCCGGGGCCGCCCGCGTCGTCTTACATGCCCGAAGCGGCGGCCAGCGGCGCGGTGTTCACCGCGCTGGCATAGCTGTCACGCTTGGCGTCGATCGACCCGGCATCCAGGAACACCTGCGCCACGCCGTTCATGAACTCCTGCGCGTTGCCGCCCAGCCAGGCGCCCGACAGCTGCTCGTCCACCGTCGGGAAGACGAAGGTGGCGATGGTCTCGGCCGTCGCGGTCTCGTCCATGCCCGCGTCCTGCGCGATCACCGGCAGCATCTCGGCGGTGTTCTCGCCAGAGTTCCACATGGCGTTGGCTTCCGCCGTCACCGCCAGGAACTTGGCCACGAGGTCCTCGTTCTCGGCCACGAACTCGGCCGGGGCCGAGGTCACGTCGAACACCAGGATCCCCAGCGCGGTCTTCTCGTCGCCGGTCAGCAGCACGTTGCCATGCTCCTTCATGCGGCGCAGCGCGCCACCCCAGCCGCAGACCATGTCGAGGTTGCCCTGCGCGAAGGCCGCCGCGCCGTCCGGCGGGGCCATGTCGACGATTTCCATCGTGGTGATGTCGACGCCGAAATGGTCCATCTGCTTGAGGAACCCGTAATGCGCCGCGGTGCCGATCGGCACGCCGACCTTCTTGCCCGCCAGTTCGCCCGCGCTGTCCTTGTCGATCTCCAGCGCCTCGGCCACGACGCAGTTGTCGTTGTCGGCATAGCTGACGGCCACGTCCACGATCTGAAGATCCTGCCCGGCCGAGGTGGCCACCACGAAGGGCGGAACGCCCTGGCTCACGGCCAGCTGCACGTCGCCCGAGGCCATCGCCGCCGACATCGCCGTGCCGGTGTCGAAGCTGACCCAGTTGATGTCGACGCCCATCGCCTCTTCGTACATGCCCTTGACCTTGGCGTACTGGAACGGCATCGGCCATTCGAGGAAATAGGCCACGGTGATCTCGCTCAGATGCCCGCCGGCCTGGACCGAACCGCCGGCGCAAACCAGCGCAAGCGAAGCCACGGCGCCCTTCAGCGTTCTGTTCTTCATCATATGTCGTCTCCCTGTTACTGCGTCCGCATCCCGTCGCGGCACACGTGCCAAACCGCCGAACACAAATCGGCGCGCATTGCGGGCACCAGAATGAAAGCGCAATCATTGCATTGCAAAACCATTCTGCGCTGGCCTTACGCATGTCGGGCAACTGGCCCTATCGGGCCGCCCGGAAAAAAGGCAACGTGATGTGCTGATACACCTCGCCCGGCCCTTGGCCCGCCTGCGGAGCACCCAGTCATGAACACCCAGATCAATCCCAACGACCTCAGCGCCGTGGTCGAGGCCGACCGCGCCCATCTCTGGCACCATCTGATCCAGCACAAGCCCTTCGAGACGACCGATCCCCGCATCATCGTCGAGGGCAAGGGCATGCGCGTCTGGGACCAGAAGGGCAAGGAGCACCTCGACGCGGTGTCCGGCGCGGTCTGGACGGTGAACGTGGGCTACGGGCGTGAACGCATCGCCAACGCGGTGCGCGACCAGCTTCTGCAGATGAACTACTTCGCCAATTCCGCCGGTTCGATCCCGGGCGCGCGCTTTGCCGAGATGCTGATCGGCAAGATGCCCGGCATGAGCCGCGTCTACTACACGAATTCGGGGTCCGAGGCGAACGAGAAGGCGTTCAAGATGATCCGCCAGATCGCGCACAAGCGCTACGGCGGCCGCAAGAACAAGATCCTCTACCGCGAACGCGACTACCACGGCTCGACCATCGCGGCGATGTCGGCGGGCGGCCAGCTGGAGCGCAACGCCCAGTACGGCCCCTTCGCGCCCGGCTTCGTCGAGGTGCCGCACTGCCTGGAATACCGCGCCCAGTGGGATGTCGAGAACTACGGCGAGCGTGCCGCCGACGCCATCGAGGAGGTGATCCTGCGCGAAGGTCCCGACACCGTGGGCGGTCTCTGCCTCGAACCCGTCACGGCGGGCGGCGGCGTCATCACGCCCCCCGAAGGCTACTGGCAGCGCGTGCAGGAGATCTGCGACAAGTACGAGATCCTTCTGCACATCGACGAGGTCGTCTGCGGCGTCGGGCGCACCGGCACGTGGTTCGGCTACCAGCATTACGGGGTCCGGCCCGATTTCGTGACCATGGCCAAGGGCGTGGCCTCGGGCTATGCCGCCATCGCCTGCATGGTCACCACCGAAAAGGTCTTCGACATGTTCAAGGCCAACCCCGACGATCCGCTGGACTACTTCCGCGACATCTCGACCTTCGGCGGCTGCACCGCGGGCCCGGCGGCGGCGATCGAGAACATGAAGATCATCGAAGAGGAAGACCTGCTGCAGAACACCCTCGACATGGGCGCGCGGCTGATGGCCAACCTGCATGCGCTCAAGGACAAGCACGCCGTCGTGGGCGACGTGCGCGGCAAGGGGCTTTTCTGCGGGGCCGAACTGGTGGCCGACCGCGCCACCCGCGAACCGGCCCACGAAAAGAAGGTGCAGGCCGTGGTCGCCGACTGCATGGCGCAGGGCGTCATCATCGGCGCCACCAACCGCTCGGTGCCCGGCTTCAACAACACGCTGTGCTTCAGCCCCGCGCTGATCGCCACCGCCGACGACATCGACCAGATCACCGATGCCGTCGACGCCGCGCTGACCCGCGTCTTCGCCGCCTGACAAGGACGGCGGCGGCGGCGCTTCGGCCCCCGCCGCCCGGCGACCCGCGCGCCCGGCCCCCACACCCGGCGCGCGCCCCCGGCTTCTTCTGTTCGAAAATACTCCCGCCGGAGGCACGCCGCAAAGCGGCGTTCCCCCGCCGGTACCATCCCGCGCGCCGACGCGATGCCGACGCGATGCCGACGTCTTGCCGACGTGGCCCAGCCGGCCGGTTTCGCCCCTAGAAATGCATCCGGAACCGGGCGCGGACGGCCCGGTCGACTTCGGGCGGGACCTGCACCGGGGCGGTCTGGAGGATCGCGTCCTTCCGCGCCGTGGCCCGGTCCAGCAGCAGCGGCTGCCCGGCCTCGACCCATTCCTTGGGCGACATCCGGTTGCCGATCTCGGGATAGACGTATTCGGACTGCATCAGCTTCAGCGTCTGGTCGCTGCCCAGGTAGTGCCCCGGCCCGCCGTCGAGGCAGACGGCCTTCATCACCTCGATGGACACGCTGTCCTCGGTCACGTCGATGCCCCGCACGGTGCGCAGCGCCTGGCCGATCACGTCATTGCCCAGGACCAGCCCCTCGTGGGAAAAACCCAGCAATGACGC
>JAUIIC010000278.1 GCA_030431935.1 Alphaproteobacteria bacterium | reverse complement strand
CCATAGAAAGCCCCGCGCCGCATGATCGAGATCGACAGCTCGTGCCCGTCGTAGCCGTTGATCGAACTGCGGATACCGCCGCGCAGGATCACCCCGGCATAGCGGATCTCGTCGCCGCGGCTGAGGACGCGGTCACCCGATTCGAAGCGGATCAGCCTGGTGCGGCGGGCCAACGCGGTGACGGCTTCTTCAGGAAGCGCAGCGATCTGCGGGTTCATCCGCAGGCGTTCGGCATGGGCTTCAAGACGTTTGTCGCGTTCGGTCAACGGTTTGGAACCCTCGATGGCCCGGCGTGCCGACAGGTTTTCAAGCTGCCGGTGCCGCTGTCAATCGCTCCTCGGCGGCGCGCCTAGCCGCCGTCGCGGAAGATGTAGACCGGGCTTGTCCAGGCGCGTGTGCCGTCCTCTTGCACCAGCCGAATGTAGACGGGATTGTCGCCGCTGTCGCGCAGGGGAATGGCCCGGGTCAGCGTCAACGTGGCGGTGTGCATCCGTTCTGGCAGGCGAGCCACCCTGAGCCAGCGTGGCAGGGTCGCGGAACGATCGAAGGTGGTCCCGGCCTCGGTGATCGAGGCAAGCTCGATCGTCTTTTGCACCAGCGGCGTGTCGATCGTCAGCGTGCCGGTGGTGGCGTCGTCCAGCCAGATGTCGGCGGCGGCGGTGTTGCCCGTGGTCAGCGACTGCCAGCGCGCGGTGTGCGGGTTCACCTGTTCCAGTCGTTTGTCCGGGTTGAAGAAGTTGACCGGTGACAGGTTGCGGATGCGGGCGTGCGAGAACCGCGCGGTGCCGTCCCAGAGAACCTGGCGGAAGCGGCCGCGGTATTCGGCGCCCTCCCACTCGATGCGGATGCGGTGGCTGTCGGGGGGCACGGAATGCGCCGCGATGCTGTCCACAAGGTCCCGCCCGTTGAAGATATCGACGCGCTCGATCGGGGCGGCGGCCCGGATGCGGGCGTGCAGCGTCGCGCTGCCCTTCGGCAGATGCACGATCTGGCCCATCAGCGCGCGGTTGCCCGGCGTCCCGCTGGCCGGGCCAATTGCGGGGTCGTCGTCTTGGACCTGCGCCGTTTCGTCGAAGGCGACATGCAGGTCGATCAGCGGGCGTCCGGTCGGCCCGCCCGTGGTGGCGTAGTGGCGCCGCTTGCGCAGGCAGTCGAAGAGCGCCGGGCGTGTCAGCTCTTCCATCAGAAGGCAGGTGAGGCCGCCGATCGCGCCGAACTTGCCCGCGCCGGGGTAGGAGGCGCCGGGCCGCCCCTTGTGGCCGTCGGAATTGCCCACGATGCCCATGCGAAAGCCGAGGTCGAAGGCGTCGTGCACCAGCCATTCGAAGGTGCCCCAGCTGGAATGCACCTCGACCGAGGTTTCGAAGCGCCCGTCATGGGCGACCCGCAGGTCGGCATAGCGCCCGCCGCAATGGGCATAGCAGACCACGTCCCATTCGCCGTTCCCGGCGAAGGCCTCGAAGAGGTCGCCGGCGGTCAGGGCGTCTGTGTCGATGTCGCTGTCGTCTGGGATCAGCGCGTGCGAGGACCGGCGGATGGTGCGCCCGGTTTCGGGGAAGAACACGTTGCGGTCGCCGCCCAGCCCGGTGTTGCCGGACCACTCGTAGCCGGGGATGGCGAGGAATTCGCCCGGCACCTCGAACGCCTCGGTCAGGCTGTCGAGATGGGCCCAGAATTCGGCGGTGATCTGAAAGTCGTTGCCCTGGTGGCCGATAGCGTCGACCGGGGCCAGGTCGCGGGCAAAGGCGAAATAGGCGCGGGCCGAATTGGTGCCGATGGTTTCCTCGGACTGGCCGTGGAGGTCGGCCCAGTAGGGCAGAAGCGTCGCGTCGGCGTCGATCTCCATCGGGTTCGAACGGGCCAGTTGCGCGCCGGTGTCGTCCGACAGCGTGATCGTGACCGTCTCATTCGCGGTCAGCCCGTCCAGGCGGACGTGCCGCGCGCCTTCGGGAAAGGTGACGGTGCCGGGCAGGCCGTCGACGGGGGCGTCGGCGGTCAGGCGATAGGTGCCCGCCGCCCGGTCGGTCGGATTGCCCCAGCGGTCCTCTGCCTTGAGGTGGAGCGAGAAAGGCTGGCCGGGGCGGCGCTGCGTGGGCAGCGTGGCGACGAAGCGCGCGGCCGGACCGGGGACAAGGCGCAACTGCGGCTGGTCGGGGACCGGCTGATAGTTGAAGGTGGCGAGCGGATCGGCCAGCACGCGAAACTCGAAGCTGTCCTCGCAGAAGGTCTGCATGCGCATCCCCGGCCCGCCATGATCGCGCACGCCGAAGCGCAGGGTGATCGTGTCGCCCGGCAGCAGGTAGCCCTTGACCACCTTGATGTAGATCGTGTTGTCCCAGGGCCGGACGTTGCCCTTTGGATCGAAGCGATAGTCGAGCACCGCGCCGTTCGAGGCGGTGATCTCGGTGTAGTTCGCGCCCGCGGGATCGTTGAACTGCGGCGGCGACTGGTCCGAGGCAAAGCGGAAGCAGACCCGCAGCGAGCCGCTGTCGTCGATGCCGTAGGGTCCGGCGGTGTAGGTCAGGGCAAGGCTTTGCCAGCTTCCGGCCTCGACCGGGTCGGACGGGGTCAGGACCGCGTGGCCCACCATCTGCGGCGCGATCGGCGCGCGCAGCGTGCCAGAGCTGTTTTCGGCCCCGACGCCAAGGGGATCGGTCGCGTTCTGGGTCATGGTGCCTTGCCCTTTCGCTGCTGGTTCCGGTGCTAGCCAAGCCGCCCCGCGCAAACTGTCGGGTGCCTGACATTTGTGCGCTGCAACCCGGTCTAGGCTGCGCGAAAGGACAGCCGCGTCAAGACGGGTGGGGAGGATGCTGAGCCAGCTGGACCAGGCGATGATCGAGGGCCGCATGCTGATCGGCGGCACGTGGCGCGGCTCTGCCGGCGGCGGGCTGATCGAGGTGCGCGACCCCGCCGACCATTCACTGGTCGGCACCGTGCCCGACGCCACGCCAGAGGATGCCGCCGCCGCCGTGGATGCGGCCGAGGCCGCGCAGCAGGACTGGGCCGGGCGCCTGGCCGGAGAGCGGTCGAGCGTTCTGCGGGACTGGGCCGGGGCGATCCGGGCGCGCGCGGCCGACCTGGGGCGGCTGATGTCGACCGAACAGGGCAAGCCCCTGCCAGAGGCGGTGGCAGAGGCCAACATCGCCGCGGATTTCATCGACTGGTTCGCCGAGGAAGGCCGCCGCGCCTATGGGCAGGTGATCCCGGCCTTCGCCCCGAACAAGCAGATCGTCGTGGTGCGCGAACCCGTGGGCATCGCGCTGGCGATCACGCCGTGGAACTTTCCGCTGTCGATGGTGGCGCGCAAGGTCGCGCCGGGGTTGGCAGCGGGCTGCCCGGTGGTGCTGAAGCCATCCGAGGACGCGCCGTTCAGCGCGCTGGCGCTGGCGGATCTGGCGCTGGAGGCGGGGGTGCCCGCCGGGGTTCTGAACGTGCTGACCTGTTCGCGGGCGCAGGCGGTGGATACGGTCGGCGCGCTTCTCGCCGACGAGCGGGTGCGCAAGCTGTCCTTTACCGGCTCGACCGTCGTGGGGCGGGTGCTGCTGGAGCTGTGCGCGCGCACGGTCAAGCGCGTGTCGATGGAGCTTGGCGGCAACGCGCCCTTCGTGGTGTTCGACGACGCGGATGCGGAACGGGCGCTGGCGGGCTTCATGGCCGCCAAGTTCCGCAACGCGGGGCAGGTCTGCATCAGCCCCAACCGCCTGCTGGTGGAAGACGGGGTGCATGACGATTTCGTCGCGGCGCTGGCCGAACGGATTTCGGCGCTGGTCGTCGGGCCGGGGCTGGAGACCGGCACGCAGATCGGGCCGATGATTTCCCGGCGCGCCTATGACAAGGCCATGGGGTTGATCGGTGATGCGGTGCGCGACGGGGCGCGAGTCGTGACCGGCGGAGGACAGCATGCGCTTGGCGGCACCTTCCTGCAGCCGACCGTCCTTACGGGCGTGAACCCGCAGATGCGCATCTTCCGCGAAGAGGTTTTCGCCCCGGTGGTGCCGGTCGTCCGGTTCTCGGGCGAGGACGAGGCCGTGGCGCTGGCCAACGACACCGAGGCGGGGCTGGCCGCCTATGCCTATACCGGCGACGCCGACCGTATCTGGCGGCTGTCGCGGCGGCTGCAATCGGGCATGATCGGGCTGAACGACGGCGTGATCTCGACCCCCGTCGCGCCGTTCGGCGGGG
>JAUIIC010000277.1 GCA_030431935.1 Alphaproteobacteria bacterium | reverse complement strand
AGGCGGGGCAGGGGGATGCCGGTGTCCGCCGCGATCTCGGCCAGCGTCCTGCGCTCTCCGGGCTCGGGCATGGCCGGTCCCAGCGCCTCCCGCAGCACCTCGGGCGGCAGGTCCCAGGACATCGCGACGTAGCGCGGCGTCATCCAGCCCTGGATCGGCTGGTCGCGGTGGGCCGGGTCGGCCCAGTAGACCGCGAACATCGCCGCCCGGACGGCAAAGAAAAGCGTCGCGGCCAGCGCCAGCGTCAGCCCTGCCGACAGGAACGGATGTGTCCGAAAGACAGTCAGCAGCCGCCGCATCACAAGGAGATCAGGTCCGGCGCGTGACGCGACAGCCGTTCAATCCCGTTGGCGCCGACCAGAACCGAATGGCCAAGGCACATCGCCAGGCCTGCGGTGTCATCCATCAGGATCATGTGCAGAAAGAACACCTGGTTTTCCTGCATCTCCAGCGCGTTGCCCTCGTAGAACATCGGAAACTCCACCCAGATCGGCGCGAATATCGCGCCCATGGGATAGCCGCAGGCCTTCATCCGCGCGTGCTGGAACCCGTGCGCATCGAAGGCGCGGGCATGGGCGTCATAGACCTCTGACATGGGCCGCCCGGGCCGGATCGCGGCTTCGCAGGCCTCCAGCGCCTCCTGCGCGGCGGCGTGCATGGCGCGCTGGGCGTCGCTGGGCGTGCCGATCACCAGCGTCTGCATCATTGCGGCATGGTATCGGGCGTGGGTCCCCGCCCACTCCAGCGTCAGCTGGTCCGTGGCGTCTAGGTGCCGCCGTCCCGCGTGCGACCGGCACAGAAGCGCGGTCGACCCGGAACCCAGGATGAACTCGTTGCCCGCGTATCCGCCGCCGCCCCGGAACACCGCGCCCTGCATGGCGGCCAGGATGTCGCCCTCGAAGGCGCCGGGCCGGGCCGTGGCGATGGCGGCGTCCAGCGCGTCGTCCGACAGTTCCGCGGCGCGGCGGATATGGGCGATCTCGGCGGGCGACTTCACCCGACGCAGGGCAGGCATCAGGTCGGAGGCTTCGACAAGCTCTCCCATCGCGGCCTCGACGGCGCGCCCGTTGGCGTGCGTCAGTCCGGCTGTCCGGGTCTCGATCCCGATCCGTCCACGCACACCCATCGCCGAGACCAGCCATTTCAGCTCCTCGGCCGGCGCCACACCCGCCCGGTCCACCCAAAGGTGGATCTGCCCTTCGGTCAGAACCGAGGTCTCCAGCGCCTGCAACCGGTCGGGCGGCCGCGTTAGCAGCGCGATGTCCCCGCCCGCCGTCAGCACCATGCACTGGAACATCGCAAAGCCGAAGGTGTCATACCCCGTCAGCCAGTAGTGACTTTCCGGGGCAAACAGCAGAATCGCCTCCAGCCCGGCATCGGCCACGGCGCGTGCGGCATGGGACTGCCGGTCGGCGAATTCCTCGGGGGTGAAATGCAGGGCCATGGGCACGCTCCTTCCGGGTCTCGGCCCAACCTTGCCCAACCGCTTCCGGATTACACGCGAAATCCGCGGCCTGGGCGTTTCGCACTCCATCGTCCTCACCAGAGCAGACGAACGCGTTTGGGGTCGCAAACGCTGCCTCGTCTGGCCTGGCGAGGTCCTGACTCCGGTTCAGTGCGATGCGCCCTAGCGGCCGAGAACCTTCATCCCCCGCTCTATCCCGTCCAGCGTCATCGGCACCATGCGCTCGCCCCCGAAGATCTGCCGGATCATCGCGATCGACTGGGTATAGGGCCAGAACCGTTCCGGCACCGGGTTGATCCACAGGCATCCGGGCCACTGGTCGCGCGCGCGTTCCAGCCAGACCTGCCCCGCCTCGGCATTCCAGTGTTCGTTCGCGCCGCCGGCAAAGGCGATCTCGTACGGGCTCATCGAAGCGTCGCCCACGAAGATGCACTTGTAGTCCGATCCGTAGGTGCGCAGCACGTCCCACGTGGGCGTCTGCGCATTCCAGCGCCGCCGGTTGTCGCGCCAGACGCCTTCATACAGGCAGTTGTGGAAATAGTAGTGCTCCAGATGCTTGAACTCGGCCTTCGCGGCCGAGAACAGCTCTGCCACCACCTTCACATGCGGGTCCATCGACCCGCCCACGTCGAGAAACAGCAGCACCTTGACCGCGTTGCGCCGCTCGGGCCGCGTCTTGACGTCGAGGTATCCGTGTTCCGCCGTGGCGCGGATCGTGCCGGAGAGGTCAAGTTCTTCGTCCGCCCCGTCGCGCGCCCATCGGCGCAGCCGCTTCAGCGCCACCTTGATGTTGCGGGTGCCGATCTCGACGGTGTCGTCGAAGTCTCGGAACTCGCGCTTGTCCCAGACCTTGACCGCGCGCTGGTGGCGGCTTTCGGACTGGCCGATGCGCACGCCCTCGGGGTTGTAGCCATAGGCCCCGAACGGCGAGGTGCCGGCGGTGCCGATCCACTTCGACCCGCCCTGGTGGCGGCCCTCCTGTTCCTTCAGGCGCTCGCGCAGGGTGTCCATCAGCTTGTCGAAGCCGCCCAGCGCCTCGATCTCGGCCTTCTCGGCCTCTGTCAGGTGCTTTTCGGCCAGCTTCTTCAGCCAGTCGCCGGGGATCTCGACCGCCTCCAGCACCTGCTCGGCAGAGATATCGGCCAGCCCCTCGAAGGTCTTGGCGAAAGCGCGGTCGAACCGGTCGATGTGCCGCTCGTCCTTCACCATGGCGGTGCGGGCGAGGTAGTAGAACCCCTCGACGTCATAGGTCACCAGCCCGGCCTTCATGCCTTCGAGGAAGGACAGGTATTCGCGCAGGCTGACGGGCACCCCGGCGTCGCGCAGATTGTCGAAGAACGGCAGGAACATGCGCCGCAGGCTACATCAGCACCCGCGCAAGGACCAGCGTCAGCAAGAAGGCCGCGACCCCGAAGAAGATGGCGAAGCCCACGGCATACTGCGCCATGTCAAAGGCATTGCCCTTGCGGCTTCGGGCCAGGTAGGCGCCCCAAAGCGCGCCGGCCAGCGCGGCCAGGAATACGATCATGTCAGCTCCTCGGGCGAAGCGGGCTCAGCGCGGCGATCTCGTCCGCCCGCGCCCGCACCTCTGCGTCAGAGCCGAACCCGTATCGCGCCCAGCCCAGACTGTCGAGCCGCACCTGCCGCGCCCGCTGGGTCTGGCCCTGCAGCGCCAACGCCTCGGCCTTTATCATCAGAAGCGTCGCCAGCAGCGCCGCGTTTTCCGCCTGCTGCACCGGGGCAAGGCTTGCCTCCACCAGTTCCACGGCGGCGTCGGGCTGGTTGGACGACAGCGCGAAGGCGGCAAGCTGCATCGCCACATGCGCCGCGTGCAGCTGGGTCTCGGGCCGCAACCCGTAGATCTGCCGCGCCTGCAGGAAGGACGCCAGCGCCACATCCGCCTCTGTCGCCAGCGAAAGCCGGCCCAGCGCGAACAGGCTGAAGGCCATGCGCGTATCGGCCCAGTTCTGTTCCCGCGCGATGCCGACAGCGCGCCGCGCGGCCTCGACCCGGCGGCTTTGGGCCGTGCGCGGTCCCAGCGCCGTCTCGATCGCCTCGATCCAGCTGCGCGGCGTCGCCGCCGTGGGCCGCGACGCGCGCCGCTCGCCACCGGGGTTGAGCCGTGCCAGGATGGCCGGCAAACGCTGCGCCACCTGCTCGCGCGACATGCCCGACACCAGTTCGGGGGCGTAGTAGGTCCGCAGCACCAGCATGTCGAAGCCGGTCAGGACCGTGTGGAAATTGTCGTCGTTGAAGACGCTGTCCGGCAGCCGGTAAAGATCGTTCAAGGGACCCAGCGCCTGCGCAAGCTCTTCGTGCAGGCAATCGCGGATCTCCTGCGGGGCGACGTCGCCGGGCAGGAAGATGGCCAGCTCTTCGCGGCGGTCCAGCGTCGTCCAGTCCACGGAGGCGCTGCGGCGTTCGCGGCGGAACTCGTCCCAACTGGTCACGCGCGGCACCACGAAGCAGGCGGCATGGGGCACGAGGCGCCGCATCTCGTCGCGGGCCAGCGCCTCGATCGTGATCGAGGCGCGCTCGTTGGCCCCGACCCGCCGGACCGAGATCCCGGCCTCGCGGCGCAGGCGATCCAGCAGCTTGTCGAGATCGGGACCAAGGCTCGGCGGCACCATGCCGGTGACGCGCACGGTGACCTCGCCCTCGAACCGCGACAGCACCGGCAGCGCACGGCCGCTTTCCAGCTGGAAACTCAGGTCGAGGAAATCCCGCGCGATATCCGCGTTCGACCGCTGCGTCACCACCGCGCCCGACCCCGCGAAGGTCTTCATCGGCGGCA
>JAUIIC010000276.1 GCA_030431935.1 Alphaproteobacteria bacterium | reverse complement strand
CGGCGAAGGAGAAGGCCATCGAGAGACCGACGTAGCCGAGGTAGAGGAACGGCGGATGGAACGCGAGGCCCGGGTCCTGCAGAAGCGGGTTGAGATCCTGCCCGTTCATCGGCGGCTGCGCCAGCCGGGTGAACGGGTTCGAGGTGAAGATGATGAAGGCGAAAAAGGCGACCGCGACCGAGGATTGCACCGCCAGCACCCGGGCGCGCAGGGTCTCGGGCAGGTTCTGGCCGAACCAGGCGGCGCAGGCCCCGAAAAGCGTCAGGATGAGCACCCAGAGCAGCATCGAGCCCTCGTGGTTCCCCCAGACGCCGGTCACCTTGTAGATCATCGGCTTGTCGGTATGCGAGTTCAGCACGACGAGCCGAAGCGAGAAATCCGAGACCACGAACGCGTAGGTCAGCGCGGCAAAGGCGAAGGCCGTCAGCAGGAATTGCGTCGTGGCCGCAGGTTCGGCCATCGCCATCCAGCCACGCCAGCCCTTGTGGGCACCGATGAGCGGGACGATGGACTGAACCACCGCCACCGTGAACGCCAGCAAAAGGGCGAAATGTCCGAGTTCCACGAGCATGTGCGGAGCATAGTCCGCCGCGCCGGAAACGCCAATTCCCTGCGCGCCGATGTCGCGCGGAAGTGACCGTTCTGGCGGGCCGGCCCTGCGGTCGGCCCGCGCGGGGATCAGCCGATCAGCAGACCCCCCTTGAGGAGGAGGCTGACCGCCCCCATCAGGAGCGCCCCCACGACAAGGCGCACCAGCCATTTCAGCGTGTCCTCTATCGCGGCGAGACGCTTTTCCACGTTGGTGCGGTGCACCTCCTCGACCGCGCTTTGCAGCTCCAGGCTTTGCAGGCGGCGTTCGATCTGGCGGCGCCATTCCTCGGTCATGTGCGTCTCCAGTCGTCGAGGGCCGGGTTCGGGCCGGCGGTCTCGGTCGGCGTGGCGTGGACGGCAGGGTCAGCAGGCGCCTCGGGGCCGATTGCCGGCGCCTCGCCGTCCAGGGCCTGAAGCGACGCGACATTGGCCTGCACCACGGGGGCGCGGGCCAGCGTTTCGGCGATCGAGCGCTGGAACTCCTGCCCCTTGGCCTGGTGCCGGGCGCCGAAATAGAAGCTGACGACGGCCCCCAGCAGCCACCAGAGCGGTTCGGGCACCAGCGCCAGCCCCTGCATCCGCGTGGCGAACCAGAGCGGGTCGATCATCGCCGACAGGAACAGCCCAAGTGTGCCCAGCGCCATCGCCGGGCGCGGGATGCGGTTGATCCCGTCAATCACCGCGTCGAAGCCGGACTTGCGCGGCGCGGCGAACTCGGCGGCATACTGGTTCAGGACGGCCGAACGCGCCTCGGCCTCGCGCTGTCCGGCGGTTTCGGCGTTCTCGCGAAAGATGCCGACGGTCTCGGCCACCACGTTGCGGCCGCTTCCGAAGAGCAGGGAAAAGGCGCCGTCGATCAGGCCCATGACGCGGTCCTCCGGCGGTGTTCGTCCTCTGTCAGGTGATAGCGCGGGCTGATGAACTCTTCGGCGCGGGTGATCCAGCCGCCCTTGCCGCCGTCGCGGCGGCGGGCGTACTTGCGGCTGGCCGGGCGGCCATCGGCGATGGCGTAGTAGTAGTTGCGCCGCGCGATGCCATAGGCGTCGGCCAGGTGGTTGGGCGCGTTCGCCTGGGCAAGATGGGCGGCCTCGGCGGTGCGCGGCCCGATGACGCCGTCCACGGCGATGCGATGGCCCATGTCGTTCAGCAGCCGTTGCAGGATCTTCACGGCATTGGCCCCCGAGTTCACCTGCATGTCGAAGACGGTGGCGTGCAGCGCCTGCGGCAGATGCGCGATGCCCGGGCGTTCGAAGTAGTGTTCCAGAAAGATGCCGCGCGCCTGGGCGTGGGTCAGGCCGCGGACGTCCTCTGCGTCGGTGTCGCCATCCCCGTCAAGGTCCACGCCCAACCGGCGCAGGGTGCCCAGCGTGACGCCATATTTCGTGGCCCCGCCGGGATCGTCGGGATCGTTCACATAGCCGCCCTCGCGGGCGATGATCTCGTCTGCGATGGTCTCTACCGTTGTCATGAGTGGCCCCCGTGCCGTGGTCGGACGGGGGCGAAAGCTGGGACAAGACGGTAAAGAAAGCCGGACCTAGCCGTTCGGTGGCGTGCCCGGCTCCTGGTAGACGCCCTGTTCCTTCAGCGCGTCGATGACTTCCTTGGGCATGTAGGTCTCGTCGTGCCGGGCAAGGATCTCGGTGGCCAGGAACACGCCATCCACGAGGCTTCCGGTGCCGACCATGCCCTCGCCCTCGCCGAAGAGGTCGGGCAGGACCCCGGTATAGCGGACGGGCACCGAGGCACCGCCATCGGTGACGTTGAAGGTCACCGTCTCGCCCTGCCCGCGCACCAGCGTCCCTTCCTCGACCAGCCCGCCGATTCGGAACACCTCGGTCGGGGACGGCGGTTCGGCGACGATCTGGCTGGGCGCGCGGAAGAAGTTGATCCCGTCGCGCATGGCATAGCCCACAAGCGCGGTGGACAGGCCCAGCGCGACGAAGGCCGCAATGATGATCTGGATGCGGCGCTGTTTCTTCAGACCTTTCATCGGCGTCTCCTTACGGGAACAGGGGGGCCATGGTCAGCCCGGCGGTCTCTTCGACCCCGAGCATCAGGTTCGCGTTCTGCAGGGCCTGCCCGGACGAGCCCTTGGTCAGATTGTCGAGCACGGCCACGGCGATGGCGCGGCCCGGGATGCGGTCGCCGGTCACGCCGATATGCACGTGGTTGGAGCCCCGCACATGATGGGTGGACGGCGTCTGGCCGAAGGGCAGCACGGACAGGAAGGGTTCCGCCGCATAGGCCGTGGCAAGGGTCTCGTGCACCCGCGCCGCATCGCCCCGGACGTAGACGGTGGCGAGGATGCCGCGGTTCGCGGGGATCAGGTGCGGCGTGAACTGCACCCGCACCGGCCGCCCCGCGATGGCAGAGAATTCCTGGTCGAACTCGCCCAGGTGACGGTGCGTGCCGCCGACCGCATAGGCGTTGTACCCCTCGGACAGCTCCGCGTGCAGCAGGTTCTCCTTCAGCGACCGGCCCGCGCCGCTGACCGCGGCCTTCAGGTCGATGATGATCTCGTCGAGGTCGATCACGCCCGCCGCGATCAGCGGACGCAGCGCATATTGGCCCGTCGCGGCGTTGCAGCCGGTACCGGCCACCAGCCGCGCGCTGCGGATCTGGTCGCGGTAGAATTCTGTCAGGCCATAGACGGCCTCGGCCTGAAGGTCGGGGGCGTCATGCGGCTTGCCGTACCATTTCTGGTATTCCGCCGGATCGCGCAGCCGGAAGTCGGCCGACAGGTCCACCACGCGCACGCCCGCGGGCAGGTCACGGATCACCGCCTGGCTGGTGGCGTGCGGCAGGGCGCAGAACACCAGGTCGATGCCCGAGAAATAGATGTCCTCGATCCGGCACAGCATGGGCAGATCCAGGTGACGCAGGTGGGGAAAGACCTCTGCCATGCTCAGGCCGGCCTTGCGGTCAGCCGACATCGCCGCGATCCGCATGGTCGGGTGGTCCGCGATCAGGCGGACGAGTTCGGCGCCGGTGTAGCCGCTGGCGCCAAGAATGGCGACGGAATGGTGCATGACGGATGCATCCCTTTGAATTGGTCAATGATGTAGGGGTAAAGCGGGCGTGCCGCAATCAGGCGGATCGAAACTCGATCTTTCGTCGCAGGAAGCGCGTGGCCTGATCGGACACCTTGCGCGGGTCGCCGGTGGTCAGGAACACCTGTTCGGTGCCCGCGCCCACCATCTGCGGATGGCGCGTCAGGTAGTCCGCAAGGCTTTCCGCCACGAGGTTGGGCTGGCTGAAGACCTTCACGCCCGGGCCAAGCGCATCGGCAAAGATCTCGGCCATGAGCGGATAGTGGGTGCAGCCGAGCACGGCCGCCTCGGGGTTCGGCATCTTGCGCTTGAGCGCGTCGACATGGCTGCGCACCAGGGCCTCGGCGAGGATCATGTCGCCCTCTTCGATGGCATCGACCACGCCACCGCAGCTTTGCGCCTCGACATCGACGCCGATGGCCCGGAACGCCAACTCGCGCTGGAACGCGCGGCTCGACACCGTGGCGGGCGTGGCGAAAAGCGCCACGTGCTTGACCTCGACCTCGCGGGGCGGGCTGTTGTCGCCCCATTGCCGTTCGGTCAGCGCCTCGATCAGTGGGACGAAGACGCCCAGCACGCGTTTGCCCTCGGGCACCCAGCTTTCCTGCATCCGGCGCAGCGCG
>JAUIIC010000042.1 GCA_030431935.1 Alphaproteobacteria bacterium | reverse complement strand
CCCCGGCCGAGAAGAAGGCCACGTCGATGCCCTCGAAGGCGGCATCGGCCAGCGGCGCGACGGTGACATCCCGGCCGGCGAAGCGCAGGCGCCGCCCGGCAGAGCGTTCCGAGGCCAGCAGGCGCAGTTCGGCCACCGGCAGGGCAGAGGTTTCAAGGCAGCGGATGAGTTCGATGCCGACGGCGCCGGTGGCGCCGACGATGGCCACGTTCAGGCCGCGGGCGGGGGGATTGGGGGACAAGGCGTTCATGCTCTCTCTTTCCTGTCAGAGGAGCGGGAACGGGGGCCTTCCTGTCTGCTGCTGTCCCCCGCCCTGCTCCGGCGGGGGGGATCGTCTCAGCGCCCGGTTTCGGCAGCCACGACCCACACCCCCGCCGAAGCGGTGGTCTTGGTGGTCATGGTTTTCGTCATCAGGCTGGACATGGGCGCGCCGATAGCAGGCGCGCGCGTGTCTGGCAACGAAAATCGCGCGCTCAGAAGTGGCCGACCTCGCCCCCCGGCGCGGCGGCGGTCGCCAGAAGGTCGAAGACATACTGCGCGACCGATCGGAAGCAGACCACGTCGAGGCTGTCCTCTCCGGACATCCAGAATGCCGCCGCGGCCTGCGCCAGCCGGGTGCGACAGATCTCGCCGGGGCCGAAGGCGGCGGGCGAGACATCGGCGGGGGTCAGCTTGGCCAGCACCTCGCGCGCGGCGGGCCCCGAGACGCGCAGCACCGCGCGGGCGTCCGAGACCTCGGCAACCAGATGGTGGGTGCCGCTCAGGGCCGCGGCCAGCGTCCGCGCCGCCCCGGGCGCGTCGGCATGGGGGAGAAGCACCATGATTTCGTCCGGCGACATCCACAAGAGCCCCCTGCCCTCCGCGAGACTTGCCTTCCGTCGGCCGGGAAAATCGACGCCGGCAACACTGGTGACGGCCTTCTGCAGCGTCCCGTCGTCCAGGTCGCCGCGCAGGGTTATCATGCCGCACAGGCCCATGTCCTCGATCCGGGCGATGCCGTCGAAGGACCGGCCCTGCAGGGCGCTTCGTGCCTCAGACATTCTGCTTATCCCCGTCCTTGTCGAAGAACACCGGATCCACGATGCGGGCCTTCATCACGGTTCCCGTGCCGTCGATGCCGGGGAAGTCGATCACCTCGCCCATCCGCTCGGGCCCGTGTTTCACCAGCCCCATGGCGATGCCACGCCCCAGTGTGGGCGAATAATAGGTCGAGGTCACGCGCCCGATGGTCACGCGCTGGCCGTTGGCATTCGTGCCCTCGCCCACCGCGTAGGCCCCGTCCGGCAGAACCGCGCCGTCCAGCGTTTCAAGCCCCACCAGCCGCCAGCGGTCGGGATCGGTCATGTGTGTGCGTTCCTGCGCCCGCTTGCCGAGGTAGTCGTCCTTTTTCTTCGAGATCGCCCAGTCCAGCCCCAGGTCCTGCGGGATCACCGTGCCGTCGGTCTCGTCGCCGATCATGATGAAGCCCTTCTCGGCCCGCAGGATGTGCAGCGCCTCTGTCCCGTAGGGCATCACGCCGAACTCCGCCCCTGCAGCCAGCAGCCTGTCCCAGAGCGCGCGGCCCTCCGAGGCGGGCACGGCGATCTCGTAGCTGAGTTCGCCCGAAAAGCTGATCCGGTAGGCGCGCACCCGGTGTCCGGCAAGGGTGCCGTCCGCCCAGGCCATGAAGGGCAGAGCCTCTTTCGACACATCCATGCCGCCCAGGCGTTCAAGCACCTTGCGGGCGTTCGGGCCGACAACGGCGATCTGGGCAAACTGTTCGGTCAGGTTGGCGGTATAGACCTTCCAGTCCCACCACTCGGTCTGAAGCCATTCCTCCATGTGGGCATGGATGCGGTCGGCCCCGCCCGTGGTGGTGTGGCACAGGAACGTGTCCTCGTCGATGCGCGCCACCACGCCGTCGTCGATCAGGAACCCGTTCTCGCCGCACATCAGGCCATAGCGGCAGCGCCCGGGTTTCAGGGTCGACATCATGTTGGTGTAGAGCATGTCGAGGAAGCGGCCCGCGTCCGGTCCCTTGACGAGGATCTTGCCCAGCGTCGAGGCGTCCAGAAGCCCCAGCGCCTTGCGCGTGTTCGTGACCTCGCGCTGCACGGCCTGATCGACGGTTTCGCTGCCGCGCTGGTAGCAGAAGGGCCGGCGCCAGGCGCCCACCGGCTCCCAGTAGGCGCCGTTGGCGTCGTGCCAGTCGTGCATCGGCGTCCGGCGGACGGGCTGGAAGATGTCGCCCCGCGCCTCGCCCGCGATGGCGCCCATGGAGATGGGCGTATAGGGCGGGCGGAAGGTCGTGGTGCCCACCTGCGGGATCGGCTCTGCCAGCGATTGCGACAGGATCGCCAGGCCGTTGATGTTGGACAGCTTGCCCTGGTCGGTGGCCATGCCGAGCGTGGTGTAGCGCTTGGCATGCTCGACGCTCTCGAAGCCCTCGCGCGCGGCAAGCTCCACGTCCGACACCTTCACGTCGTTCTGGAAGTCGAGCCACATCTTCTGGCGCAGCGACGCCTTGGCGCCCTGCGGCATGGTCCAGACGGGGGTGAGCGGCTGGCGCTCCTCCGCCTCTGCCGTGGGGGCGGCGGCGGGCGCGGTGCCCTCGCGGCCGGAGGCAAGGGCCGCAGCGCATCCGGCGGCATGGGCATTGGCCAGCACCTCTGCCGCGCCAAGATGGCCGTCGGCTGTCCCGGCAGCGCGGACAAAGGGCGCGCCGTCGGCGCCCGTGGGGGCCTTGTCCGGATCGGGGCGGAACATCGCCTCTGCGTCATCCCATGTCAGCTTGCCGCCGCAATGGGACCAGAGGTGCACGACAGGCGACCAGCCACCCGACATGGCGACGGCATCGCAGCGGATCTCGTCCAGCGTGGCGCCCTCGCCCGCCTGGGCCCCGATCGCCACGCCCTCGACCCGGTTGCGGCCCTTGACCCTGGCGATGCCGCGCCCGGTGATGACCTTGATGCCAAGCGCGCGGGCGCGCTCGGCCAGCGGGCCGGTGGCCTCGGGCCGGGCATCGAGGATCGCGGGCACTTCCAGCCCCGCCTCCTTCAAAAGGATCGCGGTGCGGTAGGCATCGTCGTTGTTCGTAACGACAACAGTACGATCGCCGGGGGAAACGCCCCAGTTCACCGTGAAATCGCGCACCGCCGAGGCCAGCATGACCCCCGGCCTGTCATTGCCGGCGAAAGCCAGCGGACGCTCGATGGCGCCGGTGGCGGTGACGACCTGCCTGGCCCGGATCTTCCACAGCCGGTGGCGCGGGCCGTCATCCCCGGGGCAATGGTCGCGGAGGCGTTCATAGGCCAGCACGTAGCCGTGATCGTAGACGCCCGCGCCCATGCAGCGGGTGCGCAGCCGGACATTGGGCATGGCGCGCAGTTCGGCCTCGGTCCGGTCGACCCAGTCCTGGGCCGCAAGCCCGTCGATCACCGCGCCGTCCACCGGCGCGCGGCCACCCAGGGCGGCGGTCTGCTCGACCAGCAGCACTTCGGCGCCCGAGGCGGCGGCGGCACGGGCGGCGGCAAGGCCCGCGATCCCGCCGCCGATCACCAGCACGTCGGTGCGGACGTGGAAATGCTCGTAGCGGTCGGCGTCGGCCTCCTTCGGAGCCCGGCCAAGGCCGGCGGATTGCCGGATGAAGGGCTCGAACACATGCTTCCAGGCGGCGCGCGGATGGATGAAGGTCTTGTAGTAGAAGCCCGCCGGCAGGAAGCGGCTGGCATAGCTGTTGACCACGCCCACGTCGAATTCGAGGCTGGGCCAATGGTTCTGGCTGGTGGCCGTCAGCCCGTCGAAAAGCTCTGTCGTGGTGGCGCGCTGGTTCGGCTCGAAGCGGCCGCCCTCTCCGAGGTTCACAAGCGCGTTGGGCTCTTCCGCGCCGGATGCCACGATGCCGCGCGGGCGATGGTACTTGAACGACCGGCCCACCAGCATCTGCCCGTTGGCCAGCAGCGCCGAGGCCAGCGTATCGCCCTCGAAGCCGCGCATGCGCTTGCCGTTGAAGGTGAACTCCAGCGGCCGGGCACGGTTGAGAAGCCGGCCGCCCTTTGCCAGTCTCGTCGTCATGCGAACTCCCTCCAGCGCCAGCCGGGACGCCTTGCGGCGATGCGGTCGAGGATGTCCTGCGGCGGCGCGTAGCTTTGCGCGGGATAGGTGCCGAACACCTCGAGCGTGACCGTGCAGCGGGCGGCATGGAACCACTTGCCGCAGCCGTGCGCATGGCGCCAGCGCTCGAAATGCACGCCCTTGGGGTTTTCGCGCATGAACAGGTATCCCTCGAAGTCATCCTCGGACGACCCGGGGCCATACCGCTTGAGATGCGCCTCGCCGCCGGGCGAAAGCTCTGTCTCGTCGGCGTCGACGCCGCAACAGGGGCACTGCAGGATCAGCACGGCTGGCCTCGCTTACATGTGAAGGAATTCGTCCTTGCAGTTGAACATGGCGCGCACCACAGCGGCCCGTTCGGCAAGCGACACGTCGACGACATCGTTGATGCCGGGAAGCTCGATCCGGACCGAGCGGTTCGCCTCGATCATGCGATAGAATTTCTGGGCCGCGCCCCCGAAGCCGATATTGGTCTGCAGCTGGTTGCCGGACTTCGTGGTGCCGAAGGCGATGGCCTGCCCGTCGGGAAAGCGGAACTGCATGTTCGGCGCGCCCTGCACCTGCGCGGCGCGCGGGTGGGTGGTGATGAGATGCAGCGACCGGCCCGGGCGCCAGTAGATCGAGAAGCTGACATTGGCGCCCGTCACGCTGCGCAGGTTGGCCTGCGCGGAACAGGCGCGCTGCGAGTAGGTGCCATGAACGGTGAAGGTGCCGTAGGACACCCGCCAGGTTTCGCCAAGGTGGAAGGCGGCCGAGGGCGTGACCAGCGCCAGAACCAGGCCAAGCGCCGTCGCAAGGCGCAGCGGGCTAGAGGTTGGGATAGATGACCTCTGCCTCCGGGGGCGGCAGGAAATAGCCGCGTCCGGTGTAGATGACCGTGACCAGCATTCCGAGAACCAGAAGAAGAGCTGCGCCGGACGCGAAACCCGCGAGCGCGACATGGGTGCGCCGGTCCGCGAGACGGGGGAACCTGTAAAGTATCTGCTGCATGCGGTCCTCATTTCCTTACGGGCCGCATATAGGGCGCCGCGCGCCCGGGTCCATGCGCCTGCGATGCCCATCAATGTGCCACCCCCGCCGCCACGCTTTCGTCGATGAAGCGGCCCTCGCGGAACCGACCCAGGCTGAAGTCGTCCGCAAGCGGGCTAGCACCCTTTACCATCAGCTCGGCCATCGCCCAGCCAGAGCCGGGGATCGCCTTGAACCCGCCGGTGCCCCAGCCGCAGTTGATGAAGCACCCGCCCAGCGGCGTCTTCGAGATGATCGGAGACCGGTCGCCCGTCATGTCCACGATCCCGCCCCATTGCCGCAGCATCTTGAGGCGCGAGATCATCGGGAAGGTCTCGATCAGCGCGCGCACGGTTTCCTCGATGTGATGGAAGCTGCCGCGCTGGGTGTAGTTGTTGTAGCCGTCCGCGCCGCCGCCGATCACCATCTCGCCCTTGTCGGACTGGCTCATGTAGCCGTGGACGGTGTTGGCCATCACCACCACATCCATGCAGGGCTTGATCGGCTCGCTGACCAGCGCCTGGAGGGCGACGGATTCGATCGGCAGCCGGAACCCCGCCATGTCGGCCAGCACGCCAGAATGCCCGGCGACCACGATCCCCAGCTTGCCGCAGCCGATGAAGCCGCGGTTGGTCTCGACGCCCGTGACCTGCCCGTTCTCGGACCGCACGCCCGTCACCTCGGTCTTCTGCAGGACATGCATCCCCATGTCGGAACAGGCCCGCGCATAGCCCCAGGCGACCGCGTCGTGGCGTGCGGTGCCGCCGCGCGGCTGCCAGAGCGCGCCCAGGACGGGATAGCGCGGCCCGTCTATGTTGATGATCGGGCAAAGCTCCTTGACCTTCGCGGGGGCGATGAACTCTGTCGCGACGCCCTGCAGCGCGTTGGCATGCGCGGTGCGCTGGTAACCGCGCACCTCGTGATGGGTCTGGGCCAGCATCATCACCCCGCGCGGGCTGAACATGACGTTGTAGTTCAGCTCCTGGCTGAGCGTCTCGTAGAGGCTGCGGGATTTCTCGTAGATCGCCGCGGACGGGTCCTGAAGGTAGTTCGAGCGGATGATGGTGGTGTTGCGCCCGGTGTTGCCGCCGCCCAGCCAGCCCTTTTCAAGGATCGCGACGTTGCGGATGCCGTGGTTGCGGCCGAGGTAATAGGCGGTGGCCAGCCCGTGCCCCCCTGCCCCGACGATGATGACGTCATAGGCGGCCTTCGGCTCGGCCCGCGCCCACGCACGGTCCCAGCCGGTGTGGCCGCGCAGCGCCTCGCGGGCGATGGCAAAGGCAGAGTATCGCTTCATCGGGCCCGAATCCCTTCTCCGTTCAAGTCCCCGGTCCGCGCCTTAATGCGCCGCGCGGTGGCGGCTGAAAAGACGGTGAACGGCACGTTCGACGGTGTAAACGACATCGTGCCGCGCCGCCTGAGGCATCCTGTCCCGTCACGGGGGTTTTTAACCCGCGCGCGCCACTATAGATGGGGCGCAAGGAGGACGCCGAATGCTGTTCTGGATCGTCGCGATCGCGCTTGCCTGCCTTGTGGCGGGTCTGATGATTCTGGCGCTGATGCGCCGTGAGGGTGGTGCCGCTTCCGGTGCCCGCGACGTGGACGTGTACCGCGACCAGCTCTCCGAGGTGGACCGCGACCTGGCGCGCGGCGTCCTCAGCCCCGAGGAGGCAGAGCGGCTGCGCGTCGAGGTCTCGCGCCGGCTGCTGGACGCCGACCGCGCGGCAGAGGCGCGCCAGTCCGCCCGCGCGCCCAAGGGCGCCACGCTGGCGGCGGCGGCACTGTCGCTGGCGGTGGTGGCGGGTGGCGGCGCGCTTCTCTACCTGCAGATCGGCGCCCCGGGCTACCGCGACATGCCCCTGTCCCTGCGCCTTGCCGAGGCTGACGAGATACGGGCCAACCGCCCCGCGCAGCTCGACTTCGAGGCCGACCTGCCGCCGGGCATGCGCATCGAGGTCCCCCCCCTCGATCAGCAGTCGCGAGAGCTGATAGAGCGGCTGCGCACCCTGACGGCGGACCGCCCCGACGATCTGCAGGGCCAGATGCTTCTGGCGCAATACGAGGCCCGCGTAGGCGATTTCAGCGCCGCCTGGCAGGCGCAGGAACGCGTGATCGCGCTGAAGGGCGACGCCGCGACCGCGCAGGATTACGCGGACCTCGCCGATCTGATGGTGCTGGCGGCGGGCGGCTATGTCTCGCCCGAGGCGGAACGCGCCCTGACCGAGGCGCTGCGCCGCGACGTGCGCAACGGGCCGGCCCGCTATTACAGCGGGCTGTTGCTGGCCCAGACCGGGCGTCCCGACCTGGCCTTCGGCCTGTGGGAGCAGCTCTTGCGCGACAGCACGCCCGATGCGCCCTGGGTGCCGTCGATCCGCGCCCAGATCGAGGACCTGGCCGCCGAGGCGGGCGTGCGGTTCGAACTGCCGCCGCTTGCCGAGGCGCCGGTTGGCCCCGGCCCGACGCGCGAACAGGTCGAGGCGGCCGCCGAGATGACCGTCGAAGAACGCATGGAGATGATCCGCGGCATGGTCGCCGGGCTTTCCGAACGGCTGGCCAGCGAGGGCGGCCCGCCAGAGGACTGGGCGCGTCTGATCGGCGCCCTGGGCGTCCTTGGCGAGACCGAGCAAGCCGGCGCGATCTGGGCCGAGGCGCAGGCGGTGTTCGCCGACGCCCCCGAGGCGCTGGAGATGCTGGCCAGCGCCGCCGCCCGCGCGGGCCTGACCCCGTGATCCACGAGGCCATTGCCGATTTCGCCGCCGCCCTGCCGCGCGACCGCGCCATCGCGGCGCTGGACCTGGGCGACAAGACCATCGGGGTTGCCGTGTCCGACCGGCGCCGCGCCGTGGCCACGCCGCTGGAAACCATCCGCCGCAAGAAATTCGGCGTCGATGCCGCCGCCCTTCTGGACATCTGCGGCAAGCGCGAGATCGCGGGCCTCGTGCTTGGCCTGCCCCTGAACATGGACGGAACCGAGGGCCCGCGCTGCCAGTCGACCCGCGCCTTCGCCCGGAACCTGTCGCGGCTGACCGACCTGCCCATCGGGTTCTGGGACGAGCGCCTGTCCACCGTCGCCGCCGAGCGCGCCCTGCTGGAGGCGGATACGTCCCGCAAACGTCGCGCGGATGTGATAGACCACGTGGCCGCGGGGGTTATATTGCAGGGCGTACTGGACCGGCTACAACATATGGGGCAACGCGGGTGAGCGACGATATCTGGAAACGGGACGAGATCGCCTCTCCCTGCGTGAAGGTCTGCGTCGTTCATCCCGAAAGCCGGCTTTGCGTCGGCTGTCACCGCACCATGGACGAAATCGCGGGCTGGAGCCGGATGACCCCCGAGGAGCGGGCCCGCGTGATGGCCGAATTGCCCGGACGCGGCCCGCAGCTGTCGCGCAGGCGCGGCGGGCGGGCCGGGCGCGCGGCCCGCTCGGCCTGACGGCCGGGCGCGCTCAGTCGCGCCAGAGCCAGTCTGCCGTCCGCTCCGGCGGAAAGACAGGTCGGAAATAGGCGATCATGCGGCCCTCGGCGTCGGCGCGCGCGCCCTCCTCCCAGGGGGCGATCCCGTGCAGGGCCAGCCGATGGATCAACAGCGCCTGCCCCGGCGCGGGTTGCAGCGTGACGCGCCGGCAGGTGGCGAAGACCTCCCTTCGGACGGCGTGATAGGCCCCTGTCAGGTCGGTGTCGGCCCAGTCGCCGGGCGCCCGCCCCTTCAGCACCGCGCCAAGCGCGGCCCGCAAAAGGCGGTGGCTGCCCTCGTAGACGGCCAGCGGCGCGGCTCCGGCATCGGCCTGTGTTAGCGGCAGGCCGAGGATGAAGGCATGCGGCTCTTTCAGCATGCGCCGCCGGGCCTCGCCCACCGGCAAGAGCCCGTCCAGATGCGCCGCATCCCGGTCGCGGCGATAGCGAAACGCGGCCTCTCCCTCGCCGGGCATCGGGCGCGGATAGCCCGGATGCACGACAGAGACCTGCCCCCTGTGCCATTCCGTGCGCCGCAGGCCCGCCGCCGCAAGCGCCGCCGCCACGGCCCGGCCGGCCAGCGGGCCGGAGCCGTCGACGGCCCCCGCCGCATCGTTCGGCAGCACGTCCACGCCGGCGAACCATGTCCCGCCGCAGCGCAGCCATCCGGCGTTCGCCGGATCGGCCACCGCCCGGCGCGCCGCGGGCGCGGCACGGGCCACCCAATTGGCAACGGCAGGCTCGGCCGGAAAGACCTGCCAGCCGTCCCGCGCCAGCGGTGTCACCCGATGAAGACCTTGCGCAGCATGTTCAGCGCCACCAGCGCCAGAAACACCGCGAACACGCGCTTCAGCGGCCCCGGGTCCATCGCATGGGCCAGCCGGACGCCCCAGGGCGTGGTGATGAGCGTCATCGCGATCACCAGGCCGAAGGCGACCAGGTTCACCGCGCCGACGGTATAGGGCGGCCGCTCGGCCGCCGGGATCTCGACCAGCAGGAAGCCCAGCACCGAAGGCACGGCGATCAGCATGCCGAAGCCCGCCGCGGTGGCGACTGCCCGGTGGATCGGCACACCGTAAAGGGTCATGACCGGGACGCCGAAACTGCCGCCCCCGATCCCCATAAGGACCGACAGGAACCCAAGAACCGGCGACAACAGCGCCCGGGTGATCCCGCCCGGCATCTGCGGCGCAAGCCGCCAATGCGCCTTGCCGAAGCCCAGGTAGAAGGCCACCACCAGCGCCAGTCCGCCGAAGATCGCCTGCAGGGCGGCGGTCCGGAGGCTCGTGGCCACCAGCACGCCGACCACCGCGCCCACCGCGATGCCGGGCGCCCAGGTGCGCAGGATCGACCAGTCCACCGCGCCCTTCTTGTTGTGGCTGAGAACGGAGCGCAGCGAGGTGACGACAATCGTCGCCAGCGACGTGGCCAGGCACATCTGCATCAGCCACGGCCCGCCATAGCCCAGCCCGGAAAACGCGTAGAAGAAGGCGGGGACGAGGACGATGCCGCCTCCGACCCCCAGAAGACCCGCCAGCACCCCGGCGACCGCACCGATCACGAGCAACAGGCCAAGCATGGGCAGCAGCAGGGAAAGTTCCGGCATGGCGTCCTCCGTGGATTGACGCGACCCATAGACTGGCCGCGGGCGGACGTCATCCGGAAAACGGGTCAGGCGGCGGCGCGGGCCTCGGCGACGGCGTCAAGCGCACGGTCGAGAAGGTCGAGCCCCGCGCCGGGCCGCGTGGCGCCCTCGGACAGGATGCGGCGCCAGGCCCGCGCGCCCGGACGCCCGGCAAACAGCCCCAGCATGTGCCGCGTCACCTGGTGCAGACGCCCGCCGCCGGCCAGATGCGCCGCGATATGGGGGCGCATGGCCTCGACCACCTCGGCCACGCTGCGCGGCGCGCTGTCGTCCCCGAAGATGTCCCGGTCCGCGGTCAGCAGGATATCCGCCGGCGCGTGATAGGCCGCGCGCCCGATCATCACCCCGTCCATGCCCCGCACCAGATGCGCGCGCGCCTCGTCAAGGCTGCCGACCCCGCCATTGATCGACAGGTGCAACTCGGGATAGGCCGCCTTCATGCGGTGGACCAGGTCGTAGTCGAGCGGCGGGATCTCGCGGTTCTCTTTCGGCGACAGCCCCTTGAGCCAGGCCTTTCGCGCATGGATGGTGAAGCGGCGCACCCCGGACGCGGCGACCGTCTCTAGGAAGGCGGGAAGGACGACCTCGGGATCCTGGTCGTCGACGCCGATCCGGCACTTCACCGTGACCTCGCGCGGCTGCGCCGCGATCATCGCCGCGCAACACTCTGCCACCAGCGCCGGGCGCAACATCAGGACAGCCCCGAAGGTGCCCGACTGCACCCGGTCCGACGGACAGCCCACGTTGAGGTTGACCTCGTCATAGCCCTCTTCCGCCGCCATCCGCGCCGCTTCGGCAAGTTCCCCCGGATCGGACCCGCCAAGCTGCACCGCCACCGGATGCTCCGCCGGATCGAACTCCAGCAAATGCGGCGCCCCACCCCGCACCAGCGCCGCCGCCGTCACCATTTCCGTATAAAGCAACACCCGCCGCGACATCTGCCGATGAAGGAAGCGGCAATGCCGGTCGGTCCAGTCCATCATGGGCGCAACGGACAGGCGCGCGGCCTCGGTGGCGGCGTTAAGGGTCATTCCGTGGTCTCCTTGGGTCCGCCAGCATTCGGGACGAACCCGCGGTGCACACCATACGCACACGGCGTCTTTGTTTGAACCCCACGGCGTGCAAAGACAGGTGAACGGCGGTTCTTGCGTAGGTTTGGCTGACCCAGCGATAGCGATTACAGCGCCATACCGCGATTCCAACGCACCACGATGCATGAGTATGCGAGCACGACGCCTATGAAACCCCAAAGCTTGCGGCGGGCGTGGTCTCTGCCAGTTCTCCACCCACAGGCGGGGAAGCCGGATCGAGGCTCAGGACAGCATCCCCCGTGTTCCGGATCAGCGCGGGATCGTGGCTCACGAGCATCAGGGCGACATTGTCCTGCACGGCGGTTCGGACAAACAACTCGATCACCTTTGCCTGCGTGATCGGGTCGAGCCGCGAGGTCGGTTCATCCGCGAAAACGAAACGCGGCTGTCTGAGCAGGATTCGCAGAAGTGCGAAGCGCTGCAGTTCACCGCCCGAGACCGCGCCCGGTCGGCGCGCGAGCAAGCGGGGATCGAGGCCAAGGGCATCGAGCAGTGTCTCAATCTTGGGCTGTTGACCCTTGATCAGGCCCTGCATGTCCTGAAGGGTCTTACCCAGCGATCGCTTGCGCGGAAAGGCGGCGACCGGGTCTTGGTAGAGTTTCTGGAACGCGAATGGGTGCGCCTCAGGCGTGCGGGCAACGGTACCTTGCGCTGGTGCGACCAGCCCGAGCAGCGCATCCCCTAGCGACGATTTTCCGCAGCCCGAAGGCCCCGTGACGCCAAGAATGCCACCTGCCAGAATTTCGAAGGAGAGCCCGCTGAACAGCGTCCGCCCCGCTCGTGCGACCGAGAGATCCTTGGCACCGATCACCGTGGCACCTGTCGCGGCCCGCTGGCGTCGCGGCGTCCAATTCTCGGGGTCGGCGGCGAAAAGCTCCTTGGTATAGGCCGCCCTCGGAGCCGCGAAGATCTCGCGCGTCGTGCCTCTTTCGACAACCGCGCCGGCGCGTAGCACAATCAACCGCCCCCCGATCCGACGGGCCAGCGCAAGGTCGTGTGTGATGACAAGGATGCCGCCGGTTTCGCCCATCTCTGTCAGCAGCAGGTTGGCGACATCGTCGCGCCGCGCGGCATCCAGGCCCTTGGTCGGTTCGTCCGCGATCACGATCCGTGCACCACCCGCCCGCGCGGCGGCGATGGCCACGCGTTGCGCCATGCCGCCCGAGAGTTGATGCGGATAGCTCGCCCCTGCGCCGGATAGTCCAAGCGCGTCGAGGTCGACAGAGGCGCGGGCCAGCGCATCCCGCCGCGACAGACCGCGCACCAGTGCGTGCGCCTCGGCCACCTGCCTGTCCACCCGCATCAGTGGATCGAGCGAGAGCCACGGCTCTTGAGGTAGCACGCCGATTTCGCGCCCCCACAGGCCGCGAAACCGGTCCGGATCGCCCGCGTTCAGCTCACGGTTTCCCAATGCAACGTGGCCCGTGGCCTGCAACTCCGGCGGCAGCGTCCCCATCAGAGCCTGCGCCATCAGGCTCTTGCCCGACCCGGTTTCGCCCAGCACGACAAGGGGCTCACCGGGTTCAAGCGACAGCGACAGTGGCGCAAGCAGGGTGGTTCCGCCGTCGCGCACGGTGATGTCCTCGGCTTTGAGCAGACTCATTGTTCCCGGCTTCCGGCAAGAAGGGTAAGGCCCAGAAGCAGCACGAATGTCGCGATGACCGGTGACAGCAGGGCCATCGGGGCCTCCCGCCAATAGGGAAGAAGCTCGACCATCATGAGCCCCAGTTCAGGCGCCGGCGCGCGCATGCCAACGTAGACGAATCCAAGGGCCGCAATGGCCATGATCGCCGTGGCCGTCCCGAAGGCGGCCGCCGTCAGCATCATCGGCGCGATCTCGGGCCAGACATGGATGCGGAACACATAGGCCGGACCAAAGCCCAGAAGGCGCGAGGCCTGCACGGCGGGCGAGGCCAGCGTTTCGCGGGTGGCGGCACGGGTCAGGCGGAAGAATTCGACCCAGAGCACCAGCGACAGACCGGCCCAGAACCCGACTGCCGTTCCGGGCATCATGGCCAGCACGATCAGCACCAGCAGCAGACCCGGGAGCGCCAGAAGCGCATCGGCCAGCATCACGAGCGCGCGGTCGATCCAACCGCCCCGCGCCGCCGCCAGCGAGCCAAGGATCAGGCCCGCCGCACCCGCCGTGGCCACCGCCGCCAGCGCGATCAGAGGTGACAGGCGCAGGGCATGGACCAGCCGGTGATAGATCGAGCGGCCAAGGTGATCATACCCCAGCGGCGCGGCCGGTTCCGGTCCGGAGAGCGCCTTCGCCAGGGATTGCGCGAACGGATCGCCCGGCACCACCAAAGATCCGAGGGCGGCAAGTGCGGCCACCATCAGGAGAAGGACCGAGCCGATCACGCGGGACCATGGCAGGCCTCTGCGCGGCGCGGCATGGATGTCGAGGGCGCTCATGTCGCCTGCCTCGGATCAATGCGGCGCACGGCGAAGTCGATTGCGGCATTCACGAGGACGAAGCCAAGGCCCAGGACCAGCGCCGTGCCCTGCACCATGGGCACGTCCCGCGAAAAGATCGCATGGACAAGGGCGTGCCCGATGCCGGGCCAGCCGAAGATCGACTCCACGATGATAACGCCCTCGACCAGTGTGACGAATTGCAGACCCAGATAGGTCAGCAGCGGCACCGAGATGTTGCGCAATCCATGGCGGAACAGCACCTGTCGTTCCGACAGGCCCTTCCATTGCGCGAAACTCCAGAACGGCATGCCGGCGATCCGCGCCATAGCGTCCCGCGCAATGCGTGCATTCACCGCCGCCAGCCCCAAGGCCAGCGTCAGCGCCGGAAGCACGAAATGGCGCAGCTCGCCGTGGCCGGCGGCGGGCAGCCAGCGCATCTGCACGGCGATCACCACGATCAGCACAAGCGCCATCAGGAATTGCGGCACCGCCTTCAGCCCGGTCGAAACCACCAGAAGCGCGCGATCCAGCACCCCGCCCGGCCTGAGTCCTGCCAGTATCCCCAGCGGCGGCCCGATCAGCAACGACAACACAACCGCAACCAGAGCCAGCGACACCGAGGCACCAAGCTGGTGGGCAATTTCCTCCATGACGGGCTGGCCAGTGACGAGGGAATTGCCGAAATCGAGTCGCAAGAGATCTCCGAACCATTGCAACAGCGCAGGCAGGACCGGCCCGCCAAGGCCAAGTTCCGCCCGCACGGCATCCGCTGCGGCGGCATCCACATTGTCATAGCCGTAGCGCCCGGCGGCGATCCGCCAGGCGGCATCGCCCGGCAGGCTGCGCATCATGACGAAGGTCGCGATCCCGATAAGGACCGCGACCATCGCCGCCTGAACAAGACGCGCGGCGAGTGCCGTCATTCGGCCCAACGCATGTCTTGCAGACCGAAGCTGCGCTCGAACGGGTCGATGGTTGCGCCCTCGACACGGTCAGACACGGCCAGTGTCTGACGATACCACGCGATCGGGATGATCGGCAGGTCGGCCTGCAGGATGGCGGCGGCCTCGGCCCGTTCCGCAACACCACCTTCGCCCCGCGCAATACCTCGCACGAGCGTGGCGAATGTGTCGTTCGACCAGTTCATCGCGCCCCAGTCGCCGTTGCCGACATAGTCGCCCAGTACCGTGCCGATGGGATCGGGGATAAGGCCGAAATTCCGCGCCAGAAGCCCCAGATCGAGCGAGCCATCCTGATGACCCGCCGGGATCTCGGAAGAATTGGTGGTGTTGATCGTCAGCTCGACGCCAATGGCGCGGAATTGCTGTTCCAGCACCGCGGCGACCAGCGGCAGTTCGGGCCGGTCTGGATAGGTGGTCAGCGTCAGCGCGAAGCGTTCGCCGTCGCGGGTCAGGATGCCATCGGCGCCCTCCTGCCAGCCAAGCCCAGCAAGGATTTCACGCGCTTGCGCCACATCGTAGCTCAGCGGCGTCAGGCTCTCGTCGTGCCAGCCCTCGACCGACGGCGGGAAAAGCTGCGTCGCGCCCTCGGGATAGCGCAGCACGGCGGTCGCGATGCCCGCGCGGTCTATGGCGAGGCTGAGGGCACGGCGCGCCGCGGGCTCCGACAGGAAGGGGTGGCCCGCGTTCACCTTGATAAGGAGCGTGCGGGGAATAGCGACCGAGAGCACTTCGGTGCCTTCCACCATCCCCAGCCGCGACACGCTGGCCGGGTCCAGCCCGAAAACGAACTCGGCCTCGCCCGATTCCGCCATCAGCGCGCGGGTCTCTACCCGGCTGACCCCGGAATAGCTGACATCGGCGATCTGCGGTGCCGCGCCCCAGTATCCTTCAAACGCGGTTGCATCGAGGCTGAGCGGGGGTTGCAGATCCGTGATCCGGTAGGGCCCCGTGCCGATGATCTGCACCCCTGCGCCGTCCGGTCCGTATGAGGCGGGCGCAAGGATTTGCGACCGGTACTCGGCGAGGAAGGCCGGAAGCGCCGCCAGCGGTTCCGAGAGCGCAATAGTGAGCTCGCCTTCCCCGGCGCTGATGCCGATGATCGGCAGACCCGCGAGTGGGCCGGGCTTGGCACGGGCAATCTCGAGCGCATTGACGACGGTTTCCGAAGTCATCGGGGTGCCGTCATGGAAGACCACGTCTTCGCGCAGCGTAAAGGTCCAGCTCAACCCGTCCTGGGACATGGCCCATTCGGTCGCAAGACCGGGCGTCAGCCGCCCCTCGGCATCGGCATTCACGAGCGTCTCGGCGATGCCCATGCGGGTGAAGATATATCCGCTCGTCGAGGGCTCCGGTGCCTGGATCTCGAACTGCGCGACCACGTCCAGAGTGGTATCTGCTTGGGCCAATGCGGGCGCGGCCAAAAGCGCAATGGCCGCCACGGTGGATACGAAGGTCTTGATCATGGTCGGTTTCCCTGGTGATGATGCCGCCGTGTTCTTCTCGTAACGGCTTGAACTTGCATGTCTTTGGAGAGGGTCAGCGCTTCGGCTCGGTCAAGACGGGCGAGGATCGCCTCCACCGGTTCCCCCCGTTCGCGGGCGCGCTGCCAGATACGGCGGCAGGACGCAGGCGACCAAGGCAACGCGGCTTCTGCAAGCCAGCAGCGCAAGGGTGCTGGCAGGTCATCGAAGGCGCGCATCGGATCGCGGCGGGCGCGGCGACGCGCGAGACGGGTTTCGCCGAGGTTTCGGCTCATGCGACGTCCTCGGGATCATCCAAAGGATCAAGGACGAGGACGAGCCGCGTTTCTCCTGTCCCTTCGATGGGTGGAGACCGGTGCAACAGTCCGGACAGAGGCGTCTCGGGCCAAAGCATGCCCCGCAGAACGATGGGTGACCCGGTGGGGACAGTGAACACGCGGCGTGGCTCTCCCCCACCAGTCGAAACGCCGTATCGTGTGCCGGTGCCGCGATACGTGCAGACGAGCCGCGCCGTGACCGCATCAATATGGAACCGCCGAAAGGCATTCCTGGTGACGACGTCAAGCCGCAACCCGCCGTCCCTCGCGATTGTTAAGGACGCGGTTGAGCAGAGTTGACTTGCCAGCCCCAAGCAAGCCTGACAGGACAGTAACTGGGAGGCGATCATGGTTCATGGCTGACCTGTTGCAGCTAAGGGCATCCGCTCCCGTAACCAGAGCAGTTACTCGATTCCAGTAACTAGGGAAGTTACACGTTTTCCGCAATCTGGTTTGTTACGTTTTGGTTCGAGCATCAGGAGACCGCCTCGTGAAACGCAACAGCCGCCTGTCACTGGCCCTGCACTCGCTCAGCCACATGGCACGCGAGCCCGAGCGCCTGCGTAAATCCGCAGACATTGCCGAGCATGCGGGTACCAACCCTGTTGTCGTGCGACGGGTCCTTGGGAACCTGCGTCAGGCGGGGCTTCTCGTGTCCGAAGCCGGTCATTCAGGAGGCTGGCGCCTTGCCCGCCCGCCGCATGAGATCACTCTCGCGGACGTCTACCTCGCATTGGATGAACGACTGGCGGCGCCGCAATCCGAGGAGCACGCGCATGACTGCAGTGTGGAGCATGTGTTGTTTGATCGCGTGTCCAAGGTGATGGCCGAAGTCGAGCAAACGCTCATTCAAAAACTGTCTGAGACCACGATCCTCGAAATCCGCGAGTCTGCGGATTGATGGTAGCGCATTGGTAATGGGACGACCGAGCTAGAGTTTGGCGTCAGCACTATTGTGCTGGTACAAAGGCGGACGCGGTAGGTCGCGTCTGTAAGTTTCAGCATTTTTTGCAACATCGCACAGAACGGCGCGCAAGACCCTGTAAGTACATCGGTGAATTCGAACTACCCGTTCCATCCATCATGGGCGCAACGGACAGGCGCGCGGCCTCGGTGGCGGCGTGTAGGGGCATTCAACGATCTCCTTTGTGCGCCCTCTACCGGAGCGGACACGCTGAGCGCACCATATGCACACAGCGTCTGTCGTGCCACCCTGGCCGGTACTGAGACGGGCAGACCGGGGCGTTCTCGCGGGCCCCAAGCCCGAGCCCGTTTACCGCGCCGCGCTTTTCGGTCAGTAACCGCACCAAGCCTCAGATCTGCCAAAGCGGCCCGGGGATCTGGCCCAGACACCGACGCATTCCACATACAATTTCACCGATTGAAATATAGACCCCGGCAAACGCGGCCCTTGCGTCCGGCGATGCACGACCGGCAAGTGGAGCGGCCCTGGATGGGTCGCCCCCCTCCCGGCATGTGACATCGCATCATATGCATCCCGGGCGGATGCCCGAACAGCCCGGGCCAGCGATGTTGTTCTTCAGCGCTCTCCGCGTGCCTTGAGCAAGGAACTGGTCCGGCACCCCGCGCGCCGCCCCGGATTGTTGCAATCCCATCCATGCGCTGTGATCGGGCCGTTCGATCCCTGAACAGCGAAGACGGGGCAAGCAGATCAACCGACCGAAGAAACCTCCGAGATTGACAGGCTTCAATCGCTATGACATCGGTGTCATGACATCGGTGTCATAAGCCGAGTCGGGAGGAGTTCGCATGGTCACGCTCTATGACGTCGCCAAGTCGGCCGGTGTCTCGCCCAAGACGGTGAGCCGGGTGATGAACGGCGATGGCCCGGTCGGAAAGGCCACGCGCGAAAGCGTCGAGGCCGCCATGCAGGCGCTCGGCTACGTGCCCTCTTCGGCGGCGCGCGCCTTGCGTTCGGCGAAATCCGGGCTGATCGGCGTCGTGTCCGGGGCGATTTCCTACACCGACGACAACCCGCTCCTCGCCGGTCTGCCCGAAATCTACATCCTGCGCGGCATCCAGGACGTGCTGGACGAAAAGCGGCTTACGGTCCTTCTGACCGATACGGGTGGCCGGGCGGACGCGGCGCCCCGGCTCCTGCACACGCTCGCCCAGCACCGGGTCGACGGCACGATCTATGTCGCCCCCTACCATCAGCAGGTCGACCTGCCCCCGCCCACTTCGGTCGCAGCCCCCCTCGTGGTCGCCAACGGCTTCGCCGATGACGCGACATCGGCCGTTGTGCCCGACGACTACACCGGCCAGCGCGCGCTGGTGGATGGGCTGATCGCGCGCGGGCACCGGCGCATCGCCTACCTGCAATTGCCCCATGCCCTGCTCGCCACGCAGCACCGCACCCGCGCCTATCAGGACGCCCACCGCGCGGCGGGCCTTCCGCTCGATCCCGCGCTGGTGATCGTGGCCGACCGCATCGACGGCGATGCCGAGGCCCGCACCGCGACACTGCAGCACGCGATAGAGGCGCTGCTCGCCACATCGCCCCTGCCCACCGCGATCTGCTGCGGCAACGACCGCATGGCACTGGCCGTCTACGGCATGCTGCGCGCCCGCGGCCTGCGTATCCCCGACGACATCTCTGTCGCGGGCTACGACGATTACCGCCTGATTTCCGAAACGCTCTACCCCGCGCTCACCACGGTCGCGCTGCCCTACCGCGAGATCGGCCGCCAGGCCGCGCGGTTGCTGACCGAACCGAAGGCCGAGCCCCGTCGCATCTGCGTGCCCGGCCCGGTCCACTGGCGCGAGAGCGTTGCCACGATCGCCTGATCTGCTTTGCCACCTAGGGAGGACACACACATGGCAAGAAAGACACTACTAATCACCACCGCACTCGGCCTGGGATGGGCCGCGTCAGCACAGGCCCAGACCGAGATCGGGATGTGGTATCACGGCGCCGGAAACGAGGTCGAAAGCCGGATCATCAACCAGATCGTGGACGACTTCAACGCCAGCCAGTCCGACTGGATGGTCACGCTCGAGAGCTTCCCGCAGAACTCCTACAACGACAGCGTCGTCGCGGGCGCGCTGGCGGGCAACCTGCCCTGCATCCTCGACGTGGACGGCCCCGTCATGCCGAACTGGGCGTGGTCGGGCTACATGCAGCCGCTGGCCATCGACGCCAGCCTGATCGAGGGCTACCTGCCCGGCACCCTGGGTTACTGGGACGGGGCGTTGTATTCCGTCGGCCTGTGGGACGCCGCCGTCGCGCTTTACGCGCGGCAATCCGACCTCGACGCATGGGGCCTGCGCACACCGACGCTGGCCGAGCCCTGGACGCAAGAGGAATTCATGGCCGCCCTCGACGCCGCGCGGGCGGACGGGCGCTATGAATTCGCCCTCGACCTCGGCATGGCCTGGACCGGCGAGTGGTATCCCTATGCCTTCTCGCCCTTCCTGCAATCCTTCGGCGGCGACATCATCGACCGCGAGACCTACACCAGCGCCGAGGGCGTGCTGAACGGCGACGCGGCGCTCGCCTTCGGCGAATGGTGGCAGATGCTCTTCGCCGAGGGCTACGCACCGGGCACAAGCCAGGACCCCGCCGACCGGGACAGCGGCTTCAACGAGGGCAAGTATGCCTTCGCCTGGAACGGCAACTGGGCGGCGGTACCGACGCTGGCCGCCGTCGAAGACGTGGTCTTCCTGCCCGCGCCCGATTTCGGCAACGGCCCGACCATCGGCGCAGGCTCGTGGCAGTTCGGGGTCTCGGCCACCTGCGAAACCCCCGAGGGCGCGAACGCCTTCATCGCCCATGCGCTGCAGGACCAGTACCTCGCCGCCTTTTCTGACGGTATCGGCCTGATCCCCTCGACCCCCGCGGCCGCCGCGATGACCGAGAACTACGCCGAGGGCGGCCCGCTCGAAGTGTTCTTCGGCCTCTCCGCCGAACAGGCGCTCGTGCGGCCGGTGACGCCGGGCTACGTGGTCGCCGCGCAGGTCTTCGAACAGGCGCTGGCCAACATCGCAAACGGCGCGGACGTGGCCGATGAACTCGACGCTGCCGTCGATGCGATCGAGGCCGACATCGAGCGCAACCAGGGCTACGGCCACGACGGCTGAGGCACGACGGGCCGGGGGCGGTGACGTCCCCGGCCCTCTCGCGCGACGGGGGAGGCGCACCGATGGCAAGCAGACTGACAGTATCGAACCGCGCGGGCTGGGGCTTTGCCCTGCCGGGCTTCGGCCTGATCGCGGTCTTCATCGTCCTGCCCTTCTTCTTCGCCTTCTATTTCTCGCTGACAAACCAGCGGCTGATCTCACCGAACCCGACCGAGTATGTCGGGCTCGACAACTACCGCAGTCTTCTGGGTCTCGCGGTCATCACGCTGGAACCCGAACGCGACGACGCGGGCGCGATCCTGCGCGACGCCGACGGCGCCGTGGAATACCCGCGCGTCCGCACCATCACGCGCTCCGACGCGTTCCCGCAGTATCGCGGCATGCGCGAGTGGTTCCGCTGGCAATCGGGCGACAACGCCCGGGTCGTCATCGCCTCCGACGTGGTCTTCATGAAGGCGCTGGTGAACACCTTCCTCTTCGTTCTGGTGGTCGCCCCCGTGCAGGCGGGACTCGCCCTCGGCCTTGCGCTGCTCATCAACCAGCGCCTGCGGGGCATCAACGTGTTCCGCACGATCTACTTCATGCCGGTCGTCGTCTCGATCGTGGTGGTCTCGCTCTTGTGGCGTTTCATCTACGACGGCAATGACGGGCTTCTGAACAACCTGCTGTCCGCGCTCACCTTCGGTGCCTTCCAGGGGCGCGACTGGCTGGGCGATCCCTCGACCGCGCTGGGGTCGATCATGGCCATGTCGATCTGGCAGGCGGTGGGCTTTCACATGGTGATCTGGCTGTCGGGCCTTCAGACCATCAGTCCCACCCTCTACGAGGCCGCCGAGATCGAGGGCGCCAACCGCTGGCAGACCTTCCGCTACGTGACTTGGCCGGGGCTGAGAAACACCGCCATCCTGATCCTGATCGTCATCACCATGCAGTGTTTCGCGCTCTTCGCGCAGATCGACGTGATGACCAATGGCGGCCCGCTGGACAGCACCCAGACGCTGGTCTTCCAGGCGGTCGAACGCGGCTATGGGCGACAGGACATCTCGGGCGGCTCGGCGATCAGCGTGATCCTGTTCCTGATCGTTCTGAGCATCTCGCTCATCCAACGCTGGCTCACGAGGGAGCGCTGATCATGGCCATGGTATCCGCCGAGAACCGGGGGCTGAGGCTGGCCGTGCGCTATGCCGTGCTGACGCTGGTGGCGATCATCTTCATCTTTCCGCTTCTGTTCATGGTGATGTCCTCGCTGAAACCGCAGGCGCAACTGCTGGCCGATACCTCGTCGCTCAGGGCCTTCCTGCCGGTGGGCGACATCAGCCTGCAGAACTACTCCGACGCCTTCCGCCGCGCGCCGGTCGCGACCTTCATGGTCAACTCGGTGCTGGTGACGGGCATCACCGTGCTCCTGTCGCTGGCGATCTGCTCGCTCGCGGCCTTCTCCTTCGCCTTTCTCGAATGGAAGGGGCGCGGCGTGATCCTCTCGGTCATCCTCGCCACGCTCATCATCCCCTTCGAGACCATCGCGATCCCGCTTCTCCTGATGGTCTCGCAACTGCCGTGGATCGGCCCCGGCGGGCTGGAGTTCGGCTGGCTCAACACCTACCGCGTGCAGATCATCCCATGGGTCGCCGACGGGCTGACGATCTTCCTTTTCGTGCAGTATTTCCGCGACCTGCCCCGCGAGTTGATCGAAGCCGCCCGCGTAGAGGGCGCCACCTGGTTTCAGGTCTACTGGCGCGTGGTGATGCCGCTGGCGGGCCCCGTTTTGGCCACGGCGGCGATCCTGAAGTTTCTCGTGATGTACAACCAGTATCTCTGGCCCCTCATCGTCGTGCAGCAGGAAAGCGTGCGTCCGGTTATGGTGGGGCTGGGCTATTTCTTCCAGCTCAACACCGCATGGGGCGAGGTCATGGCCTACCTGACCGTAATCACCCTGCCGGTTCTGGCGTTCTACCTGGTGCTGCAACGCGCCTTCATCGCTTCCATCGCTTCGACCGGAGTCAAAGGCTGATGTCTCTTTCACTCGACGACCACTGGATCTGGGACAGCTGGTATGCCCATGACGGCGACCGCTGGCACGGGTTCTTCCTCAAGGCGCCAAAATCCATCGGCGACCCCGAGTTGCGTCACTTCAACGTCAGCGTGGGCCACGCCGTCAGCGATGACCTGACGACATGGGAGCATCTTGGCACCTGCCTTGCCCCGGCCCCCCAGCCCGCATGGGACGACTACACCACCTGGACGGGCAGCGTGCTGCGCGGTGACGACGGTCTGTGGCACCTGTTCTACACGGGCACCAGCCATGCCGAGGACGCGCTTTACCAGCGGATCGGCCATGCCACCTCGACCGACCTGCACAACTGGCAACGGGTCGGCGACGGGCAATGCCTCGACCTGACCGGACCCAACGCCACCCATTACGAGGCCGACTTCGCCCTCAGCATCTGGCACGACCGCGCGATGCGCGATCCCTGGGTCATGCGTGACCCGGCGGGCGACGGCTGGCTGATGTATTTCACCGCTCGCGCGTCCGGCATCGCGGAACCCAACGCCGGCGGCGCCATCGGCTTTGCCACCTCGCCCGACCTGATGACCTGGACGCTGCAGCCCCCGGTCTTCGTGGGCGGCTACGGACAACTCGAGGTGCCGCAGGTGTTCTCCCAGAACGGGCGTTGGTACTGCCTGTTCTGCACCGCGGCCGAGCATTTCTCCAAGGCGCAGGCCGAAGCGATCGAGGGTGGCCCCGTCACCGGCAACCACTACCTCATCGCCGACGACCCCCGGGGACCGTGGCAGATCGCGCCCGGCTTCTTCGACGGCGCCCTGCCCTGCCAGCGCTACGCCGCGCGGATCGTCGACACGAACGAAGGGCTGCGCATTCTCGGCTTCTCGGATCGGCCCGAGGGCGAGTTCGTCGGACACATCCTCGATCCTCAACCGGTCCGCACCGAAGCGGACGGCACCCTGCGGGTCGTCCCCGCCCCTGCCGCGGAGTGACGCCATGGCCACCGTGAGACTGAGAAACCTGCGCAAGAGCTTCGGCGCCGTCGAGGTCATAAAGGGTGTCGACATCGACATCGAGGATGGCGAGTTCGTCGTCTTCGTCGGCCCCTCGGGCTGCGGCAAGTCCACGCTCCTGCGCATGATCGCGGGGCTCGAGGACATCACTTCCGGCACGCTCGAGATCGACGGCGTTGTCGTCAACGACAAGGCCCCCAAGGATCGCGGCATCGCCATGGTTTTCCAGACCTACGCGATCTTTCCGCACATGACCGTGCGCGAGAACGTCGCCTTCGGCCTGACCATCGCGGGCGCATCCAGGGCCGAGAAAGAGCAGAAGGTCGCCGAGGCCGCACGCATCCTGCAGATGGAGCATCTGCTCGACCGCCGCCCCTCGCAGCTGTCGGGCGGCCAGCGCCAGCGCGTCGCCATCGGGCGCGCCATCGTGCGCGACCCCAAGGTGTTCCTGTTCGACGAACCGC
>JAUIIC010000041.1 GCA_030431935.1 Alphaproteobacteria bacterium | reverse complement strand
GTGTCGAAGCGCGCCCCGGCGCCGTCCCAGCCGGTCCAGCGCCAGCGCGGCGTGATCCGCACGCCAAGCCCGCCCAGCCGCCCCAGCCAGGCCCGCAGCAGCGGCGAGGCCTTCATCGCCCGGGGAAAGACCCGCCCCGTCGACCCGGTGAAAAGCGGCTGGCCCAGTCCCTCGGCCCAGTCCATCACCGCCTGCGCATCGAAGGCCTCCAGCATCGGCCCCAGCCGGTCCGCCGCCGCACCATAGGCCGGCACCAGCCGGTCGGGGGCCACGTTCATCGTCAGGTTCAGCCCCGATTTCCCGGCCATCAGGAACTTGCGCCCGACCGAGGGCTTCGCCTCGGCCACCTGCACGCGCAGCCCGGCGCGCGCCATGGTCTCGGCGGCCATCAGGCCCGCCGGCCCGGCCCCGATTACTAGCGCGTCTGTGGCGGTGTCCTGCATCCGCTTCCCCTTGCAGGCGCCCGCCCGATTGGCAAGCCTGCGCGCATGACCGGCGATCCGATCTGCCCCCTGTGCCTGCGCCCGATCCCACCCGGCGTGCCGCAAAGCCTGCACCACCTTGTCCCCCGGCTGAAGGGCGGCAAGGGCGGGCCGACGGTGCTGATGCACCATATCTGCCACAAGGAGATCCACGCCACGTTGTCGGAGGCGGAGCTGGCGCGCGACTGGAACACGCCCGAGGCCCTGCGCGCCCATCCCCGGCTGGCGACATTCGCCGCATGGGTGGCAAAGCGCCCGCCGGAGTTCCTGTCGAAGGTGCCGGGGCGGCGCCGCAAAAGGTAAGGTCTATGGATCAAGGGCTTGCGCGCGCGGCGCCGAGCCTTCACGCTTGCCGGGCCCCGGAACCGCTTTCGGGGCAGAGAAAAGGGCTGGAGGGCCGACGATGGCAAGCGAACACGATCTTGCAAGTCTGTTGGCGGAAACGGGCAAGCTGCTCGATCCCATCATCATTACCGAGTACGCCGAACAGGGCGCGTTCCAGCTGATCCATGACGAGGGGCTGGAAACCTACCTCGAACACGATGCGGAACGGGGCGTGATCGTCGTGTCTGGCGACATCGGAACACCGCCCCCGCATGCCGCCGCCGAGGTCTACGTGCTTCTCCTGCGGATGAGCGCGCTGGGGCGCGAGACGGGCGGCCTGCGCTTCGGGCTCGATGCCGACGGCGGCGCGGGCGTGCTGATGTGGGACTTGCCGCTGGGCGTGCTGAACCCGCAATCGCTGGCCGCGGCGCTGTCGGGCTTTGTCGAGCGCATGCGCATGTGGCGCCAGATCGTGGCGGCGGGTGGCCTTGCGCAGGGGGGCGGGGACGATCCCGCGCCGCCGAACGACGGGTCCGTCACGTTTCGCCTCTGATCCGCCCCGATTTCACCAAAATGTGAGTTCGATCACATCCCGGGCGGCGATTCGCAGGCATGTATCCTTCTCAAGGCAGAACTTGAAAGGATACGACGATGCCGACAGTCAATGCTGGTGCAAACACGTTCATGGAAATTGCTCAGTCGCTGCGCGGCACCGGGGATCAGACTGTCCGGGCCACGGGTGAAAAGGGCATCTACGGCCACAGCGCCAACCCGTTCACGAAGATCAAGGACTTCGTGTACAAGTTCACCAACCCCGAAGAGCGGACCGCCCGGGTCGAGCGGCGCGAGGCCAAGGTCAGCGAAGGCGCGGCACAGATCAAGGACGCCCTGACCAAGTCCTATGGTCACCAGTTCGCCAAGTTCGCCTTCGAAAAGCTCGGCCTGACCGATCGCGTCACGGGCACCGACATCAATCGCCTGCAGTTCATGGCGGAAAAGTACGAATCGCACCTCCAGAAGGGATTTGCCGCCGAAAGCCCGCTGTTCCTGATGGCGGCGAACAAGGTGTTCGCGATGGACGGCGGGGACACCTCGAACACCGAGGCGATGCGCGACCAGATGCGCGCGATCAACGACAACTTCATTTCGGCGGGTTCGCAGTTCGAGATCAACATCAACTACAAGGACCGCGCCATCCTGTCGGCGGCCTTCCAGAACATCGACACCATGTCGCGTGAAGGTCTCCTGGCCCTGCGCGAGCAGCTGACCAAGTCCACCGGCGAGATCGACGGGCTGATGCGCGACCCGTTCGGTGTCTTCAAGGCCAGCAACGACGGCGATTTCGATACCGAGATGATCCTGCGCAACGCGCTGGAGATCGGCGCCGTCGACGAGCAGGAACTGCAAGAGCTGGGCTATGACACCGACCTGAAGCCGTTCAAGGCCGACCTGCTGCAGGCCGCGGGCATCGTCCACGCCTGATCTGCCATCACGTTCACCGACAGCGCCGGCCGAACCAGGCCGGCGCTTGCCGTTCCGGCATCAGGACAGCGGCGCGGCGTCCCGGTCCGCCGCGGCCTCGGCCATCGCCCAGCCGCGAAACGCTGCCACCCGCGGGTCCTCCCAGCGGTCGCGCGGGCCCAGAAGGCAGATCGCCCCAAGGGGCGAGGCGCAGGTCATCTCGGGGAACGGCGCCACCAGCGCGCCCGCCGCAAGCTCGTCCCGGCACAGCACCAGGTCGGCCATCACCACGCCCGCGCCCATCACCGCCGCCTTCACCGCCATGTCGAGGTTGGGAAACTCCAGCCCCGCCGCCGGATCGACCCCGTCGACGCCAAAGGTCCGCACCCAGTCGGTCCAGTCCGCATGCGCGGGCGTCTCGTGCAACAGCGTCAGGCGGGCCAGGTCCCCCGGCGTCTTCAGCGGCCCCGCACGCTCCAGCAGGGCGGGCGCGCAGGCGGGCGTCAGCAGCACGGGGAACAGCGCCTGCACCTGCAGCCCCGGCGCACGGTTCGGCCAGTGCTCCACCGAGAATCCGATATCGAACTCGGTCGCGTCGAACCCGCCGCCGCCGTGAAAATCCGTGGTCAGCCGCAGCCGGATGTCGGGATGCGCCCGGCGAAACCCGTCAAGCCGCGGCAGAAGCCAGCGAATCGAGGTGGCCGGCGGGCAGATCACCCGCAAGTCACCCGCCCCTTCCGCGATCCGTGCCGCCTGCGCCCCGATCCGCCCGAAGGCCTCGGTCAGCACCGGCAAGAGCCGCGCCCCCGCATCGGTCAGCGCAACGCCCTTGGCCTGCCGGTGAAACAGCGCCGTGCCCAGGTGCTCTTCCAGCAGCTTGACCTGACGGCTGATCGCGCCGCGCGTCACGCACAACTCGTCCGCCGCACCGATATACCCGCCGTGGCGGGCGGCGGCCTCGAAGGCGCGCAAGGCATTCAGGGGCGGCAGGCGCATCAGGGCCTCATGGATCAGGAAAACTCAACAAGGATGCCAGATAACATGGTTTGAGCGCAAGCCGTGTCCCGCGCTACCGTTCATGCAATCCGCAACAGGACGCATAAAAGCAATGACATACACAGCTCGGACCCGGCATGATGCCCTGTCCGGACGACGCCCGATCGCCGCGCGCCTGGCTTCCATGGTGAGAAAACTTCAAGCGTTGGCCGCGCTCCGCCACGCCGAGACCCGGATGCACGCCGACCTTGCCCGGCTCGCCGAAACCGCGCCGCATCTCCTGCCCGACATCGGCCTGCCCGCGCCGAGCCGCCCCAAGGCCCCGCCCTGCCACCTTCCGGGCCGCGGCGTTTGACACCCTGTCCCCCCGGTGCCACCCTGAACCGCCCACACGGCGGGGAAAGGGCCACGGGGGGGACCGCTCATGCAGGTCAGCGTCGACCAGATCCGCACGACCAGCGCCGCCGCCCTGATCGCGCACGGCGCCGGCGACTGGCAGGCGGCAGAGGTCGCGCGCGCCGTCGCCCGGGCCGAGGAAACCGGCAACGTGATCTGCGGGCTCTACTACCTCGAAAGCTATTGCCTGCAACTGGCCTCGGGCCGGGTGAACGGCACCGTTGAACCGCAGGTTCACGCCCCCCGCCCCGGCGCCGTGACCGCCGACGCGCGGCTGGGCTTCGCCCAGCCTGCCTTTGCCCGCGCCCTGCCGCTGGCGCTGGACGCGGCGCGCGCCAACGGGATCGCCGCGCTGGCGGTGGCGCATTCCCACACCTGCACGTCGCTGGGCTATTTCACCGAACAGATCGCCGCCGCCGGGTTGATCGGCATCGGCGTCACCAACGCCTCGGCCATCGTCGCCGGGCCAGGCGGGCGCCGTCCGATCCTCGGCACCAACCCCATCGCCATCACCATCCCCGGAGACGGCGACGGCCCGCCCGCGATGCACGCCGATTTCTCGACCGCCGCCGTCGCGCTGGGCAAGATCACCATGGCCAGGGCCGCCGGCGAGGCGATTCCGCCCGGCTGGGCCGTCGATGCCGAAGGGCGGCCCACCACCGACCCCGCCGCCGCGCTGGGCGGCGCGCTGGTCTCGGCGGCGGGCTACAAGGGATGGGCGCTCGGCCTGATGGTCGAGGCACTGGCCGCCGGGCTGACGGGCTCTGTCAACTCGCTCGACGTCAAGGGGCTGAAGCTGGCCGACGGCCCGCCGCACGACCTTGGCCAGTATTACATCCTGATCGACCCGGGCGCGCATGGCGGTGCGCTGGCCGACCGCTTCGCCACCGTGGCGCGGGCGGTGGCCGACGATCCCGGCGTGCGCATTCCCGGCGCGCCGCGCCGCCGCCTCGATCCGGTCGACGTGCCCGATGCCCTTTGGCAGCTGGCGCTCGCGCTGGCCGTCCCGCAGACCTGATGCTCTCCAGCCAAAGGGCCCTTTCATGACCGACACGGTCCCCTTCTTCGACGGACACAACGACTTTCTCCTGCGCCTGATGAAATCTCCCGCCCCGCGGGAAACCACCTGGCTGGGCGACGCCGGCACCGGGCACATGGACCTTCAGCGGATGAAGCGCGCTGGCTTTGCGGGCGGCCTCTTCGCCATCTTCGTGCCGCCGGTATCCAGCGGCCCGCCGCCCGATTTCAAGGCGCTCATGGCCCACCCGCCCTACAACCTGCCCCTGCCGCCCGCGATGGACCATGCCAGCGCACAGCCCGTGGCGCTGACCATGGCGGGGCTTCTGCACTGGATGGAACGCGCCGCGCCGGACGATTTCGCGCTCTGCCGCTCGGTCGCCGACATCCGCGCCGCGATGGACGCCGGGCGCATCGCCGCCGTGATGCACATGGAGGGTGCCGAGGCGATCGGCCCCGACCTCGACGCACTCTACCTGTTCCACGACATGGGCCTGCGCTCTCTGGGCCCGGTGTGGAGCCGCCCGACCATCTTCGGCCACGGCGTCCCGATGGCCTATCCCGGCACCCCCGACATCGGCCCCGGCCTGACCGACCTCGGCAAGGACCTCGTGCGCCTGTGCAACCGGCTTGGCATCCTCATCGACCTGTCGCACCTCAACGAGGCCGGGTTCGATGACGTCGCGGCCCTGTCCACCGCGCCGCTGGTGGCGACCCATTCCAACGCCCACGCGCTATGCCCCAGTCCCCGCAACCTGACCGACCGGCAGTTGCACGCGATCCGCGACAGCGGCGGGCTGGTGGGGCTGAACTATGCCACCTTCTACCTCAACGCCGACGGCACCGCCGATACCTCTACCGGCTGGGACGTGATGCTGCGCCACCTCGATCACCTGCTCGAGGTGATGGGCCCCGATCACGTGGCGCTCGGGTCCGATTTCGACGGCTGCGTGCTGCCCGACCTGATCGGCGACGTCACCGGGGTTCAGGGCCTCCTGCGCGCGATGGCCGACCACGGCCACGATGCCGCCCTGATCGACCGGATCGCGCGCGGCAACTGGCTCGACTGTCTGGCGCGCACGATAGGCTAGCCCGGCTCAGATCATCGCCTTGATCGCGGCCACGTGCGCGGCCGTCGCGCCCTGCGCGTCGGCGGCCAGCGCCTCGACCGTCACGCCCAGCTCCTCGGGCGCGCACAGCCGGTCCACCAGCCCCGCCGCCAGCGCCTCGTCCGCAGTCAGCTTGGCGCCCGCCATCAGGATCAGCTTGGCCCGCGACGGCCCGACCAGCGCGGCCAGCCGCCCGGGATCGGACGGCTGCGGCAGAAAGCCCAGCTTCATCACGGGATAGAAGAACTTGGCCCCCGTCACCGCCACCCGCAGGTCACAGGCCAGCGCCATGCCAAAGGCGCCCCCCGCCAGCGACCCGTTCAGCGCCGCGATGGTCAGGCAGGGCAGCCGCGCGATGGTGCCCGACAACTCCTCCCACACCGGGTCGGTCGCCAGCCCCGCGCGCGCCTCGTCCAGATCGGCGCCCGCGCTGAACACCTTGCCCGCGCCGGTCAGCACCAGCACCCGCGCCGCACCCTCGGCGGCCCGCGCGATCTCGGCCAGTTCGCCCAGCATCGCGCGGGTCAGCGCGTTGGCCTTGTCCTGCCGGTCGATCGTGACCGTCCAGACCCCGGCCTTGCGCGCGACGGTAATCATGCGATCAGTCCGACCGCGCGGCGGATGTCGTCCTCGCGCAGGGAAATCTCCTGCCCCACGTGGCCCGCCGCCGCGTCCGAGCACATCCACAAAAGCGTGCGCGCCGGCCACTCCGCCGGGATATGCACCGACCAGTCCAGCTGGCTGACCGGGTTGATCCCGCTGGCCTTGATGACGCGCTGCATGTCGGTGGCCACCGTGCCCGGCGACAGGCCCATCGCCCGGATGCCGCGCGCCGCGTATTCCTTGTCCAGCGACCGCGTCAGCATCGCCGCGCCCGCCTTGGCCGCGCAATACTGGCTCCAGCCCTCGACCGCGTTGTGCGCCGCGCCCGAAGACACGGTGATGATCGTGCCGCCGCCCGCCGCCAGCATCACGGGCAGCGCCGCGTGCATCCCGTAATAGACGCCTTTCAGGTTGATATCTATGCCGGCGCCCCAGGCCTCGGGGTCGGTGTCGCCCATGTGCCCGATCGGATCGACCATGCCGGCGTTGTTGATGAGCACGTCCAGCCCGCCGAACCGCTCGACCGCAGCCGCGACCGCCGCCGCCACGTCCGCCTGCCGGCCGACATCCGCCGTCACCGCCAGCGCGTTGTCGCCGATCTCTGCGGCCAGCGCCGCGATCGCGTCGGCGCTGCGCGCCACCAGCACCACGTTCGCGCCCGCTTCGGCAAACACCCGCGCCGCCGCCGCGCCGATCCCCTTGCCGGCGCCCGTGATAAGCACCGTCTTGCCCGCCATGTCCGTCATCTCGGTCTCCCTTTCGCCTCGCGCCCAACAGCTAGCCCAGCGCGCGGGCCTGCGCCAGCACCCGAAAGACTTGACCCGCGACGGTTGCGGCGCGAACCTTGCACGCAAACAGCCCATGCCCCGGAAGGACACCATGAAACAGTGGACAGCCCCCGCCACGGCCACCGCGCTCGCCCTCGTCATCGGCGCGCCGGCCCAGGCAGACGTCAGCGCGATGCAGGTCTGGGAAAGCTGGCGCGCCCAGGCCGAGGCCTTCGGCCAGACCATCACCGCCCAGACAGAGGTTGACGGCGACACCCTGCGCCTGACCGATGTCGTCACCACCTTCGACGGGCCCGACGGCACCCTGACGGGCACCCTCGACACGCTGGAGTTCCAGGAACGTGCGGACGGCACCGTCGCGATCACGCTCGCGCCCACCTATGCGTTCCGCATGGACATGCAGGACGGGACCGGAACCGCACAGGTCGACATCAGCGTCACCCACCAGGGCCTTGCCATCATCGCCTCCGGCGACGCGGACGCGATCTCCTACAGCTACCTCGCCGACACCATCGCCGCGACCGTGGACAGCCTCGTGGTGGACGGGGTCCAGCAGGATGCCACCATCGCCTTCACGGTCAGCGACATGACCGGCGACTACTCGGTCGCCGGCACCGACGCGCCCGAGATCGCGGGCACCATCACCGCCGGCGCCATCGGCGTCGTGATCGCGGGCACCGATGCCGAGGATGGCACCGTCGTCGACATCCGGCTCGACTATGCCGGGGTCGAGGCGACGACCGACAGCGTGCTGGCCATGATGGACAGCAACGACATGGCCGCGATGCTCGCCGCCGGGTTCAGCGTCGGCGCCGAGATGCTGCACGGCCCTGCCTCGGTCGCCGTCGCGGTGCAGGACGGCGACGAGATGTTCAACCTCAACATGACGATGGAGGGCGGCAGCTTCTACACCGCGCTCGGGGCCGATGGCATGGCCTACGACATCGGCGCGGTCGGCCTCGACGCCGCCGTTTCGGGGTCCGAGATCCCGTTCCCCGAACTGACCGCCTCGGTGGATGAACTTGGCTTCGGCTTCGACATGCCGGTGCAGGCCACCGACACGCCCTCGGAGTTCTCGGCCGACCTGACGCTGGCCGGACTGACCGTGGCCGACATGCTGTGGATGATCGTCGATCCCGGCCAGAACCTGCCGCGCGACCCCGCCACGCTGATCGTGGAGCTGTCGGGCCAGGCCAACTGGCTCTTCGACATCATGGACCCCGAGTTGCAGGAAAACCCGCCCGCCGGCCCGCCCGGAGAACTCCACGCACTGTCGCTCGATGACCTGACCCTGTCGCTGGTCGGCGCACGGCTGACCGGCACCGGGGCCTTTACCTTCGACAACACCGACCTCGAGACCTTCGACGGCCTCCCCGCCCCCACCGGCGGCATCGACCTGCAACTGGTCGGCGGTCAGGGCCTTCTGGACAAGCTCGTCGGCATGGGCCTCGTCCCCGAGGATCAGGCGATGGCCGCGCGCATGATGCTGGGCCTCTTCGCCCGGCCCGGGGACGGCCCCGACACGCTCACCTCGAAGATCGAGGTCAGGGGCGACGGCGCGATCCTCGCCAACGGCCAGCGGCTCCAGTAGCCGCGGGCCCGCAAGACCCGCTCGTCGGCCCGCCCTGGCCGGCGAGTCACGCGGCGGCAAACCGGGGCCCGCGCCTCCGCGCCGCGCCTGCGGAACCGGACGGGGCGCGGGGAGAGGACCACGCCCCGCCTCTCTCGTGAACCCGGTACGGCACGTCACCCCCTGCCTGGCGCCCCCTGCACGGCCGCCCTTCCCGCGCCGTCCCCGGCCCTCCGGCCTTGCGCCCACCCCGTTGCGGGACTACCTCCGACCCATCGCAATTCCCCCGAAGGCGCTTCATGTCCGACACCCTGTCCTCGCTCACCGCCCGTCTCCTCGATGCCGCCCGCGCCGCGGGGGCCGAGGCCGCCGACGCCATCGCCATGCAGGGCACCTCGATCTCGATCGACGTGCGCGGCGGCGCGCTGGAACAGGCCGAACGGGCCGAAGGCACCGACATCGGCCTGCGTGTCCTGATCGGGCGGCGGCAGGCCAACGTGTCCGCCTCGGACACCTCGGATGCCACCATCGCCGCGATGGCCGAACGCGCCGTCGCCATGGCCCGCGAGGCGCCAGAGGACCCGCACGCAGGCCTTGCCGATCCGTCGCAGCTGGCCACCGCATGGGACATCGCCGCGCTGGAGATGGCAGACCCCGCCCCCGAACCCGCGCCCGCCGCTCTTGAAGACGCCGCCCGCCGGGCCGAGGCCGCCGCGCTCGCCGTGCCCGGCGTCAGCCAGGTGCTGTCGGCATCGGCGGGCTATGGCCGCCGCGCCGTCCACCTTGCCGCCACCAACGGCTTTGCCGGCGGCTACACCCGCACCGACACCGGCATCAGCTGCGGCGCCATCTCGGGCGAGGGCACCGCGATGGAACGTGACTATTGCGGCGAAAGCCGGATCTGGGCCGCCGACATGCCCGACGCCGACTGGATCGGCCGCACCGCCGGCGAACGCGCCGCCGCCCGCTTCGGGCCGCGCCGCCCGAAAACCGGCGCCTACCCGGTGATCTTCGACGAACGCATCGCCTCTGGCCTGATCGGCCACCTCCTGCAGGCGATCAACGGCACCGCCATCGCCCGCGGCGCGTCCTGGCTGCGCGACGCGATGGGCGAGCAGGTGCTGCCCAAGGGCCTGTCCATCGTGGAAGACCCCCTGCGCCCCCGCGCCTCGGCCTCGCGCCCCTTCGATGGCGAGGGCCTGCCCACCGCCCGCCGCACGCTGGTGGAGAACGGCATCCTGCAGGGCTGGACGCTCGACCTTTCCACGGGCCGCAAGCTGGGCCTGCCCTCGACCGCCAACGCCGCGCGCGGCACCTCGGCCCCGCCCGCGCCCTCCGTGTCGAACATCGCCCTGACCCAGGGCGACCGGACCCGCGAACAGCTGATGGCCGAGATCGGCACCGGCCTTCTGGTGACATCCATGATCGGCTCGTCCATCAACCCCACCACCGGCGACTATTCGCGCGGGGCAAGCGGCTTCTGGATCGAGAACGGCGAACCCGCCTTCCCGGTGAACGAGATCACGCTGGCCGGCAACCTGCGCGACATGCTCAAGACCATCGTGCCCGCCAACGACGCGCGGGCGCACCTGTCGCGGGTCGTCCCGTCGCTTCTCGTCGAGGGGCTGACGCTTGCCGGAGAGTGACCTAGCGCTCCTGATCCGGGCGGCGCGCGACGCGGGCGACATCGCCTTGGGCTTCTGGCGCACCGACCAGACCGTCTGGCACAAGGACGACAACGCCGGCCCGGTGTCCGAGGGCGACTATGCCACCGACACCGCCCTGCGCACGTCGCTCACCGCCGCGCGCCCGGGCTACGGCTGGCTGTCCGAGGAAACGCCCGACGACGCCGTCCGCCTGTCCCGGGAAACTGCCTTCGTGGTCGACCCGATCGACGGCACCCGCGCCTATGTCGACGGCCAGGACACCTGGGCGCTGTCGCTCGCCGTGGTGTCCGGCGGCAGCCCCACGGCGGCGGTCGTCTACCTGCCCGCGCGCGGCACGCTCTATGCCGCCGCACGCGGAGAGGGCGCCACGCGCGACGGCGCGCCCATCGCCGCCTCGGCCCGCACCGATCTGGCAGAGGCCACGCTCCTTGCCCCGCGCCCCAGCCTCGATGCGCAGCACTGGCCGGGCGGCGTGCCGCCCGTGACCCGCGCCTTCCGCCCCTCGCTCGCCTGGCGGCTGGCGCTGGTGGCCGAGGGCGCCTTCGACGCCATGCTGACCTTTCGCGATGCCTGGGAATGGGACATCGCCGCCGGCGCCCTGATCGCGGCAGAGGCGGGGGCCCGCGTGACGGACCGAAGCGGCGCGCCGCTCGCCTTCAACAGCCCTGCCGCCCTGACGCCCGGTGCCCTCGTCGCCCCCCCGCCGCTGCATGCGGCGCTGATGGCGCGGCGCTGACCCTCGGCGCAAGGCCCCCCACCTCCTGAGACCCCGAAGGGAGGGCACCGGATGGCCGCGGGCAGCCACGCCGGCACCTGGCACCCCACCGAGGGCACCGGATGGCCGCGGCCTGCCGCTCCGACATCCGAGGTCTTCCCTTTATCCCGCCCAAGTCCGGCCGACCCCCGAGCGCGCGCTGGCGTTGACAAAGCGGCTGGCCGTCCGGGCGGCCATCCGCTGCCCGGGCCGCTTGCGCGGCTGTTCCGGGCGGGGTCTCTCCGCTCACCCCGCGCCGGGACAGAGCCCCAACCGAGGGCACCGGATGGCCGCGGGCAGCCGCTCCGACATCAGAGGTCTTCACTTTATCCCCGCCAAGTCCGGACGACCCCCGAGCAACCGCTAGCGCCCCAGCCCCTCAACCTGCGCGTCCAGCGCCTTCACCTTCCCGATGCGCATCTGGGCAAAGGTAGCCAGCACCCGGTTGATCCGTGCCTGATAGCCGTTGCCCATCGCCCGGTAGAACGCCGCCACGCTGGCATCCAGCCAAAGCGTCACTTTGACCTTCTTCTCCGTTACGTCCACGTCCGCCTCCAGCGTGGACCAGGCTTCGGGGACCGTCGCACGCACGTCGTCGTCCAGAACGCTTTCCTCCTGCAAGGCGCGCAGGTTCAGAAGCAGCCGTTCGCGGGCCAGCCGCTCGGTCTTGGTGCCGCCCATGGCGGGCAGGCGGCCGCGATAGGGATTGCGGGGCATGGCAGGGTCCTTTCCTCTGTGCTCGTGCGTCCAGTCTGGTGCGACCGGCTGAAGATGCGGTTTCCACGGCGCGCGCCGACGTTATGCCGACGTCATGCCGACGTGATGCCGCGCCCCTTTTCCGCCTCCCGGCACTCGTCTAGGCTTGGGCGATGCCCGCTGGAGGTTGCCGCGCTGACCCGCCCCACGATCTGGATTCACACGGGCCCCACCCCGCCGGGTGCCACCGCCCGGACCCTTGCCCAACGGCTTGGAGAAGAAGAGTTTTCCTTCGTCTTCAGTAGTGTAAGCGCGACCTCCACGGCCCCCTTGCCGGGCCCCGTGGTTCCGCTCGAAGACGATCGACACGCTCCGGTGCGCGCTTTTCTCGACACCTGGCGCCCGGCCGTCGGAATCTGGACCGAATGCGACCTGCGCGCCAATCTCCTGGCCGAGGCATCATCGCGCAAGACCCTGTTATTCATGGCAGAATCTCGCGGCACACGACCCGACCACCGGCCCTGGCGATGGCGCCCCCGGCTGCAACGCACCATGCTGTCGCGCTTTTCCCGCATCCTGGCCGCCAACGCCGTCAACGCCGCCGAGTTCCGGCGGATGGGGGCCGATCCGCAGCGTCTGGAACTATCTGGATTCCTTGAAGAATCCGGAATTGCTCTTCCCTGCGACATGGCCGAGCACGATGCTCTGGCCGAGTGCATTGCCGCCCGTCCCGCCTGGCTGGCCGTGGGCATCGCCGACGAGGCCGAGCTGTCCGCAACCGTCGCGGCCCACCGCCGCGCCCTGCAGCACGCCCACCGCCTGTTGCTCATCCTGTCGCCCGCCACCCCCGCCGAGGCCCCGGCCATCGCCGAACGCCTGCGCGAAGAGGGCTGGTCCGTGGCGCGCCGCGCCGCCGGGCAGGACCCCGAACGCGAGACGCAGATCTATCTTGCCGACGTGCCGGACGAGTTGGGGCTGTGGTATCGCCTGGCGCCGATTTCCTTTTTGGGACAGTCACTTGAAAAGGGCCCGGGTCTCGACCCGTTCGAACCGGCGGCGCTTGGTAGCGCGATCCTGCACGGACCCAATGTCCAGGGATACCGCGACGCTTATGGCCGGCTGGCGGCGGCGGGGGCCTGCCGGCTGGTCCGCTCGGCGCGGGAACTTGGCACAGGGTTGGAGCGTGTGCTGTCCCCCGATATCGCCGCCAGCATGGCGCAGGAAGCGTGGCGTGTGGTGTCGGCTGGGGCCGAGGTCACGGACAGGCTGGTGCGGCTCGTGCGCGATGCACTGGAAGAGGCCCCGCGGAAATGAAGCCGCCTGCCCCGGTTCTTCGCATCGCGCCGATCACCCGGGGCGCGCCGGAACTGGCGGTGACCGCCAGCGTCTTGCTGCACCTGATGGGCCGGGGCCTGCGCGGGGCGATCCTGCGACGCGGGCGGGGACCGGCGCGTCGGGTGGACGCGGGGGATGGCAGCGCACCGGCGGGCGCGCGTCTTCTGTCGGCCTTTGCCCCGGTCTGGACCGGACACGAGGCCAGCAAGGCCTGCAGCACGGCGGCGGCCGGCGGCGTGCTGGTCGACTGCGGCCCGGGGGCCGTGCCCGCGTCGTCCGCCCTTACGCTGATGGTGGCGGACGCGGCCGACCTCGCGGCCGGGCGGCTGCCCTGGCCCCTTGGGCCGCTGGTTCTGCCGCGCCGTGGAATCCCACGGGGCGCGGCGACGTGCCTCGTCGGTCCGTCCCGCGTGCGGGCGGCGGCGCTGGACCGATGGGCCGATGCCCTGCCGGACGTGCTGGAGGCAGAGTTGACGCCGCTTGAAACCGGGATGGACTGGCGGGACATGCCCGTCCTTGCCTTTGCGGGCGGCGCCGACCGCCACGCCTTCTTCGCGGCGCTGGACGGGCTGGGCGCGCGGGTTCTCCGGCGGGTGTCGCTGGATGGGGACGGCACTTTGCCACCGGCCATGGCCCTGCGGCTGAGCCGCGAAGCGGCAGAGCACGGCGCGCAACTGGTGACGACAGAGCGGGACGCGGTACGGCTTCCGGCGAGCCTGAACGGTCAGGTCCTGTCGATCCCGATGCGCGCAAGCCTTGCCGATCCGCAGGCGCTGGACCGGGTACTGGCCCCCGTCGTCAGTCTCCGTTCCTGACCGCGCCCGTCCCCAGCCCGGCCCTGATCTCGTCGCCGTGCTCGTCGAGCTTGGGCGCCGGCCGGTTCGCGGCGATCATGGCTTCGGAAAAGCGGAAGGGCGGTCGCACGCTTGGCACGCCGTCCAGGTCCAGGCGGGTGCCGCGATGCTGCACCTGCGGGTCGGCGAAGACCTCTGCGAAATCGTTGATCGGGCCGGCGGGCACGCCCTGCGCCTCGCAAGCGGCCAGCAGGTCTGCCTTGGCGAAGGTCAGCGTCGCTTCGGTCAGACGGCGCGTCATCTCTTCGCGGTTGGCGATGCGGTCAGCATTGGTCAGGTAGTCCGGATGCTCGGCCATGTCAGAGACACCAAGAAGGTGGCAGAGCCGCCGGTACTGGGCATCGTTGCCGGTCGCGATGATGATGTAACCGTCTGCGCAGTCGAACACCTGGTAGGGCGTCAGGTTCTGGTGCGCGTTGCCGATCCGCTGGGGCGGGGTGCCGGTGGTCAGGTAGTTCATCGCCTGGTTGGCGGTGATCGCGGTGGCAGTGTCCAGAAGGCTCATGTCGATCCACTGGCCGCGCCCGGTCTCGTCCCGCTGGCGCAGGGCCGACAGGATCGCCACGACCGAGTAGACACCGGTGAAGATGTCCGTGACCGCCACGCCGACCTTCTGCGGCTGGCCCACGGGGTCGCCCGTCACCGACATCAGGCCGGACATGCCCTGGATGATGTAGTCGTACCCGGCGCGGTGCGCGTAGGGCCCCGTCTGCCCGAAACCGGTGATCGAGCAATAGACAAGCCGCGGATTGACCTGCGCCAGGCTGTCGTAGTCGAGCCCGTATTTCTTCAGCCCGCCAAGTTTGAAGTTCTCGATCACGACGTCGGCGTCCGCCACGAGGCGGCGCACGGTCTCCTGGCCTTCGGGGGTGCGGAAATCCACGGCGATGGACCGCTTGCCGCGGTTGCAGCTGTGGAAGTAGCTGGCCGAGACGTCTTCGTCGCGGGTGACGAAGGGCGGGCCCCAGCGCCGGGTATCGTCGCCCTCGGGGCTTTCGACCTTGATGACGTCGGCGCCGAGGTCCGAAAGCGTCTGACCGGCCCAGGGGCCGGCCAGGATGCGGGCCAGTTCGATGACCCGCAGACCGTTCAGCGGTGCGGTCGCTGTCACCCGCCCAGCTCTGCGTCGAGAAGCTCGGTCATCCGTTCCAGCGGCATGTTCTGGTAGACCTCGCCGCCGATCACGAAGGACGGGGTGGACCGGACGTCATGCTCGGCCATGTTCTTTTCGAAGTTCGCGATCACCGCTTCCGCCGTGGCCTGGTCGGTCAGGCAGGCGTTGATCTCGTCATCCGTCAGGCCGCCGGCGCGCCCGATGCGGCGCAGGTTGTCGGCGACGCCGGCGAGGTCGGCGGCGTCCAGCCACTCGGACTGGCGCTGGTACAGCAACTCGACGATGCCGAAATAGCGTTCCTCTCCGCCGCAGCGCGCCACCAGCCCGGCCCAGAGCGCGGGGCGGGTCGAGAAGACCTCGCGGTAGATCAGCTTGACCTTGCCGGTGTCGATGTAGTCGGCCTTGATCTGTCTGCCCGGGCCAAGGTGAAAGTTCTTGCAGTGCGGGCAGGTGAAGGACGCGTATTCGATCATCGTCACCGGCGCGTCCGGGTCGCCCATCACGAAGTCGGTGACCTCGACCTTGACGGCCTCGGCGGCGGTGGCGTCGGACGACTGGGCCTGCGCCGCGCCGACGAAAGAGGGCAGCGGGCCGGCGGGCTGGCTGACCGAGACGTAGGCGGCGGTGGCGAGAACGCCGAGACCGGCGAGCGTAAGTGTGCGGATCATGAAGTCTGCCTCTGTTTCGCTTTGCTTCGGGATAGAATGTTTTCGCCAAGGGCTTCAAGGGCGGCGCGCAGGGCGCTGTCGGCCACATGGGCGGTGGTTTCCTCTGCCCGGCGGCGCAAGGCCGGGTCCGGCGCGGGGGGCGCCGGGTCGTATGGTGCGGGCGCCTCGGCCAGCCCCGAGGCCGACGTCTGGGTGATGCGCACGCGGGAGATGGCGTTGTAACCGTAGCAGGCGTTCACCCGGTCGCGGATGCGCGGCAGGTCGGCCTGAAGCATCGGCGCCTGTGCGCCGGTGGTCAGAACGGTCAGCGTGGCGCCGAACCCGCCCTGAGCATAGCTGACCTTGACCGGACGCGCGACGCGCGCGGTGTCCTCGCCGACGATCTCGGCCCAGTGGGTCAGAAGCCGGGTGATGGCGAAGCCACGCGATTCGCCCGCTGTGCGGATGCGGTCCTGCATCAGCGACCCGGCGCGCTCGAATCCGCGCTTGCGGCGGTTTGACTTGTCCTGTCCGGCGGCCACTCTGGCACCTCTCTGTCCGGGGGCTATTCTATGCCAGAGGGCGGGCGGTGCCAGCCGAAAGCCGGGGACAGACATAAAGAATGCGTGACGCCGATTTGAGCGGGGCGATCCTTGAATGGTACGACCTCCATGCACGTGTGCTGCCGTGGCGCGTCGGTCCCGCCGACCGGGCGGCAGGCGTGCGCCCCGATCCCTACCGCGTCTGGCTGTCCGAGATCATGTTGCAGCAGACGACCGTCGCCGCGGTGAAGGACTATTTCCACCGCTTCACCATGCGCTGGCCGACCGTGGCCGAGCTTGCCGCGGCCGAGGACGCCGAGGTGATGGGCGAATGGGCCGGGCTGGGATACTATGCCCGCGCCCGCAACCTGCTGAAGTGCGCGCGGGCCGTGGCCGCCGGGCATGGCGGGCGGTTTCCCACGACCCGCGAGGCGCTGATCGGCCTGCCGGGGATCGGGCCCTACACGGCCTCGGCCATCGCCTCGATCGCGTTCGATGAACCGGCAACCGTGGTCGACGGCAATGTCGAGCGGGTGATGGCGCGGCTGTTCCATGTCGAGACGCCGCTGCCCACGGCCAAGCCTGAGCTGACGGCGCTGGCGGAACGTCTGACACCGAGGACCCGTCCGGGGGACCACGCCCAGGCGGTGATGGACCTTGGCGCCACGATCTGCACGCCACGCTCGCCCGCCTGCGGCATTTGCCCCCTGCGCGATCCCTGCGCCGGGCGGGCGGCGGGCGTCCAGGCCGAGTTGCCGCGCAAGCTGCCGAAGAAGGCCAAGCCGACGCGCCGCGGCATCGCCTATGTCGGGCGGCGATCCGATGGCGCGTGGCTTCTGGAGCGCCGGCCGGACAAGGGCCTTCTGGGCGGGATGCTGGGCTGGCCCGGCAGCGACTGGGGCGACGACCCGGCCCCCGCGCCGCCCGTTCAGGCCGACTGGCGCGATGCGGGGGCGGAGGTGCGCCATACCTTCACGCATTTTCACCTGGTCCTGTCGCTTCGTGTCGCCGACCTGCCCGAGGATGCGCGCCCGGCGCGGGGAGAGTTCGTGCCGCACCACGCGTTCCGCCCCTCTGACCTGCCGACCGTGATGCGCAAGGCCTATGACCTGGCCGCCGTGACGTTTGGTCAGGTTTGAGCCCGCGTTGACGTTCCTGTACACTTTGCACCGGGGGTAGCATGTCGAGGAGCAGGACATGATCGCCGCATCCGAGGTCGCGAAACTCCGCCACGCGCTGCCGTTCTGGCTGTCGCTTGGCCTTGCGCCGCTGTCCGTGATCGCCGCCGTGTACGGCGGCTGGACGATCCTTCTTCTTCCCGCCGCGACATGGTGGCTGTTCGCCGTTCTCGACGCGCTTCTGGGGCTGAACAAGGAGAACGCGGACCCCGCGACCACCGAGACCCAGCTGTTCTGGTATCGCTTCGTCACGGTGGCCTGGGTGCCTGTGCAATTCGCGCTGATGCTGGGGCTGATCGCCTATGTCCCGCAGGCCGCGCACCTGTCCTGGGCCGAGAAGCTTGGGGTGTTCTTCGGCGTCGGCGTCCTTAGCGGGACGGTCGGGATCGTCTATGCGCACGAGTTGATGCACCAGAAGAACCGTTTCGAGCGCTGGCTGGGCGACCTGCTGATGGCCAGCGTGCTTTACGGGCATTTCCGGTCCGAGCATCTTCTGGTGCATCACCGCTACGTCGGCACCCCGCGCGACGCGGTGACGGCGCGCTACAACGAGGGGTTCCACAGGTTCTTCGCCCGCGTCCTCGTCGAGTGCTGGCTGTCCGCGTTCCGCGCCGAAAAGGCGATGCTGGCCCGCAAGGGCCTGCCGTGGCACCACCGGTCGAACCCGTTCTGGCGCTACTGGGCGTTGCAGACGGGCTTTGTCTTGCTGGCCTATGTCCTCGGGGGATGGGCCGGCGTGGTGCTGTTCCTGTTCCAGGCCTTCATCGCCGTCTGGCAGCTGGAACTGGTGAACTACGTCGAGCACTACGGCCTGACGCGGCGGCACCTGGGCGAGGGCAGGTATGAACCCGTCAAGCCGCATCACAGCTGGAACGCAGCGCACGCGGCGTCGAACTGGCTGCTCATCAACCTTCAAAGGCATTCCGACCATCACTACAAGCCCGACCGCCGGTTTCCGCTGTTGCAGAACCACGATACCGACGAGGCGCCGCAGCTGCCGGCGGGCTACCCTGTGATGACGACGCTGGCGCTGATCCCGCCGGTGTGGCGGCGGCTGATGAACCCGCGCGTGCGGGCCTGGCGCAAACGCCACTATCCCGACATCACCGACTGGTCGGCCGGCAGCCGCACGGAGATACCGAGCTAAAAAAACCCCGCCGGCATTGCTGCACGGCGGGGTCAGGTCGTGCCGTGGTTGGGGCCACAGGCACGGGCGGTAACCGTCAAACCTATCTCATTTCGGCCCTGATCTGCTGACGCAGAAGGTCGATCGGAATCTCCTGTCCATCGCGCTTGAAGCACCAGTAGGTCCAGCCGTTGCAGCTTGGCGCGCCTTCCAGCGCGGCGCCGACCTGGTGAATCGAGCCGGTGACATCCGCGGCGACCAGCGTGCCGTCGGCGCGCACCTTGGCGGTCTTGCCGTTGACCGAGGTCAGAACCTCGCCGGGGCGCAGCATCCCGCGCTCGACCAGCTGGCCGAACGGCACGCGGGGTTCCGCCCGCTTCGATGTGCTGACCTCCAGCGCAGCGCGGTCCAGCGCCCGCACGTCGGCGATGCGCTTGCGCGCGACAGAGATATAGCCCTCGTCCCGGTCGATCCCGATCCAGCGGCGGCCCAGCATCTTTGCCACCGCGCCGGTCGTGCCGGACCCGAAGAACGGGTCGAGCACCACGTCGCCGGGGTTCGTCGTGGCCACCAGCACGCGATGCAGCAGCGATTGCGGCTTTTGCGTCGGATGCGCCTTGTCGCCGTTGGCGTCCTTGATCCGCTCGTGGCCGGTGCAGATCGGCAGCGTCCAGTCCGAGCGCATCTGCACGCCTTCGTTCAGCGCCTTCAGAGCCTCGTAGTTGAAGGTGTATTTCGCGCCCTCGTCCCGGCTGGCCCAGATCAGCGTTTCATGGGCGTTGGTCAGCCGCTTGCCGCGAAAGTTCGGCATCGGGTTGGTCTTGCGCCAGACCACGTCGTTCAGGATCCAGTAGCCCAGCGTCTGCAGCGAGGCGCCGACGCGGAAGATGTTGTGATAGGACCCGATGACCCAGATCGCTCCGTTCGGTTTCAGGATGCGCCGTGCGGCGGCCAGCCAGTCATGGGTGAACCTATCGTAGGCCTCGAAGCTGGCAAAGCTGTCCCATGCGTCATCGACGGCGTCCACGCGCGAGTTGTCGGGACGGTGCAGCTCTGACTTGAGCTGGAGGTTGTAGGGCGGGTCGGCGAAGATCAGGTCGACGGAGCCGGCGGGAAGCTGGCCCATCACCTCGATACAATCCCCGCGCAGGATACTGTCGAGCGGCAGCCCGGCGGCTGCGCCTTGTTCGGTACGTTTCGTCACTGCCTCTGTCCCCGCGCCGTTTTCAGCACGTCTTTGTTGGTCGAATCATGATTCATAACTGATTCGCCGTCAATTTCTTTTTGAATCAGGTGGTTATATCGCGTTCTTCACACAATATGTTGTGCACCGGCGCGAATGTGCGCCTATGGCATGCGGTCACGCCGAGCGTTTTCAGGGCCAAGAGGTGTTCGGCGGTGGGGTATCCGGCGTTCCGTTCCCATCCATAGCCGGGGTGCTGACGCGCCAGGTCGGCCATGATCCGGTCGCGCGTCACCTTTGCGGCGATGGACGCGGCGGCGATGGACAACGCGCGCGCGTCGCCCTTCACCACGGCCTCGGCGGGACAGGGCAGGTCCGGCGGCAACCGGTTGCCGTCGATCAGGAGGTGATCGGGCGCTCGCGCCAGCCCCGCGACGGCGCGGCGCATGGCAAGGAAGGTCGCCTGCAGGATGTTCAGGCGGTCGATCTCTTCAGGGCTGGCCAGCGCGACAGAGACATCGGCCACCCTGGTCAGCGCCGCGAAAAGCACCTCGCGCCGGGCCGCCGTCAGCTTCTTCGAGTCGTTCAGTCCAGGGGGCACCCGGCCCGGATCGAGCCGCACTGCGGCGGCGACGACGGGGCCTGCAATGGGCCCGCGCCCCGCCTCGTCCACCCCGGCGATGCAGCGGGCGCCACCGGCGGCCGCGGCGGTTTCGAACGAAAGATCGGGCATTGGGCGCGTCATCGTCCCAGATGACCGCAGGGTGTCCCGGGCCGCAACGGCAAATCGGGCGGGCGCCCACGGAGAAGGCGCCCGCCCGCCCGCGGGGGGACTGTGCCGCGGGCTGCTCGACCGGAACCGGCCCCCGGGGCCGGGATCAGCGCAGGACGTAGCCGCGCGAGGTGATGCAACTGGCCGTCACGGCCATATAGTCTCCGCTTCCGCTGACGATGCGAACCCGGCAGGCCGACGGCAGGGAACTGACCGCAACGCCCGACTTGCCAAGGCAGCTGAGCGGGAAGACGCGCCAGACCCGGTGGCTGGAACGCACCTCGCGCAGGCAGCTGCGCGGCACCCAGAGCGGGCTGTGCACGATCACCGGCTTCGGCTTGGGGTTCGGCGGCAGGACGTGGACCGGGGCGGGCGCGGGCGCGGGCGCGGTCACCGCCGCGACCACGCCGATCACGCCGACGCCGATGGCGAAAGCCTCGAGCGGGGTCACCTCGGCGCGGGCCGGGGCAGTGGTCGCGGTGGTCAGCGCCAGGGCGGCGGACAGCGCGGCGGGAAGCGTGCGGCGCAACAGCGTTTTCATGGGTCATCCTCTTTCAGTGGCGGATGCGGCACGTGGAGGTGCGCCGCAGCGATGACCGAAGCTTCGGCGCCCCCCGGAGAGTTACGCAATATCGGCGGCGTGTTATCCGATAACAGCCGGCAGCGCGCCGCGGATATTGTATAGCATCGGCATCCGCCCCAATGTGTGAGCCATGATGAAACGTGTCCTGTTCTCGCTTGTCCTGGCCTTCGGGCTGTCCGGTGCCCTTGCCGCACCGGCGGCGGCGGCCTGCGTGGCCGAATACAAGGCCAGCCGCGGCAGCCCGCCCAAGTTCTCCTATGGCACCATCGTCCTGCCAGAGGGCGTGTGCACTGTTCCCGAGGCCATGGTTGTCGTGCGCGCGCAGTTGAACCGCGAGGCGCGGGACTGGAATCGGGTGCAGATAGTCTCTATCCAGAGGCAGTGACATCATCTGACGGAGGCCGCGCGTGCCCGAGCCTTCCGCAATCTGGCCCACCACGGACCAGGCCCTGAAATCCGCGACCCGCATCGCGACCATCGGCATGGTCGCGGTGGTTGGCATTCTTGCCGTCGCGGCCGTGCTTCTGTTCATGAACCTGCCGGACGCGGACGCGTTCAACGCCGGTGTCGAACAGCTGTTTTTCGAGAACGACGACCTGAGCTCGGATGCCGAGATCAAGCTTCTGGAGATCCTCGCCCAGTCCGGCACCAGTTTTGCCGAGGTCATCACCTCGTACCGCATGGTGATCTTCGTGCTGCTGCTGTTCTCGTCGGGGCTTCTGGTGGCGGCGGTGGCATTCCTGCTGACGATCGTGGCGTTGAACCGGCGGCTGATCGAGATTCGGCGGGCAGGGCTGGAAGTCTCCACCCTAGTCATCAGCCGGGGTCGCCGCACCGTGCAGGTCAACGACATGGAATTCACGCTGACCGAGGCGGCGATCGAGACGCTGGCCGTGCTGGCCGAGGCGCGGATGGACGAGGACGTGATGTCGGGCGCCGAGATCGAGGCGGTGATCTCGGGCCGCAATGCCGCCGATTGCGACGAGGCGTCGGGCGCCACGCGAATCAAGCGGCTGCGCGATGCCCTGGGCAACCAGATGGTCACCGAACTCCTGATCCGGAACATGCCCCGGCAGGGTTATGTGCTGGCCGTCGACAAGGACGTGATCCGGATGCTGTGACGTTCCGGGCGTGTGGTGCGCCTTCGGGGTGGCTAGCGCAGGAAAAAGTCGTCGTGTGCATGCCAGTGCACCAGCAGGTCCTTCGCCAGCACCGTGCCGGGGCCGTTGCATTGCAGCACCAGCACATCACAGGCGACCAGCGCCGCGTGGCGATAGCCGAGTTGCGCGCCGATTTCGCCGTTCTGAACCTGCCGAAAGACCGACTCGATTCGCGCGGCCGCGTCGGTCAGGGCAAGGACAAGTGCAAGTGCCGGCGCATCCGGCCAGGCCCGCGCCATGTCGCGTACCACGGCATGCCTGACTTCGGCGCTGTCCGAAAGTAGCCGTTCCACGGCAAAGGTTACCCGCGCTTCGAGCGTCGAGCCCTGCATATCCGTTTACCACCGCTACCCTTCACGCCCAACATGCACGATGCTAGCAGACCCGGGGCGCGTGCCCCAGTCCCACATCACTGACCGCGCTGGAACGGCAGGGGTCCGCCGGTCAGATCCGCGCCAGGCTCTTTCCCACCAGCTCTGCCCTGGCATGCAGGCGATCGGGCAAGAGATGCGCGTAGCGCTGGGTCATCGTCGCATTGCAGTGGCCGAGAAGTGTCTGGACTTCATAAAGCGTGACGCCCTGATTGATGAGGAGGCTGGCGTAGGTGTGGCGCAGGTCGTGGATGCGCACTTCGGGCAGGCCGGCCGCGTCGCGCGCCCGGTGCCAGGCTGCGTAGAAGCTGTCATACCGCTTGCCGGTGCGGGGATTGACGAACAGCAGGTCATCGCGCCCGGTCGGCGAGCCGAGCGAGGCGGCACGCACCGCGATGGCATCCAGAGTGTCGAGCGACGCGCCGCACAGCACGATGCGACGGGACCGGCCGTTCTTGCTGACCGGCACCGTCCAGACCCTGCGGTCCCGGTCGAAATCGCGCCAGCGCGCGTTCAGCGCCTCGCCCTTGCGCGCCCCCGTCAGGACAAGAAGCTTGGCAAAGAGATAGAGGAAAGGGTGCGGATCCTTCCGGCAGGCCCGCAGGACGGCGTCGACCTCTGCCTCGGAGAGAAACCGCTGCTTGTAATCCCCGGTCGGCAGCTTGCGGATCTGCCGGTTCTGGAACGGGTTGTGCGGGATATGGCCCCAGTGCCGCGCCATGTTCAGGATGCGGTTCACGAGGAAGATGTGCTTGTTGATCGTGCTGGGCTTGTAGCCTTTGACGATGTGGTCGCGCACCCAGGCGTCCATGATCGCGTTGTCCAGTTCGGTGATCCGGTGGTGGCCGATACTGTCGCGGCAATGCTTGTTGTAGGTCAGCCGGTCATGCTCCGGCCGCTTCTTGTGGACGCGGATGTGGTCATAGAACGGTCCGTCGAAGAACGCGTTCAGCGTCGGCCCGGGGTCCGCTTCGTCCTCGACGGCAGCAACGCGCGGCTTGAAGCGTCCAAGCAATCCCATGTGGCCAACTCCTGTCATTCTTCGCTGTAGATCCGTGGAAAGGCCAAAAACGCCTGATTGTCTGTCAGGAGTTTTCATTCGTTTCACAAAATATAACTTTTGTAGAGATGATATAATAATTCAAGTACATTTCGACCTCCATTCAGTTTTTCGGGGCTGATTCCGAACATAGTCTCTTTGCTACTACGGCCCTGGTGGCGTCCGTCGGTGCCGCCCAGGCTGCCGAGATCAGCCTCTCGGGCTTCGCCGAAATGGGTATCTTCGGCGGCAACGGCGTTGCCGGTGTCGACCCGCAGTTCTTCACCGACGTTGACGTGACCTTCA
>JAUIIC010000040.1 GCA_030431935.1 Alphaproteobacteria bacterium | reverse complement strand
ACGCCACCAGGTCGAAGCGGTCGGCGTTCATCACCTTGGTCCAGGCCGCCACGAAGTCGCGCACGAACTTCCCGGCGTTGTCGTCCTGGGCATAGACCTCGGCATAGGCGCGCAGGATCGAGTTCGAGCCAAAGACGAGGTCCGCGCTCGTGGCCGTCCACTTGACCGCCCCGGTCGCCCGGTCGCGGATCTCGTAGCTGCCGTCCTCGACGGGCTCCCAGCTGTAGGCCATGTCGGTCAGGTTGACGAAGAAGTCGTTCGTCAGCTGGCCTTCACGGTCGGTGAAGACGCCATGCTTCGATCCGCCGTGGTTGACGCCCAGCACGCGCATCCCGCCGACCAGCACGGTCATTTCCGCCGCGGTCAGGCCCAGAAGCTGCGCCTTGTCCAGCATCAGCTCTTCGGGCGCGACGGCATACTTTTCCTTCTGCCAGTTGCGGAAGCCGCAGGCCAGCGGCTCCAGAACGCCGAAGCTGTCGGCGTCGGTCTGCTCGGCCGTCGCATCGCCGCGGCCCGGGGCAAAGGGCACCGCCACGTCATGGCCCGCCGCCTTGATCGCCTGTTCCAGCCCGACATTGCCGGCCAGAACGATGACATCGGCCACCGAGGCGCCGGTTTCCGCCGCGATCGGCTCCAGCACGCCCAGCACCTTGGCCAGACGCTCGGGCTCGTTCGCCACCCAGTCCTTCTGCGGAGCAAGGCGGATGCGGGCACCGTTGGCGCCGCCGCGCTTGTCCGACCCGCGGAAGGTGCGGGCGCTGTCCCAGGCGGTCGCGATCATCTCGGCCGACGTCAGGCCGCTTGCCGCGATCTTGGCCTTGACCGCATCCACGTCATATCCCCTCGATCCCACCGGGATCGGATCCTGCCAGATCAGGTCTTCGGCGGGGACGTCGGGGCCGTAGTAGTTGGCCTTCGGCCCCATGTCGCGGTGGGTCAGCTTGAACCAGGCGCGGGCGAAGGTGTCGGCGAAATACGCGGGATCGGCGCGGAACTTCTGGCAGATCTCGTTGTAGATCGGGTCGACCTTCATTGCCATGTCGGCGTCGGTCATCATCGGCATGCGGCGCTTGGACGGATCGGTCGGATCGACCGGCATCTCGTCCTCGGGCATGCCGACCGGCTTCCACTGGTTGGCGCCGGCGGGCGACTTGGTCAGTTCCCAGTCCCAGCCGAACAGATAGTCGAAATAGCCCATGTCCCACTGGGTCGGGTGCTTGGTCCAGGCGCCCTCGATGCCCGAGGTAAAGGCGTTGGTCGCCTTGCCATCATGGCCCGGGTTGGCCCAGCCAAGACCCTGCGCATGCACCGGGCAGCCCTCGGGCTCGGCGCCGATGTTGGCATGGTCGCCGCCGCCATGCGCCTTGCCGACGGTGTGGCCGCCGCAGGTCAGGGCCGCGGTTTCCTCGTCGTTCATCGCCATGCGGGCGAAAGTCTCGCGCACGTGAAGCGCGGTGCGCGCCGGATCGGGGTTCCCGTTCACGCCCTCGGGGTTCACGTAGATCAGGCCCATGTGAACGGCCGCCAGCGGGTTATAAAGCGTCGAGGTGTCGTCGAGATCGCCATAGCGGTTCTCTGATGGGGCCAGCCACTCGTTCTCGGCGCCCCAGTTCACGTCCTGCTCGGGGCCCCAGATGTCCTCGCGCCCAAACCCGAAGCCAAAGGTCTTCAGGCCCATCGATTCATAGGCCATGTTGCCGGCCAGGATGATGAGGTCGGCCCAGCTCAGCGCGTTGCCGTACTTCTTCTTCACCGGCCACAGCAGGCGCCGCGCCTTGTCGAGGCTGGCGTTGTCCGGCCACGAGTTCAGCGGCGCGAAACGGATGTTGCCCGACCCGGCGCCACCGCGCCCGTCGCCCATCCGGTAGGAGCCGGCCGAATGCCACGCCAGGCGGATCATCAGGCCGCCATAGTGGCCCCAGTCCGCCGGCCACCAGTCCTGGCTGTCGGTCATCAGCGCCTTGACGTCGGCCTTGACCGCTTCGAAGTCCAGCGCCTTGACCGCCTCGCGGTGGTTGTAGTCGGGGTCCATCGGGTTGGTGCGGGCGCCGTGCTGGTGCAGGATGTCCAGGTTCAGGGACCGCGGCCACCACTTGGTGACGCTGTTGCCAAGTTCGGTATTGCCGCCATGCATGACGGGGCAACCGCCGGCCGGATCTACGTTGTTTCCGTCCATGGTTTTCTCCCTTGTAATGAAAATGCGCGGGCCCGGTGCCCGATCTGGAATCGTTCTAACAACGCTGCGCCATAAACGCCAATTGAATAAATTAAACACCTTGATAGGTTCTGCAAATGATCGGCCTGACCCTGAAACAGCTCCGCTATTTCGAGGCGCTTGCCCGCCACCAGCATTTCGGGCGGGCGGCAGAATCCTGTTCCATCTCGCAGCCGGCCCTGTCGCTGCAGATCAAGGAACTGGAGGCGATGTTCCACGCGCCCCTTGTCGAACGGGGGACGCGCCAGATCCGGCTGACCCCGGTCGGGGAACGCCTGTTGCAAAAGGCGCGCCAGATCCTGCTGGCGGTCGAGGAACTGGACGACCTGGTGCGCTCGGCCCAGGGGCCGCTGACCGGGCGGCTGCGGCTCGGGGTCATTCCGACCGTCGCGCCCTATTTCCTGCCGCGCATCATCGGCGCCCTGTCCCGGCGCTTTCCAGAGCTTGACCTCGAACTGCGGGAGGCGGTGACACGCTCGCTCATCTCCGACCTGCTCGACGGGCGGCTGGACGTGGCCGTGGTGGCCCTGCCGGTGTCGGAACCGGCGCTGCGGGAATTTGCGCTCTTCGAGGAGGATTTCGTGCTGGTCCGCCCCGCCGAGGATGCCGCCCGCCCCATTCCCACCGCCGAAACGCTTCAGGCGATGAAACTTCTGCTGCTGGAGGAGGGGCATTGCTTTCGCGACCAGGCGCTGTCGTTCTGCCGGGTCGACGACAGCCAGCCCGGGCAGGTGATGGAGGGCAGTTCGCTGTCCACGCTGGTGCAGATGGTCGGCTCCGGCATGGGCGTGACCCTGATCCCCGAGATGGCGGTCGATCTTGAAACCCGGTCCGCCGAGGTGTCGGTCGCCCGCTTTCCGCCGCCGCGCCCGTCCCGCCAGATCGGGATGATCTGGCGCGCCACCAATCCCCTGTCGGATCAGCTCATGCAGATCGGCGCGATCATCCGCTCGATCGCGTGAACCCTAGCAGGGCGCCGCGCCCAGCGTTCCGGCCCAGTCCGCCGCGGCCCGTGCCATCTCTGCCATGTGGTCGCCCAGCGTCTTGCCGGTGACGCGCTTGCGCGGCTTCAGGTCGTGGTCGCCGTCCTCCAGCCAGTGCAGCGCGACCTTGGGCGACAGGGTGTAGCCCCCCACCTCCTCGGCGCTGCCGAACGGGTCGCGGGTGCCCTGGCAGATCAGCGCGGGCGTGAGCAGCGTCTCCAGGTGGGCGGTGCGCAGCGCCTCGGGCTTGCCCGGCGGGTGGAACGGATAGCCCACGCACAGAAGCCCCGCGATCCGCCCCTCGCCGTGCAGGTCGTCCGCCAGAAGGCTGGCCACGCGCCCGCCCATCGACTTGCCGCCGACAATCAAGGGCCCGGTGATCCCCGCCGCCTCGATGGCCGCAAGGTATTCTGGGATCAGCGTCTCGGCCCTTGGCGGGGGCTTGCGCGCGCCCTGCCGCCGCGCGGCCATGTAGCCGAACTCGAACCGCACCACCGCGAACCCGGCATCCGCCAGCGCGCTGGCAATCGCCGTCATCGCGGGGCTGTCCATCGCCGCGCCCGCGCCATGCGCCAGCAGAACCGTCGCCCCGGCCTCCGCCGGCCCGGTGCGCAGCAGATCGACCGCCACCGCCGCCGCCCGCTCAGCCCGCCGCCGGGTCGTGGCGCCGGCGCACCTGCTCCGGCCGCCCCGGAAGGCTCAGCGCCGCGTCGCCCCGCGCCTGGCGGCTGATGACGCGGCCCTTCGACACCACCGCCAGCCGCGCGGGCCGCAGGCGCACGGCCTCGACCGGGTCGGCGGCATCCAGCACCACCAGAGAGGCCATGCGCCCCACCTCCAGCCCGTAATCCTGCAGCCCCATGATCCGCGCGTTGGTCTCGGTCACCATGGTGAAACAGCGCGCCATCTCTTCGGGCGAGGTCATCTGCGCCACGTGCAGCCCCATGAAGGCCACGTCCAGCATGTCGCCGGTTCCCAGCGAATACCACGGGTCGCGCACGCAATCCTGCCCCCAGCCCACGGCGATTCCCATCGCCTGCATCTCGCGCACCCGCGTCAGCCCGCGCCGCTTGGGATAGCTGTCGTGCCGCCCCTGCAGCACGATGTTGATGAGCGGGTTGGGAATGGCGTTCAACTCCGCCTCGGCCATCAGCGGCAGAAGCTTGGACACGTAGTAATTGTCCATCGAGTGCATCGAGGTCAGGTGGCTGCCCGCAACCCGCCCCTGAAGGCCCAGCCGCTGTGTTTCATAAGCCAGCGTTTCCACATGCCGCGACAGCGGGTCGTCCGTCTCGTCGCAATGCATGTCCACGGGCAGGCCGCGCGCCGCCGCGATCTCGCACAGGTCGCGCACGCTGGCGCGCCCATCCTCCATCGTGCGTTCGAAATGCGGGATGCCGCCCACCACGTCCAGCCCCATGTCGAGCGCCCGGATCAGGTTCTCGCGCCCGGTCGGCGTGCGGTAAAGCCCGTCCTGCGGAAACGCCACAAGCTGCAGGTCGATATAGCCGCGCACCTTTTCGCGCACCTCGATCATCGCCTCGGCGGTGCGCAGGTGGTCGGGCGTGGTGTCCACGTGGCTGCGGATCGCCAGAAGCCCCAGCGACGCCGCCCAGTCGCAATAGTCCAGCGCCCGCGCCACCATCTCGTCCACGGTCGCGATCTCGCGCAACTCTCCCCAGAGCGATATCCCCTCCAGAAGCGTGCCGGACGCGTTCAGCCGCGGCTTGCCGTAGGACAGCGTCGCGTCCATGTGGAAATGCGGGTCCACCAGCGGCGGCGAGACAAGGTCGCCCGTGGCGTCGATCACCTCGCCCGCCTCGGCCTCCAGCGCCGGTTCTATCGCGGCGATGCGGTCGCCCCGGATGCCGATGTCGGCCACGCGCCCGTCCGGCAGCCGCCCGCCCTTCACGATCAGGTCGAACATCAGCGGTCTCCTCTGTTGAAGGGCACCATCAGCGCCGCGGGCACCTCGGCCCGGCGCGACATCGCCACCAGCGCAAGGATCGACAGGAAATAGGGCAGCATCAGGAAGATCTGGTAGGGCACCTGCGCGCCAAGGGGCGTCTGCTGCAACCGGATCTGGAACGCGTCGAACGCCGCGAACAGGATCGCGCCCAGAAGCGCCTTGCCCGGCCGCCACGCCCCGAACACCACCAGCGCGATGCAGATCCAGCCGCGCCCGTTGACCATCTCGAAGAAGAAGCTGTCGAAGGCCGACATGGTCAGGAACGCCCCGCCGACCGCCATCAGCCCCGATCCCACGATCACCGCGCCCATCCGAAGGCCCGTCACCGACAGCCCCTGCGCGGCCACCGCCGCCGGGTTCTCGCCCGCCGCCCGGATCGCAAGGCCAAGGGGCGTGCGATACAGCCCGTAGGCCACCACCGCCACCGTCGCGAAGGCCAGGTAGGTCAGCGGCGTCTGCGCGAACAGCGCCGGGCCCAGCACCGGGATCTCGGACAGGACCGGCACCTCCCAGACCTGGAAGGCCTCGATCTTGGGGGGCGAGGTGACCTCTGGCAGGGCCACCCGGTAACAGAAATAGGTAAGCGACGTCGCCAGCAGGGTCACCCCCAGCCCCACCACGTGCTGCGACAGGCCAAGCGGCACGGTCAGCGTGGAATGCACCAGCCCGAACAGCATCCCCGTGGCCATCGCCAGCGCCACGCCGCCCCAAAGCCCCATGCCCATGTAGGCGCCGAACCAGCCGGTGAAGGCGCCCGCCACCATGATCCCCTCGATTCCAAGGTTCAGCACGCCCGCGCGCTCGCAGATCAGTTCGCCCATGGTGGCAAAGATCAGCGGGCTCGCGATGCGGATCGCGGCGGTCCAGAAGCTGGCGGTCAGAAAGATTTCCAGGATATCCATTCGGTCTACTCGCGCAGGATCCGGAAGCGGGTCAGCAGGATCGCCAGCACCATCAGCAACAGCGCCGTCGCCAGCATGATGTCGGCAAGGTAGGTGGGCACGCCGACCGCGCGGCTCATGCTGTCGGCGCCCACGAAGATGCCCGCCACGAACAGCGCCGCCGCCACCACGCCCAGGGGGTTCAGCAGCGCCAGCATCGCCACGATGATGCCCGAGTAGCCAAAGCCCGGCGACAGATCCAGCGTCAGCGATCCCTTCAGGCCCGACACCTCGGAAAAGCCCGCAAGCGCCGCCAGCCCGCCCGAAAGCAGCGCCGTCTTGACGATAACCCGGCCCACCGGGATGCCCGCGAACCGCGCCGCCTCGGCGTTCTGGCCCACCGCGCGCATCTCGTAGCCCAGCGTGGTCCGCGTGTTGATGACCCAGACCACCCCCGCCGCGATCAGCGCCAGCCCGAACCCCCAGTGCAGCCGCAGCCCGTCGACGATGCGCGGCAGCCGCGCCTCGGCGATCAGGCGGGGCGACTTCGGCCAGCCCATGCCCATCGGGTCCTTCATCGGGCCTTCCAGAAGGTAGGACACGAACAACAGGAAGATGAAGTTGAACAGAAGCGTCGTGACCACCTCGTCCACGCCCAGGCGCGTCTTCAGCAGCGCAGGCACCAGCAGGATCACCGCGCCCGCCAGCATCGCCGCCGCCGCCATCGTCGGCAGCAGGGCAAAGGCGGGCCAGGCCAGCGCGCCGGTGCCCAGCACCACCGCCATCACCGCCCCGGCATAAAGCTGCGCCTCGGCCCCGATGTTCCAGAGCTTGGCGCGGAACGCCACCGCCACGGCCAGCCCAGTGAAGATCAGCGGCGTGGCGCGGTTCAGCGTCTCCAGAAGGGCAAAGCGCGATCCGACGGCGCCCTCTATGATAAGGCCCAGCACGCGGAACGGGTTGCCGCCGGCCACCATCGCCAGCAGCGAGGCGATCACCACGGTGGCCACCAGCGCGGCGGCGGGCGGCACCAGCGTGCGCGCCATGGACGGGTTGGCGATGGGCTCAAGACGCATGGCGCGTCTCCTCGTCAAAGCCGTGGCCGGCCATCCAGACGCCCAGCTCCGCCGCGCCCATCGAGCCGCGCGCGAAACCGGGGCTCAGCCGGCCCTCGGAAATCACGTGGATCACGTCCGACAGGCGCATGATCTCGTCCAGGTCCTCGGAAATCAGCAGGATCGCCGCGCCCCGCGCCCGCGCCTCCAGAAGCCGCCCGTGGACGTAGTTCACTGCGCCGATGTCCAGCCCCCGCACTGGCTGGTTGGCAAGGATGATGCGCGGCCCCGGTTCCAGCACGCGGCCAAGGATCAGCTTCTGCATGTTGCCGCCCGACAGCAGGCGGATGCGCGTTCCCGGCCCCGGGCAGCGCACGTCGTAGCTGTCGATGACGCCCCGGGCGAAGCGGTCCGCCGCGCGCCAGTTCATCCAGCCGCGGGCCGAGAACGGCCCGTCCCGGTAGCATTCGAGGATCGCGTTTTCCGTCAGCGTGAAATCCGCGATGGTGCCGGTCTTGTGCCGGTCCTCGGGGATGCGCGCGATGCCGCTTTGCACCGCCTCGTGCGGCGTCCAGCGCGACGGGCTTTCGCCGTCCAGCCGCAGGGTGCCGGTCTCGGGCACGCACAGGCCGCCGATCAGCGCGGCCAGTTCGGCCTGCCCGTTGCCCGACACGCCCGCCAGCCCCACGATCTGACCCGCCCGCAGGTCCAGCGTCACGTCCCTCAGCCCCGGCGCGCTGCCCCGGTCCGGCGTCGATACCGCGTCGAGGTGCAGGATCGACGCGCCCGGCTCGGACGGCGCCACCGCGGGCGCCGTCACCTCTGCCCCCACCATCAGCGAGGCCAGTTCACGCGGGTTCGTCCGTGCCACCTGCCGTTCGGCCACCAGCTTTCCGTGGCGCAGGATCAGGACGCGATGCGCGATCGACATCACCTCGTGCAGCTTGTGACTGATGAAGACCACCGACAGCCCCTGCGCGATCGCCTGCCGCAGCGTGTCGAACAGGTCGTCCGTTTCCTGCGGGGTCAGCACCGCCGTGGGTTCGTCAAGGATCAGGATGCGCGCGTCGCGATAAAGCGCCTTCAGGATCTCCACCCGCTGACGTTCGCCCACGGTCAGCGCGCCCACCCGCGCGTCGGGATCCACCCGAAGCCGGAACCGTTCGGCCAGCGCGGCCACACGCGCGCGTGCCCCGCGCCGGTCGGACCGGGCCGACCACAGCCGTTCCGCGCCCAGCACGATGTTGTCCAGAACGCTCAGGTTGTCGGCCAGCGTGAAATGCTGGTGCACCATGCCCACGCCCGCCTCCAGCGCGGCGCGCGGCGTGCCCGGCGGCAGCCGCTGGCCGAACACCTCGACCGTGCCCGCGTCGGCCGTGTACTGGCCGAACAGGATGTTCATCAGCGTGGTCTTGCCCGCGCCGTTCTCGCCAAGAAGGGCGATCACCTCGCCCTTCTCCAGCGCCAGGCTCACGTTGTCGTTCGCGACCAGCGCCCCGAACGTCTTCGTGATGCCGTCAAGGCGCAGGACGACCTGCGCCGCCTCTGCGCCTGTCACGCGATCAGCTCGACGTCGGTTCGTCGTCGTTGATCGTGACGGTAAAGCTGCCGTCCTTGATCGCCGCGGTCCGCTCGGCCACGAGGTCAAGCGCTGCCTGCGGGATCTTGCCCTCGAACGTGCCATAGGGCGCCAAGGAGCAGCCGCCGTGCTTCATGAAGGAATAGATGCCGTAATCCTTCGCGGTGAACGACCCTGCCTTCACCGCCTCGATGGCGGCGTCCATCGTCGGCTCGAAATGCCAGATGGCAGAGGCGACGACGGTCTCGGGATATTCCGCCTGGGTGTCGATCACGTTGCCGATCGCCAGGATGCCACGCTCCTTGGCCGCGTCCGACACGCCGAAGCGTTCGGCATAAAGGATGTCCGCGCCGCCCTCGATCATGGCGAAAGCGGTTTCCTTGGCCTTGGGCGGATCGAACCAGGAGCCGATGAACGACACCTGGAAGGCGATGTCGGGGTTCATCTCATGCGCGCCCGCCATGAAGGCGTGCATCAGCCGGTTCACCTCGGGGATCGGAAAGCCGCCGACCATGCCGATATTGGCCGACTCGGTCATCGACCCGGCGATGATACCGGTCAGGTACGATGCGTCCTGGATGTAGTTGTCGAACACCGCCAGGTTCGGCAGCGCGGGGTCTTCCTTGAAGGACGATCCCATCAGGAAGGCCACGTCCGGATATTCCGCCGCGACCTCGCGCGCCTCGGCCTCGGCGCCGAATATCTCGCCCACGATCAGGGTGTATCCCTGCTCGGCGTATTCACGCATCACGCGGGGATAGTCGGTGTTCGCCGTGTTCTCGGTGAACGCATACTCGATATCGCCCCGCTCCTGCGCGACCAGCGCGGCCTGGTGGATGCGGCTGACCCACTGCTGTTCGACCGGAACCGTGTAGATGCCCGCGGTCTTGATCGGGCCGGACTGCGCCAGCGCGCGCAGCGGTGCGCCGACCGCGCCCGTCAGCGCCAGTGTGCCCGCGCTGCCGGCCATGAAGCCCCGGCGCGAGATGCCGTTACGGAATAGTGCCATTGTCAGAGATCCCCCTGTGGTGTGGTTTTTCACGGTCGGACAAAGCCGAAATTTTACCGGACGGTAAATTACGCGATGGCCAGCGCAAAGCGCTTTCTGAGCGCGCCGGTGGCATTCGCCCATCTTTTCATCGCAACCGTCGCAGGAACAGGCGGGGGTGCGTCCGGTTCAGGCCGTCGCCGCGCCGCCCGTCCACGGAAGCTCCAGCTGTGGCCCCACGTCGCGCCGGGGCACCCGCGCGGGCTCGTAAAGCGGGTTGGCATCGAACCGGCCCTTGAACATCTCGTCCCGGCGATAGTCCAACTTGCGCAACCGGCGGCTCGGCTCTCCGTTGGCGCGGATCATCACCCCGTCCCGGCCCAGTCCGAAAAGGGTGTCCGCCGACACGTCGCCGAACCCCTGCTCGGCAAGCTGCCGGGCCATCGAGTAGGCCGTATGCGGCCCCATCGTCAGAAGCGAGCAGTTCTCCAGAAGCGTCTCGAACTGGGTGTCATAGGCGGTGCGCAACTGGGCGAGGCTTTGCACCAGAAGTGCGGCACGCAGGCCAAAGCCGCGCCCCAGCGTGATCGCCGACATCAGCGCGGGGATCGGCCCCAGTTGCGCCGCCTCGTCCACCATGAACAGCGTCGGACTTTCGGGACGGTGGCGGCGGCGCAGCATCCGCTGCACCAGCGCCGTCAGAACGATTCGCACCAGCGCGCTGTGAGAGGTCAGCCGGTCGGGCGGCAGCACAAGGTAGACCGTGCTCGGCGCGCCTTCCGCCAGCGCCTGCATGTCGATGCTGTCGCGCGCGAAACTGCGCTGCACGCCCGGCCCGGCCAGCATCCGCACCTGCTGGCACACCGTCGCCGTCACCCCGCCACGCGTCACCTCGGGCAGCGAAAGCCACGCGCCCAGCTTGGCCTTGGTAAAAGGATGCACCGTTTCGGTGTCCAGCATCACGGCGGTGGAATGGATCGGGTCGTCGGCGCTGATCCGGCGGTAGACCTCGGTGAGACTGCGCTTCGCCGGGTCGGGCGACCGGACGGCATGCACGATGAAGGCGGCGATCAGGTCCTGGCCCCATTCGTCCCAGAACGGATCCTTGTTGCGGCCCCCGGCCGGCATGCCGGAGAACAGCGCGGCCAGCGTATAGGCGTCGTCCACCAGGGACGGGTCGGCGGGGTCCAGGTGGCCCAACGGATCGAATCCGCCGCCCCGTCCCGGCAACAGGTCGAACGGGTCGAACACCAGCACCTCGCCCAGCGTTGCGCGCCAACGCGCGGTGGTGGCCACGAGTTCCCCCTTCACGTCCACCGCGATGACAGAGCCCGGATAGCTCAGAAGCTGCGGGATGGCGAAGGACGCGGACTTGCCCGCGCCCGTCGGCGCGACGCAAAGCCAGTGCCCTTCGACCGACGGATCGGCCACGGGCCGCTTGGCCGGGCAGGGTGTCGCGGACCGGACAAAGCCGATCTGGGACGTGGATTCGGGCAGGTCTGGCCAGCCAAGCAGAAGGGACATGCGCACGCTCCGCAGACGGACTGGGGGCGCGCCGTGCCGCTGCCCCGAGGCCGGATTCAAGACGATTCATTTGGTTGATCCGGGGAGAATGGCCGCAAGATTCTCTCGAATCCAGCCCTTTTCCGGCCCGATCAGGCCCCATCCCCGCGCATCCGGCAGAGGCCATTGATCGGGCGGGAAAACTTTTTTGGCGGCACCCGGTCAGGTGTACTCGGCCTCCAGCACCGCCTCCATCTGGGCGGCGAACTTGGCGGCGGCCACGGGCAGCGTCCGCCCCCGCAACTGGCACAGGTAAAGCAGGCCCTCGGGGATGTCGCGCCGGTCGATGGGCCGCGTCACGATCCCCTCGTCCGGCACCCGCGGCAGCCCCACCGGGATCTGGAACGACACCGCCCGCTCGTGCCGCGGATAGCGGCGCAGGAACTCGAAGCTGTCCGACACCAGCGTCACCGGCAGTTCCACCGACGACCGCAACAGCGCCATGTCGATCAGGTGCCGCACCCCGTATTGCGAGGCCGGCAGCCCCACGGGATAGGCCGCGCAGTCGCGCAGCCGCACCACCTCCTTCCTGGCCAGCGGATGATCCTCGGCCATCACCGCATGCACCGCCTGCCGCACGCTGATAAGCACCTGCACCTCGCGCAGGCGCACCGGCTCGAACACCAGCGCGATATCGGCCGACAGCTCCACCAGCGCCTGTTCCGCCGCCGCCCGGTCCCGCACCCGCACGTCGAAGGTCACCGCCGCATGCTCGCCCCGATAACGCGAGATCTGTTCCGGCAGGAAGTACGGCAACAGCGCCTGGCTGCAGGCGATCCGCACATGCCCACGCCGCTCGCCCGCAAGGTCCGCGACCTGGCTCTTGAACTTCTCGAACTCGGAGGCCTGCGCCCGCAGATACGCCAGCAGCAATTCGCCCGCCACCGACAGCCGCACGCCGCGCGGCAACCGCTCGAAGAGCGGCACGCCCAGCTCCTCCTCCAGCGCCAGAACCCGCCGGTTCAGCGCGGTCGAGGTGATGGCCAGCGTTTCCGCCGCCTTGCGGATCGACCCCGCCCGCGCGATCGCACCGATATAGGCCAGCGGCGTCAGGTTGCGGTCGGACACGTTCGCCTCTCCCATAGTGCTGCACCAAACGCAGCAGTCCGGTGCAAACATAGCAGAAGACAGCAGCACTTGTCTGCCCCACCTTGTGCCGAGTGATTCATCCGCCCGCCGCCGCCCGACCGGCCCCGCGGGCTTCCTGACAGGAGACCTCTCATGACCACCGCTCCCTTCTCCCGCCGCGGCTTTCTGAAAGGCAGCGCCGCGCTTGCCGGTGCCGGCGCGCTGGGCCCGCTGGCCGGCCCGGCGCTGGCCGGCAGCCATTCGCCCCTGACCGTGGGCTTCATCTACGTCGGCCCCAAGGACGACTTCGGCTACAACCAGGCCCACGCCGAGGGCGCCGCCGCCGTGAAGGCGATGGAAGGCGTCGTGGTGGTCGAGGAAGAGAACGTCGCCGAAACCGTGGACGTCCAGAAATCCATGGAATCGATGATCAACTTCGACGGCGCGACGCTGCTCTTCCCGACCTCCTTCGGCTATTTCGATCCCCATATCCTTGAAGTCGCGCCGAAATATCCCGAGGTGCGGTTCCAGCACGCCGCGGGCCTCTGGTCGGCCGACAAGCACCCGATGAACGTCGGCTCCTACTTCGGCTACATCGGCCTGGGCCAGTACCTGAACGGCATCGTCGCGGGCCACATGACCAGCACCAGGAAACTGGGCTTCGTCGCCGCGAAACCGATCCCGCAGGTTTTGCAGAACATCAACTCGTACCTCTTGGGCGCGCGCACCGTCGATCCCACCATCACCTGCCAGGTGATCTTTACCGGCGAATGGTCGCTCGCCGTGAAAGAGGCAGAGGCGACGAACGCGCTGGCCGACGCGGGCTGCGATGTCATCACCTGCCACGTCGACGGCCCCAAGGTCGTGATGGAAACCGCCGCGGGCCGCGATTGCTTTGTCTGCGGCTACCACGCCAACCAGTCGCCGCTGGCGCCCGAGAAATACCTGACCGGCGCCGAATGGAACTGGCCGGGCGTCTACACCCGCATGGTCCAGACCGTGCTGGACGGCGGCACCATCGACAACTTCGACCGGGGCGGGCTGGCCGAGGGCTACATCAAGATGTCGCCCCTGGGCCCCGCCGTCACCGACGCCGCCCGCAACCAGTTCGAGGCGACGATGGCCGAGATGATGAAAGGCGACTTCGCCGCCTACAAGGGCCCGCTGATGGACAACGCCGGGAACACCATCCTGTCCGAAGGCCAGGTGTTCCTTGAAACCGATATCGCGCTCGAAAGCATGAACTACCTCGTCGAGGGCGTCATCGGCTCGACCTCGTAAGGCACGGCGGGGATGGCGACGGTGGATCAGATCGGCACTTCGGGCAGGCGCAGTCTCCTCTCGCCCGAAGGCTGGCTTGCGGCGCTGGCGCGCCGGTCCGAGGCCGTCGTCATCCCGGTCGGTGCCCTTCTGGCGGGGCTTCTAGTGTTCGGCCTGTTCCTGCTGACCCAGGGCAAAAGCCCCGCCGAGTTCTACGCGCTGGTCTACAAGGCCGGCTTCGGCACGTCGTTCTCCTGGCAGAACACGCTGTCGCGCACCGCGCCGCTCTTGTTCGCGGCGCTTTGTGTCGCGCTTCCGGCGCGGCTGGGTCTTGTGGTGATCGGTGGCGAGGGTGCGATCGTGCTGGGGGGCGTCGCCTGCGGGGCGCTGGCCGGCGCGGTGTCCGGGATGCCCGGTGCGCTGGGCATCCCGCTCATGGCCCTGGCCGGCGGCCTGGCCGGCGCGGTCTGGATCGGCGCCGTTGGGGCGCTGCGCCATTTCCGGGGCGTCAACGAAACCATCGCCAGCCTCTTGATGGCCTATATTGCCATCGCGCTGATGAACCACCTGGTCGAGGGTCCGTTGCGCGACCCCGCCAGCCTGAACAAACCCTCCACCGCGCCGCTGGCCGACCAGCTGCGCATCGGCGACATTCCCGGCTGGGACGTTCATTGGGGGCTCGCGCTCGGCATCGTCGCCTGTCTCTTGTCCTGGGTCCTGATTGAGCGCACCACCTGGGGGTTCGCCGCGCGCATCGCGGGCGGCAATGTGCGCGCCGCGCAGGTGCAGGGCTTGCCGGTCGGTCGCCTGATCGTCGGCTTCACCGCCCTTGGCGGCGCCTTCGCCGGGCTTGCCGGCGTGTTCGAGGTCGCAGCCGTCCACGGCGCGGCCAACGCCTCGCTCGCCACGGGTTACGGCTATACCGGCATCCTCGTGGCCTTCCTCGCCCGGCACAATCCGTTGGCGATCATTCCCGTCGCCGTCCTTCTGGCGGGGTTCGAGGCGTCCTCTGGCCTGATCCAGCGCCGCATGGACCTGCCCGACGCCACGGTGCTGGTGCTGCAGGGCTTTGTCTTCGTCGCGATCCTCCTGTCGGAAACGCTTTATGGCCGGCTGAAGATCTTTGCACCCGAACGCTGGGGAGAACGCGCATGACCGCCCCGCTTTCCCCCCGCCGACACGGCGCCGACGTGATGCCGACGTTATGCCGACGTGATGCCGACACGGCGATTCCGCCCCTTTCCGCCCCGGAGACCACGTCATGAGCGACGGCGACCTCGGCCTCTGGGCCATCCCCATCGCCATGCTCGGCGGCGCGATCCGGGTCTCGACCCCCTTCCTTTTCGTGTCTCTGGGAGAGGTGCTGACCGAACGCTCCGGCCGCATCAACCTGGGCCTCGAAGGCACGCTCGTCTTCGGCGCGATGTCCGGCTATGCCGTCGCCTATCTCACCGGATCGCCCTGGGCGGGCGTGCTGGCCGCCGCCGTGGCGGGCAGTATTTTCGGGCTTTTTCATGGGCTTATCTGCTCGCTGCCGCGGGTCAACGACATCGCCATCGGCATCGCGATGATGCTGCTGGGCATGGGGCTCGCCTTCTATTTCGGCAAGCCCTACATCCAGCCCGTCGCGCCCGACCTGCCCTCCATCGGCTTTGGCTGGTGGTCGGACCTGCCGCAGGTTCAGGCCGCACTGCGGGTCAACGTTCTGTTCCTGATCGGCATCGCCGCCGCGATCTTCCTGTGGTGGATGTTCCGCGCCACCCGCGTCGGCCTCATCATCCGCGTCGTCGGCGACAGCACCGACGCCGCCCGCGCCATGGGCCTCAACCCCGCCGTGATCCGCACGCTGGCCACCGCCGCGGGCGGGGCCTTTGCGGGTGTGGGCGGGGCCTATCTGTCGCTGTTCTATCCCGGCAGCTGGAACGAAGGAATCTCTTCCGGTCAAGGGCTTATGGCCGTCGCGCTGGTGATCTTCGCGCGCTGGAACCCGATCGCCTGCTTCTGGGCGGCGATCCTCTTCGGCGGGGCCGGGGCGCTGGGACCGGCGCTGCAATCGGTCGGCGTGTCGTCGGGATACTACCTGTTCTACGCGGCCCCCTACGTGCTGACGCTGGGCGTGCTGATCGCAACCTCGTCGCCCACCCGTGCCGTCACCGGCGCGCCGGGCGAGCTATCCATCACCAAGTAGGAGACGGACATGAACGGCCTTGGAGGTCTGAACAAGTCGCCCAACGGCGTGGTCATCGGACTGGTGCAACTGCAACTGCCCGTGGTGGAAACCCCCGCCGACCTGGCCGCGCAGACGCAAAGGATCGTCGACATGGTCGGCAAGGCGCGCCGCAACCTGGGCACCATGGACCTTGTGGTGTTCCCCGAATACGCGCTGCACGGCCTGTCGATGGACACCAACCCCGCCATCATGTGCAGCCTCGACGGCCCCGAGGTGGCGGCGTTCAAGGCCGCCTGTGCGGAGAACGACATCTGGGGCTGCTTTTCCATCATGGAGGCGAACCCCCACGGCAACCCCTACAACTCGGGTCTCATCATCGACAACACGGGCGAGGTGAAGCTCTATTACCGCAAGCTGCACCCCTGGGTTCCGGTCGAGCCGTGGGAGCCGGGCGACCTTGGCATTCCGGTGATCGAGGGGCCCAAGGGCTGCAAGCTGTCGCTCATCATCTGCCATGACGGCATGTTCCCGGAAATGGCGCGAGAGGCCGCCTACAAGGGCGCCGAGATCATGCTGCGCACCGCGGGCTACACCGCGCCCATACGCGACAGCTGGAAGTTCACCAACCAGTCGAACGCCTTCTGCAACCTGATGGTCACGGCCAATGTCTGCATGTGCGGGTCCGACGGCACCTTCGACAGCATGGGCGAAGGCATGATCGTCAACTTCGACGGGACCGTCATCGCCCATGGCACCAGCGGGCGGGCCGACGAGATCATCACGGCAGAGGTGCGCCCCGACCTGGTGCGAGAGGCGCGCGCGGTCTGGGGGGTGGAAAACAACATCTACCAGCTGGGCCATCGCGGCTATGTCGCGGTGAAGGGCGGCGCGCAGGACTGCCCCTATACCTACATGACCGACCTTGCCGCCGGGCAATACCGTCTCCCGTGGGAGGACGAGGTGCAGGTGACCGACGGCACCGGCGAGGGCTTTGCCGCGCCCACGCGGACTTATGGGCAATCCGTGCAGGAGGCCGCCGAATGACCACCATCGCCTCCGATCCCTATCCCTGGCCCTGGAACGGCGACCTGCGGCCCGAGAACACCGCTCTGATCGTCATCGACATGCAGACCGATTTCTGCGGGCCCGGCGGCTATGTCGACGCGATGGGCTATGACCTGTCGCTGACCCGCGCGCCCATCGGGCCGATCAAGGCGGTGCTGACCGCGATGCGCGCCAGGGGCTACCACATCATCCACACGCGCGAGGGCCACCGCCCCGACCTGTCCGACCTTCCCGCCAACAAGCGCTGGCGCAGCCAGCGGATCGGCGCGGGCATCGGCGATCCGGGGCCCTGCGGCAAGATCCTGGTGCGGGGCGAACCCGGCTGGGACATCATAGAAGAGCTTTACCCCGAACCCGGCGAGATCATCATCGACAAGCCCGGCAAGGGCAGCTTCTGCGCGACCGACCTTGAACTGATCCTGCGCACGCGCGGCATCGACAATCTGGTGATCTGCGGCATCACCACAGATGTCTGCGTCTCGACAACCATGCGCGAGGGCAACGACCGTGGCTTCGAATGCCTGGTGCTGGAGGATTGCTGCGGCGCCACCGACAAGGGCAACCACGACGCGGCGCTGAAGATGGTCAAGATGCAGGGCGGCGTCTTCGGCGCGGTGTCCGACAGCGCCACGCTGATCGCGGGACTGGCATGACCGTCAAGGGCGCCCTTCCCGGCGGCGCGCTGGGCGTCGAGACCGTGGGCATGACCATGCGGTTCGGCGGCTTCACCGCGCTGGACGGGGTGTCCATCGCCGTGGCGCCGGGCAGCTTTCACGCGCTCCTGGGCGAGAACGGTGCCGGCAAGTCGACGCTGGTGAAATGCATGATGGGCTTCTACCGCGCCACCTCCGGGCAACTGATGGTCGGCGGGCGCGAGGTCGAGGTGCCCGATCCCAGGGCCGCCCATGCCCACGGGCTGGGCATGGTCTATCAGCATTTCACGCTGGTGCCCTCGCTGACGGCGGCGGAGAACCTCGTCATCAGCCGCGACGACGCCCCGCGCGTGATCGACTGGCGCGCCGAGCGCGTGGCGCTGGCCGAGTTCATGGGGCGGATGCCCTTTGCCGTGCCGCTGGACCAGCCGGTGCGCGCCCTGTCGGCGGGCGAGAAGCAGAAGCTGGAGATCCTGAAGCAGCTGTATTTGGGCCGCCGATTCCTGATCCTCGACGAGCCCACCTCGGTCCTGACCCCGGACGAGGCGGACGAGGTGCTGGGCCACGTCAAGGCGCTGTGCGCGGCGGGGCAGATCACCGTCCTGATGATCACCCACAAGTTCCGCGAGGTGACGGCCTATGCCGACACGGTCTCGGTGCTGCGGCGCGGGGCGCTGGTGGGCACAGGCGCGGTGGCCGAGCTGACACATGATGCCATGGCGCGGATGATGATGGGCGACGCCAGGCTGGCCGATCCCGCGCCGCGCACCGGCACGCCCGGCGCGCCGGTGCTGTCGGTCAACGGCGTCAGGGCGTCCGACCGCAGCGGGCTGAAGGACATCGCCATCGACGGGCTGACGGTGCGCGCAGGCGAGATCGTGGGCATTGCGGGCATTTCCGGGAACGGCCAGATGGAACTGATGGAGGTGCTGACGGGCCAGCGCCCGCTGGCCGCCGGAGAGGTCCTGGTCAAGGGCGCGCCTTATGACGCGACGCGCGAAGAGGCGCGGATCAGATGCGTCCGCTACCTGCCCGAAGAGCCTTTGCACAACGCCTGCGCGGCCCGCATGTCGGTGACCGAGAACATCGCCTTCCGCACCTTCGACCTGAACGGCAAGGGCACGCGGTTCTGGCTGTCGGGGCGCGAGATGCGGGCGCGGGCCGCCGACCTGGTGGCGGCCTTCAAGGTCAAGACCGCCTCGCTCGACAGCCCGATGGCCTCGCTGTCCGGGGGGAACGTGCAGCGCGCGGTGCTGGCGCGGGAACTGACCGGGGACGTGGACCTTCTGGTGATCTCGAACCCCTGCTTCGGGCTCGATTTCACCGCCGTGGCCGAGATCCGCGCGCGCATCATGGCGGCGCGCAACGCGGGCGCGGCGGTGCTGCTGATGTCCGAGGACCTGGACGAGATCATCGAGCTTGCCGACCGCGTGCTGGTCATGTCCGAGGGGCGCATCGCCTATGACCGCCCGGCAGCCGAGGCCGACCGCGCCGAGATCGGGCACCACATGGGGGGGCACGCGTGATGGCGCGGATCGCGGGCGCGCTGCCCTTCGCCTTCGACTTCGACCCGGCGGCCACGGCGCTGATCGTCATCGACATGCAGCGCGATTTCGTCGAGCCGGGCGGCTTCGGCGCGGCGCTGGGCAATGACGTGACGCCCCTGCAGGCGATCGTTCCGGCCACCGCGCGGCTGATCGGGGCGGCGCGGGCGGCGGGTCTGCCGGTGATCCACACGCGCGAATGCCACCGGCCCGACCTGTCCGATTGCCCGCCCGCCAAGCTGAACCGGGGCGCGCCCAGCCTGCGGATCGGCGATCCGGGTCCGATGGGGCGCATCCTGATCGCCGGCGAGCGGGGGGCCGAGATCGTTCCCGAACTGGCCCCCGCGCCGGGCGAGACGGTGATCGACAAGCCGGGCAAGGGAGCGTTTCACGCCACGCCCCTGTCGCAGGTGTTGCAGGACCTTGGCACGCGGTCGCTGATCTTCGCGGGCGTCACCACCGAGGTCTGCGTGCAGACCACCATGCGCGAGGCCAATGACCGCGGGTTCGAGTGCCTGCTGGCCGAGGATGCCACCGAAAGCTATTTCCCCGCCTTCAAGGCCGCGACGCTGGAGATGATCCGCGCGCAGGGCGCCATCGTGGGCTGGACGGCCACGGTCGACCAGATCGCCGAGGTGCTGGGTGGATAACGCGGCGCCGATCCTGCGCCACCTGCCCGGGCTGATGCAGGGCGGCTGGCGCGACCTGACCTTCGCGCCCTTCCGCGAGGGCGTCGAGATCTGCGACCTGACGCCGGGCTATCCGAAGCTGGCGCTGCTGCGCTACGCGCCGGGGGCAAGCGTGCCGCGCCACAGGCACACCGGGCTGGAAACCATCGTGGTGCTGGACGGCTCGCAAACGGATGAGGCCGGGCACTACCCCACGGGATCGGTGATGGTGAACCCCGAAGGGACCGAGCATGCGGTGCGGTCCGAAGACGGCTGCGTTGTGCTGATCCAGTGGGAACGGCCCGTGGAAATTCTGGAGGAGGACGGGGCGTGACAGGCGATCTTGGCAACCAGAGCTTCGACATCGGCGCGCTGCACGCGGCCTACGCGGCGGGCCTGTCGCCGGCCGAGGTGATGGCAGAGGCGCTGCGGCGGGTCGAGGCCGCCGGTGATCCGGGCATCTTCCTGCACCTGCGCGGGGCAGAGGCGCTGCAGGCCGAGGCCGCCGCGCTGCCGCCTTTCGATCCCGTCGCGATGCCGCTCTGGGGCGTGCCCTTCGCCGTCAAGGACAACATCGACCTGGGCGGCGCACCGACAACCGCCGCCTGCCCGGCCTATGCCTACACGCCAGCAAAGGATGCCTTTGTCGTGGCCGCCCTGCGCGCCGCGGGCGCGATCCCGCTGGGCAAGACCAACCTCGACCAGTTCGCGACCGGTCTTGTCGGCGTGCGCACGCCATATCCGGTGCCCCTGAACGCGATCGACCCGGCGATCGTGCCGGGCGGGTCTTCGTCCGGGTCCGCCGTGGCGGTGGCGCGCGGGATCGTGTCCTTCGCGCTGGGCACTGACACGGCGGGGTCGGGCCGGGTGCCTGCCGCGCTCAACAATATCGTCGGGCTGAAGCCGACGCTTGGCGCGCTGTCCAACACGGGCGTCGTGCCCGCGTGCCGGACGCTCGACACGATCTCCGTCTTCGCACTGACCGTGCCGGATGCCTGGCGCGCCTTTGCCGCAGCGGCGCGCTACGACCCCGCCGATGCCTTCGCCCGCCCGGTGCCCGCGCCGCCCTTGGCCGGGCCGCCGCCGGTGCTGACCATCGGCGTGCCCGACGCCGCCACGCGCGAGTTCTTCGGCGATGACGTCCAGGCGGCCAGTTTCGCCGACGCCCTGGCGCGGCTGGAACAGGGCGGCGCCCGCATCGTCGAGCTGGATTTCACCCCGTTCTTCCAGGTGGCCGAGATGCTTTACGAAGGCGCCTGGGTGGCAGAGCGCCTGACCGTGGTCGAAGAGCTGATGGCGCGCGACCCCGACGCCCTGCATCCCGTCACCCGGCAGATCATCGGAGCGGGCGCGCGCCTGTCCGCCGCCGACGCGTTCCGCGGGATCTACCGGCTGGCGGACCTGAAGCGCGCGGCGGAACCGGCGATGGCGCAGGTCGATCTTCTGTGCGTGCCGACGATCCCCACCTTCTACACGGTGGACGACCTTGCGGCCGATCCTGTGGGCCCCAACTCTCGCCTCGGCACCTACACGAACTTCGTCAACCTGATGGACTTGTGCGGCATCGCCGTGCCCTGCGGCCCGCGCGGTGACGGCAGGCCGGGAAGCGTGACGCTGCTGGCGCCCGCGGGCAGGGATGCGCTGGCCGCAGCGGTCGCCGGGACGGTGCATCGTGCCGCGTCACCGGCGATGGGGGGCACCGGGCACCCCTTGGCGGATGCCCGGCCCGCGGCGACCGGGCCCCAGCCCGGAGAGATCGAGATCGCCGTTGTCGGCGCGCACATGTCGGGCCTGCCGCTCAACGCCGAACTGACCTCGCGGGGCGGACGCTTTCTGCGCAGCGCCGCCACCGCGCCCGACTACCGGTTTCATGCCCTTGCCGGCGGCCCCCCCGCGCGGCCCGGACTGGTGCGGGCCACGCCGGGTGCGTCCGTCGCGCTGGAGGTCTGGGCGCTGCCCTCTGTTGCCTTTGGGGATTTCCTTGCCGGGGTGCCCGCCCCGCTGTCCATCGGGACGGTGGCGCTTGACGATGGCACGTCGGTCAAGGGCTTCCTTGTCGAGGCGGCGGGCCTGGAGGGGGCGCGGGACATCACCCATCACGGGGGCTGGCGCGCCTATCTGGCGGCGCAGGGCTAGTCTGTATCAGCGTCACCGGGCCCCGCGCCCGCCGCGCGGGATTGCGCCGTTTCGGGCACCAGCGTTCGGGCGGCCAGCGTATCCAGCGCGTTCCATGCTGCCATGTCGATCGTGCGGCCCGACGGGGCCGGCGCGGTCACGCGGGGCGGGCGGTCGCAACGCTCGGCCACCAGCCCGGTGACAGGCCTTGCGGAAGGCGTGGCGCCCTCGGTCAAGAGGCCGTCGGGCGCGCAGGTGATCGCGCCGCCGTTCCACCGCAGGCGAAGCGCCATGCCTTGCCGCCGCGCGCCGAGAATCAGCGCGCCCGCGATCAGCGGCGCGCCGACCGTGGGCGGCAGGGTCATCGGCCTGCCGTCCGCGATGTCCCCCAGCCGGTCAGAGACCTGTGCGGCCTGGGCGATGCCGCAGGCGGGTGCGTCCGCCCTGCCGTCGCAGCCGCAGGCCCTCAGCGCCGCCAGAGTGCCCGCAAGGATCTCTGCCCCGGGCAGGCCATGCGCGGACAGCAGCCGCGCGGCCATCGCGGCTTCTTCCGCCAGCCCCCAGGGACAGCCCGCGCCGCGTGCGGCCTTCAGGCACGTGGCGCCGATCTCGGACAGGGTCCGGCGCGTCGTGCGGGAAACCGCCGTCACGCCGCCGGCCTCGACAGGTCCGGGCAGGTCCAGTCGTCCTCGGGGGCAAGGTGGAGGTCATCGGGAAACGGGGCGTTCTGGTACATCGTGATCCGCACCCAGCGGTCCGACCTTGGGTCGAACCGGGTGGCACCAAAGAACGCCAGCTTGCACCTCAGCATGTCGATGGGCAGCGTCGCCGCGTCGATCAGGTTGTCGCGAATTTCCGAGTAGGGTGCCTCGGCGGCGACTTGCAGCCGCCGGGCCATGCGCCTGTGTTCGGGAGAGGCCAGAAGCACCTCGGCCAGCGCCGCATCGCCGGGCCAGCGCGCAAGTTCCTCTGCCATCGCGACGGCCGCGCGGGCGATGTCGAGCGGCAGTTCCAGGTCGGCGCCGGGTTCGTCGTGGCGTTCGCCCAGGCGGGGTTCCAGCTTGGCCTCGGAGACATACCAGAAGCGGGCGCAGCGGTCCTTGTCGCCGAAATCCATGCCGAGCGCCCAGCCGTAGCGGTCGGCCAACGCCGCGCGCGCGGTTGCGACGCTCTGGCCGCCGTCGATGGCAAAGCAAGCCTCTTCGTCGCAGCCCATATCATCGGCAAGATCGTCGATCACATCGCCATGGGGTTCGAGCATCAGCGACAGCGTCAGTTCCTGCCCCTCTGTCGTCAGCGTCGCCTCGGCCCACCGCCAGAGCCTGTCCCAGGGCTGCGGCCCGTCAAACGCCCCGGTTTCGACATGGGCGGTCAGGTGGGCGGTGTCGGCCTTCAGATCGCCGAGTCGCGCCAGCTGGACCGGATGCGATGTCTGCCAGTCGTTCAGGCCCGTGGCCGTGCGGTCCAGCCGGTCACGGAACACGGCCTGCGCCACGTCATCGGCGTGCGGCAGCGCTCGTACCCGGGCCAGCGCGGTTTCGCGTGAGGCGATCCACGCGTGCAGGAGGCGGGGGTGGTTGACCAGGAAGGGCGCCATGCCAAGCCCGGTGGAGTTTCCGATGCCAAAGCGGCGGCGCAGGTCGGGATCCAGCACCGCGGCGCGGTCCCCGCCAAGCGCCCGCGCCATGTGTTCGACAAGATCCAGCGAAAAGCTGCGGATCAGCCAGACCGCCAGCATTTCGGCCCGGAACGGTCCGTCCATCACGGCGCGGTCCATCAGCACGGCGCGGTCGGCGGCGCCGAACTTGCCCGATCCGTAGACCGCCGTGGTGCGCATCAGATATCCCACATCCGCGATGCGCGCCGCGTCCGGCTGCTGCCCCTGCGCCAGCTTGTCGATGACATGCGCCCAAAGGCGGGTGGATCGGTTGGCGCGCGACAGCACAAGTTCCGTGTCCGAGACGCGCCCTGCCTCCTGCCGGGGCACCTCTGCCTCCAGCCGGTCGAGATCGGCGGTGCCGGGCGTGCCGTCGAACAGGGCGAAAGTGGCGTCCCAGGCCTCGGCGATCACCCGGTCGGAGCGCAGGTGATCGGGCAGGTCATGGGCAAAGGCCACCAGCGAATAGGTGTGGTCCGGCCCGATGGCGCGGTAGACGGCGCGCCCGACGCCACGCGCGTCGATATCCCAGACCGGCCGGTCGAACCGCCAGTCCCCGCGTCGCAGCTGGCGCAGAAGCACCCGCATGAAGCTGAGCCGGGTCTGGTGGGCCGAACCCAGACGGTCCAGTAGCATGACGA
>JAUIIC010000275.1 GCA_030431935.1 Alphaproteobacteria bacterium | reverse complement strand
CCGCGCGCGATGATGTCCAGGTGACCGAGCGTCACCGGATCGAAGGTTCCCGGGTAAAGCCCAATCCGCATGTCGTCCCCCGTGTTTTTCCCGCACGCAACGATATTGCACGCCGCAATGCAAGGGGGTGGGGGTCAGAAGCCCTTTATCATCCCTTCCAGCGCGTCCTTTTCCATGGCCAGTTCCGACAGGCGCGCCTTGACCACGTCGCCGATCGAGATCAGGCCCACCATCTCGTCGCCCTCCATCACGGGGACGTGGCGGAAGCGTCCGGCGGTCATCTGGGCCATGACGTCGTCGGCGGTGTGGTCGATGCCGCAGGTGACAAGCTCTCTGGTCATGATGCTGTCGACCATCTCGGGCAGGCAGGACGCGCCACGGCGCCCCAGTTCACGCACGATGTCGCGTTCCGACACGATGCCCAGCGGCGTCTTGCCGTCCGACGACACGATCACCGCGCCGATCCGCCGGGCCGAAAGGGTTTCGGCCGTTGCTGACACGGTGGTTCCCGGTGGCACGGTGACCACGCCGTCGTCCGATTTCTCCTTCAGGATCTGCTTGACGAGCATCCTGTCTCCTCCCGTTGTCATCTTATTGTGACACAAGCGTCGCGCCGGGGGGGCGTGGCTGTCAAGCTTCGGCTTCGAGGGCGGCGACTTCGGCCCGCAGCCCGGACATGAGATCGGCCGTGAACCGGTTCAGGCGCTCGACCCGGCGATCATCGGCATGACGGATCAGGTAGAAGCTGCGGGTGAGTGAAATCTCGTCTTCCAGCACCTTCATCACGCGGGGCGCGAAGGGCAGCGCGAAGTCGTGGACGATCCCCACGCCGGCCTCGGCCCGGATCAGGCCCAACTGGACCGAGACCGAGTTCGAGGCAAGCTGCACGCGGTCCATCCCGAGTTCGGCGAGGTAGTCCAGTTCCTTGTCGAAGATCATGTCGGGGATATAGCCGATGATGCGGTGGTTCGGCAGGTCCGCGCGGCTGTCGAGCGGCGGCGCATGGCGCAGGTAGCGGCGGTGCCCGGCGAGATGCAGCTTGTAGTCGGTGATCTTCTGCACCGTCAGGCGGCCGGTCGAGGGCGCGCTGACCGCGATGGCCATGTCGGCCTCGCGCTTGGACAGGTTGAAGACGCGCGGCAGGGCCACGATCTGGATGTCGAGATCTGGGTGCTGTTCGGTGATCCGGGCGCAGACCTGCGGCAAGAGATAGTTGGCGCAGCCGTCCGGCGCACCGATACGGATCTGGCCGGTCAGCCGCCCCGCCTCGGCCCCGATCTCTCCGCTGGCGTTGGCGACGGCCAGTTCCGCCTCTTGGGCATGGGTCATGAGCCGCTGGCCGTCCACCGTCAGGACATAGCCCTGCGGCGATTTCACGAACAGCGGAACGCCCGTGGCCTCCTCCAGCCGGGCGATGCGGCGGCCCACGGTGGCGGGGTCGAGCTTCAGCAGGCGGCCGGCGCCGGACAGGCTTTCATGCCGGGCCACGGCGAGGAAGACGCGCAGATCATCCCAGTGAAGCGCCATCCACACCCCCATTTCTGCAAAACGTTTTTGGAAACTTGCCGCTTTTCGCCTCATTCCTGCAAGAGTAGAGTGCGCGCGAGTTGAAAACCGCGCCCATGTCGGGCCGCGACGGAAGGGAGAGCATCATGCAAGAGCTGTCGCATTATATCAACGGGGCGCATGTGCCGGGCGGATCGGGCCGCTTTGCCGATGTCTTCAACCCCGCCACGGGCGAGGTTCAGGCGCGCGTGCCGCTGGCCTCCAAGGACGAACTGGACGCCGCCGTCGCCAGGGCCGCCGAAGCGCAGCCCGCATGGGCCGCCACCAACCCGCAGCGCCGCGCCCGCGTGATGATGGAATTCGTCCGTCTTCTGAACCGCGACATGGACAAGCTGGCCGAGGCGCTGAGCCGCGAGCATGGCAAGACCATCCCCGACGCCAAGGGCGACATCCAGCGCGGTCTGGAAGTGGTGGAGTTCTGCATCGGCGCGCCGCACCTGCTGAAGGGCGAGTTCACCGACAGCGCGGGCCCCGGCATCGACATGTATTCCATGCGGCAGGCGCTGGGCGTGGTCGCAGGCATCACGCCCTTCAACTTCCCCGCCATGATCCCGATGTGGAAATTCGCGCCCGCCATCGCCTGCGGCAACGCCTTCATCCTCAAGCCCTCCGAGCGTGACCCGTCCGTGCCGCTGATGCTGGCCGAACTGATGTCCGAGGCCGGGCTGCCCGACGGCATCCTGCAGGTGGTCAACGGCGACAAGGAAGCGGTCGACGCGATCCTCGACAACGACACCATCCAGGCCATCGGCTTTGTCGGCTCGACGCCGATCGCGGAATACATTTATTCGCGCGGCTGTTCGAACGGCAAGCGGGTGCAGTGCTTTGGCGGCGCCAAGAACCACATGATCGTCATGCCCGACGCCGACATGGATCAGGCCGCCGATGCGCTGGTGGGCGCGGGCTATGGCGCGGCGGGCGAACGCTGCATGGCGATCTCGGTGGCCGTGCCGGTGGGCGACAGGACCGCCGACGCGCTGATCGAGAAACTGGTGCCGCGCATCGAGAAGCTGAAGGTCGGCCCCTACACCGCCGGCAACGACGTGGATTACGGCCCGCTGGTGACCGGCGCCGCGAAAGAGCGTGTGCTGGGGCTGGTGAACTCAGGCGTGGACCAGGGCGCGAAGCTGGTGGTCGACGGCCGCGATTTCGCGCTGCAGGGCTATGAGAACGGGTTCTTCGTGGGCCCCCACCTGTTCGACCATGTCACCACCGACATGGACATCTACAAGCAGGAGATCTTTGGCCCCGTCCTGTCGACCGTCCGCGCCAAGACCTATGAAGAGGCGCTGTCCTACGCGATGGACCACGAATACGGCAACGGCACCGCGATCTTCACCCGCGACGGCGACACCGCCCGCGACTTCGCCAGCCGGATCAACATCGGCATGGTGGGCATCAACGTGCCGATCCCGGTGCCGCTGGCCTATCACACCTTCGGCGGCTGGAAGAAATCGGGCTTCGGCGACCTGAACCAGCACGGCCCCGACGCCTTCCGCTTCTACACGCGGACCAAGACGGTGACGGCGCGCTGGCCCTCGGGCCTGAAGGAAGGCGGCGAGTTCCATTTCAAGCAGATGGACTGATCCGCGCCCCCTGCCCTAGTCTGGACGGGCCGCGCCGCGATGCGCGGCCCGTCTTGCGTGAAAGGACATGGCGATGTGGCCCGACCTGCGGCTGTGCGATCTTCTGGGGATCGAGCATCCGATCATCCAGGCCCCCATGGCGGGCACCACCACGCCGGCGCTGGTGGCGGCGGTGTCGAACGCGGGCGGGCTGGGCAGCCATGGCTGCGCCACGCTGCCCGTGGACGTGCTGGAGGATCACGTCGCGCAGATCGCGCAGGCGACGAACCGGCCGGTGAACCTGAACTTCTTCTGCCATGCGCCGCCCGTGCACGGCCCCGGGGACCACGCGCGCCTGCTGGACGCGCTGGCGCCGCAGTATGCGGCGGCGGGCGTCGCCCCGCCCGAGGCGATGCCGGTGCCCGGGTTCGAGCCCTTCGGCGCGGCGGCGCTGGAGGTGCTGTTGCGGCACCCACCCAAGGTGGCGAGCTTTCACTTCGGCCTGCCGGACGCGGACGCGGTGGCGGCGCTTAAGGCGGCGGGCGTCACGATCCTGTCTTCGGCCACGACGGTGGCCGAGGCGGTCTGGCTGGAGGCGCGCGGCGCCGACGCCATCATCGCCCAGGGCTGGGAGGCGGGCGGGCATCGCGGCGTCTTCCTCGACCTGGCGAACGACCCGCAGGTGGGGCTTTTCGCGCTGGTGCCGCAGGTGGTGCGGGCGGTGTCGGTGCCGGTGATCGCGGCAGGCGGGATCGCGGACGGCGCGGGCATCGCCGCGGCCTTCGCGCTGGGGGCGGCGGGGGTGCAGATCGGCACCGCCTTCATCACCGCGCCAGAGGCCGCGCCCAAGCCCCTGCACGCGGCCGCCAGCGCGCTGGGCCGCGACGACAGCACCCGGATCAGCCGCGCGGTCTCTGGCCGGCCGGCGCGGGCGCACCGCACCGACTGGCTGGACGGCATGGCCGGGGTGACGCCGGCGGCCTTTCCGCTGATGTACCACTACGTCGGCCCGCTGATCGGCGCGGACGCCGAGACGCACCAGTTCTCGCTTTACGGTCAGGCGGCCGCACTGGCGCCCGAGGGCCGCGCGGCGGACCGGCTGGCGGCGCTCGTGGCCGACGCGCAGGCGGCCTTCGGGCGGTTGCGGTAGCGCGCTTTTCCTTGCC
>JAUIIC010000039.1 GCA_030431935.1 Alphaproteobacteria bacterium | reverse complement strand
TGACCGAGGACCAGCTGACCGCGGCCATGGGGGCGCATGCCACCTTTGCCACCACAACGCTGGCAGGCGGCACATATACCGGCATCGATGAAGACATCGCCGTCCTGGGTATCCCGAACGTTCTGACGGTGTCCTCGGAGATGTCCGACGACCTGGCCTACGCGATCACCAGCGCCATGTTCGCGAACATCGCTGAACTGCAGGCAGTGCATCCGGCGGCCAACCAGACCACGGTCGAGCTGACGCTGAACGCGACACCGGTGCCGCTGCATCCCGGCGCGATCCGCTACTTTGAGGAAATCGGGGCAGAAATCCCGGATCGCCTCCGCCCGTGACCCGGTGGATACGAGGGGGGCTTCTGGCCCTCCTCCTGTCCATGCCGGGCTCGGCGTCCGCCGGGGTCCTGCTGGCCACACGGGCGAACGGTGACGAGATCGCTCGGCTCGACATCCCGACGGCGAAGCGTGGTGCGTCTTTTGGCACCATTCGGTCGACGGGTTCGGCGTGGCCGATTGTTAGCAGAACCACGACGCGAAGATGGTGCCGACCTGATCTCATCTGCCCGATTTCGCGGCCGGTCTCGACCATGTCCCGGGGTGCGGGCGACAGGTCTCGGACGGAGGCGGCGGCAACCTCATACTGGATATCGACGAGCCGGTGCCGGGCAATGCCTTCGTGCTGAAGCCCGGTTCAGGGGCGGTCGATCACAGGCTCAAACAAGGTGACAGGGTTGTTTCCCTGTCGTCGGTGGCCCCGGGGGAACGGGTGCGCATCGGCTTGATCGGGGACGAAGAACCATGACGACGCAAACGGACACCGCGATCGAGCCGCCGTCCGAACCACGCCTGTTGCTGCGGGTCATCGCGGTGATCGGAATCGCGCTTTCGCTGTTTCAGCTCTGGGCGGCGGGCTTGCAGCCGCTGGGCCTGTTCTACCAGCGCCCGATCCACCTGGGCTTCATCCTCGTCCTGTGTTTCCTGATTTACCCTGCCTTTGGCCGCGGCCGTCCGCGGGGCGCGCTGGGATGGGCCATCGACGGGCCGCTGATCCTGGCAGGTGTCGTGGCAGGGGCGTGGGTGCCGGTCAACATCGACATCATCGCGAACCAGGTCTTCCCACGCCAGATCGACGTCTGGATGGGGGTCCTCACCATCCTCGTCGTCCTCGAGGGCGCGCGCCGGGCCGTGGGCCTTGGCATGACGATCATCGGCGCGGTCTTCATTGCCTACGCCTTCGCAGGCAACCGCGGCGCGCTGAACTTCCTCGCCGACTGGATGCCCGGCATCCTGAACCATCGCGGCTACTCGCTGGACCGTGTCGCCAGCCAGATGACCCTCGGGGCCGAGGGCATCTTCGGCATACCCTTGGGTGTGGCCGCGACCTTCGTGTTCATCTTCGTTCTCTTCGGCGCTTTCCTTGAAGTCACTGGCGCAGGCAAGTTCTTCATCGACCTGGCCTATGCCGCCACGGGCCGACAGCGTGGCGGGCCGGCCAAGGCCGCCGTCATCGCAAGCGCGGGCATGGGGTCGATCAGCGGCTCTGCTATCGCCAATGTCGTCACGACGGGCGCCTTCACAATCCCGCTGATGAAGAAACTCGGCTACCGGCCCGCGCAGGCCGGCGGCATCGAGGCGGCGGCCTCCACCGGCGGGCAGATCATGCCGCCCCTGATGGGCGCGGGCGCCTTCCTGATGTCGGAATTCACACGCGTTCCCTACGTCGACATCGTCCTCGTCTCGATCTTCCCGGCGATCCTCTATTTCGGGGTGGTCTACCTTCTAGTGCATATCGCCGCCGTGAAGCAGGGCATGACGGGCCTGCCCGCGGCCGACCTGCCGCGCACACGAACCGTGCTTGCCGAGGGCTGGCACTTCCTACTGCCACTGGTGGCACTGGTGGCGCTGCTTGTCGCGGGCTACTCGCCCATGCGTGTAGGCTTCTACGCGATCCTGTCGATCATTGCGGCGGCCTCGGCCCGCGCGCTCTGGACCTTCCTCGCCTCCGGTCCGAGCGTTGCGGGGTTTGCCGCGCTATGCGGCCGGGGCGTCGCTCTCACGCTCGACGCGCTCGAACTGGGCGCGCGGAACGCGGTGGCCGTCTCCATGGCCTGCGCGGTCGCCGGCATCATCGTGGGCGTCGTCGGGCTGACCGGGTTGGGGCTGAAATTCTCGGCCATGATGATCGCCTTTTCGGGAGGGAACCTGGTGCTGGCGCTGATCCTCGTCATCATCGCAAGCCTGATCCTCGGCATGGGCCTGCCGGTGACGGCGGCCTACATCGTTCTCATCATCCTCGTCGGCCCCGCCCTGACCGAGGAATTCGGCATCCCCCTTCTCATCGCGCATCTGCTGGTGTTCTGGTATTCACAGGACAGCAATGTGACACCCCCCGTGGCGCTGGCGGGTTTCGCGGGGGCGGCGATCGCCGGTTCGAAACCGATGGAGACAAGTGTTCAGGCATGGAAATACGCGAAGGGTCTGTATCTGATCCCGGTCTTCATGGTGTTCAACGAAGAGATCATCCTCGGAGGCCCGTTGCCGCTGGTTCTCTGGAGCGGGGCCATCGCGATCCTCGGCCTGGTCGCCTTTGCCGCCGTGCTGGAGGCCTTTCTGTGGCGGCCGATGCAACTCTGGATGCGCCTTGCACTATTGCCGGGGATCGTCGGCCTGTTCTGGCCGGATATCCGGGTGGAGATCGCCGGTGCGGCGCTGGTGGCGGCCCTTCTGGCACTCAACTGGGCGCAGGCTCGGAGAGAGCGCAGCCTGGTTCCTGCCGCAACATGAAGACCGCCGGTACCGTGACCCGCAGGAAACGACCGGCGCTTGTGCCGACAGCCGGATGACGGCGCTGCGCCATGTCCTTTTGGCGTGCCTGTCGGCGGCCCTTGTCTGGAGCGTCGCCCTCTTCCTTGCGATAGGCACGGCACGTGAGGAGCTGGACCAGACCCTGCTGCTGACGACCCGCGCGGTCGAGGCCGAGATCGACCGTCTTCGCGCCCTGCCCGCAGTTGCCGCCGAAGACGCCCGTGTCCGCGAGGCCTTGTCCGGCACAGGATCGCTGGAGGATGCCAACGCCTATCTCGAACTGGTCGCGGACCGTACGGGGGCGGACGAGTTGTTCCTGATCGACCCCTCGGGCGAAACGATTGCCGCGTCGAACTGGAACGAGCCGGGCAGCTTCGTCGGACAGAATTACGCCTTCCGCCCCTATTTTCAGGATGCCCTCGCCACCGGTCGCGGGCAATTCTACGCGATCGGCGTGACCACGGGCGTGCCGGGTTATTTCCTGTCGGCGCGTGTCGACATCGGCGACAGCGTTGGCGTCATGGTCGTCAAGCTGGACCTGCGCCCGCTTCAGGAGACCTGGCGTGCCGCCGAAGCCGATGTCGCAATGGCCGACGAGCATGGCGTCGTGTTCCTGTCGGCGCGACCCGAGTGGCAGTATCGCCCGCTTCTCGGCCTCTCGCCCGAGACCCTGGATCATCTCGTCGCAACCCGAGCCTACGAGGGGGTCGGCTTGGGAGAAACCGCACCGCTTCTGTCCGGGCCACCCGACGGGATCGACGCGCGTGGCGATGGCTGGATCGCACGTCTCGGGCCCGTCGTGGCGACCGGCGGCCAGGTCATCGCCGCACGTCCGATGCGTGGGCTCCACGTGATCGCCCTGGGATGGGCCGCGCTGGCCGCGCTTGCCACACTCGCCGTTGCCGCGACGCTCAAGGGTATCGAGCAGCGTCGCCAGATCATTGCCATGCGCCTGTCACAGTCCGAGAGGCTCGAGGCGATGGTGGTGAAGCGCACGGAGGACCTCGCACGCGAGATCGAGGCCCGCAAACAGGCCGAAACCGACCTGCGCACCGCGCAAGAGGCCCTGATCCATACCGAGAAGATGGCCGCCATGGGCCGCATGTCGGCGGCCATCGTCCACGAAATCAGCCAACCCCTGGCCGCGATGGAGGCGACGCTGTCCGCCGCCGAGCTTGGCCTCGGTTCTGATGACGGCAAGACGTCAGGCCGCATCGGCAAGGCGCGGGACATGATCCGTCGCATGCAGCGGACCACGAAGCACCTCAAGAGCTTCGCCCGCAAGGACACCGTGGAACTCAATCGCATCGACCTGCGCGCGCCCGTGCAATCGGCGCTCGATCTGGTTCAGCCCCGCGCGAAGGCACTCGGGGTTGCACCGATCGTGCAAATGCCGACCGACCCGGTTTGCGTGATGGCAGGGTCCATTCGGATGGAACAGGTCCTTGCCAACCTCCTGCTCAATGCGCTCGACGCCGTCGAAACGACGACGCGGCCCGAAGTCGGGGTCACGCTGTCCGTCGAGGGAACGACGGCCGTGATCAAGGTCCGCGACAACGGAATCGGTATCGGCGAAGAAGTTCTGCCTCGCGTGGCGGACCCCTTCTTTTCGACCAAGCAGGCCGGCGAGGGCCTTGGGCTGGGTCTTGCCATCTGCAAGGTGATCCTTGCCGATTTCTCCGGCACGCTCGACATTCGATCCACGCCGCAGGTCGGAACGCAGGTCATCCTGTCGGTGCCGATCGCGTCGTTCGGGGATGAAACGACATGACCCAACGCGTTCATATCGTCGACGACGATATCGACCATCTGACGGCGCTCTCCGATCTTGTCGAGACGGCGGGATACGCTGTGCGCGCCTATCCGTCGGCCCATGAACTGCTCGCCGAGATGTCGCCCCCGCCAGACATGGTTATCAGCGATCTGCGGATGCCCGAGATCGACGGTATCGCCCTTCTACACGCCATGCGCGACCGGGCGCTGTCGGTACCCGTGGTCTTGCTCACGGGCCATGGCGATGTCGCGCACGCGGTCGAGGCCATTCGTGCGGGGGCCGAAGACTTCCTCGAGAAACCCTATGACTCGGCGCATCTGCTGTCGGTCGTGCGGCGGACGCTGGAGGCGCAGGCCGCCCGTCGGGAGGTCGCGCGCCTGCAACGCGTTCTGTGCGAACGGGACGAGGTGAGCATCCTCGGGCGGTCCCGCGCCATGCGTGATTTCCGCCGCCGTATCGCGGAACTGGCTTCGGTCGATCTCGACGTGGTGATCAGTGGCGAAACCGGGACCGGCAAGGAACTGGCCGCGCGTGCGGTCCACGCCGGCAGCGCCCGGGCCAACGGCCCCTTTGTCGCGCTCAACTGCGCGGCCTTGTCCGAGGCGACGGCCGAAACCGTGCTCTTCGGTCACGGCGCAGGTGTCTTCGCCCATGACGCGGCCGGGCGGGCGGGAAAACTGGAAGCGGCGCATGGCGGCACATTGATGCTGGACGAAGTCGAGAGCATGCCGCCGTCCATCCAGGCCAAGCTGCTGCGTGTGCTTCAGGAAAGATCAGTAGAGCGCATCGGAGAAACCGCGCCGCAGCCGATCGACATCCGGGTGATCGCGACGACGAAGTCGCCGCTGCGCCAGGTCGAGAGCTTCCGGCCAGATCTCTATTTCCGGCTGGCGAGCACCGAGTTGTCCACCCCGACCCTGCGCGAGGCGGGGGAAGACATCCCTCTGATTTTCATCCACTACGCCCAGCTGGCAGCGCGCCGCTACGGTCGCAAGGATCCGGAGGTGCCCTGGACGCTGCAACAAAAGCTCAAACGCGCGGCATGGCCCGGCAATATCCGCGAGCTGAAAGCCAGCGCCGAAGCCTTTGCTCTGGGCTTGTTCGAAACACCCGGCGCCGGGACGGCCAAGGCAACCCCGCAGACGCTTTCAGACCGCGTCGCAGAGTTCGAAGCCCGTGAGATCGCCGCAGCGCTCGATGCCCATGTGGGCAACACATTGCGTGCGGCAGAAGCGCTGGGAATTCCGCGCCGTACGCTCAACGACAAGATGCGGCGCTACGGCCTGAGTTCGAACGTCGATCCGGAGGGTGAGGAATGAACCAACCATTGCGGTCCCGTGCCACGGACATGCTCGTCGGGGCCTTGCCTCCGCCGATCATCGAGCACCGCCTTTCTTAATCCATGCCATATGGTTCAGCGGCGCCGCATCGACCGTTGCGAGAGTGACAACGTTGGGCAACAGACAGGCGGCTCCGAAGGAGCGTCAATTTGAAACTCACCCGCCGGGCCGTCAGACCGGCGGCCCTGCGTTCCAGCGGCGTCTGCGCCTCGATCGTGAAGGCCTCTCGCGTCCGGTCTGCCGCCCGGCGCAGAGCGTTGGCTGCGTCCCCCGTGCCGTGTCCATGCGGCAAGCGTCGATCAGCGCGCACCGCTGCCGGTGAGGTCCAGGAAAACGTCCTCGAGGTCCGGCTCGCGGGTCTGGACATCCCGGATGCGCACCCCCGCGCTGCGCAGCGCGTCGAGGATCGCGTCGGCCGAGGTTTGCGACCGGCGGTAGGACAGGTGCAGCGCGCCGTCCGGCGTGTCGCGCCGGTCGACGCCCTTGGGCAGGGCCAGCGGGCCAGCGGGCGTCTCGGGATGGATCACAAGCGTCTTGGCGTCCAGGCGGCCGACCAGCGCCTCGGTCCGGTCGCGCGCCACGACCTGGCCCTGGTCGATGATGGCGATCTCGTCGCACATCTCTTCGGCTTCCTCCAGGTAGTGGGTCGTCAGGATGATCGTCATCCCCTCTTCGGTGTTCAGCCGCCGCACGTTCTCCCACAGCATCTGGCGCAACTCGATGTCCACGCCGGCCGTGGGCTCGTCCAGCACGAGAACGCGGGGCCGGTGCACCAATGCCTTGCCGAGCAGAAGGCGCCGGCGCATCCCGCCCGAGAGCGACCGGGCATAGGCCTCGGCCTTGTCCGTCAGGCCGATCATGCGCAGCACCTCGTCGGTGCGGCGGGCGGATTTCGGGACCCCGTAAAGCCCGGCCTGCACCTCGAGCGCGGCGCGCGGCGTGAAGAACGGGTCGAGGTTCAGTTCCTGCGGCATGACGCCGATCGAGGCGCGCGACTGGCGCGGGTTCACGTCCTGGTCGAAGCCCCAGATCCGAACGCGGCCGGCCGTCTTAAGCACCAGCCCGGCGAGGATGTTGATCGTCGTGGACTTGCCCGCGCCGTTCGGCCCCAGAAGCCCGAAGATCGAGCCCGCTGGAATCGACAGGTCGATCCCCTTCAGGGCCTCCTTGGGCGGCTGCCCGGCGCTTGACGCATAGGTCTTGCGCAGTCCCTCGATCTCGATCGCCTGTGCCGTCATTGGCCTGTCGCGCCCCTTGTTCACTGCCTTCGGATCGCTATGATGCCGCCCGGACATAAGCCGGACCTTCGCCGGCCACAAGCAAACGAGGCCCCCATGCCCATCGACCCGCCCGAGACAGAGGTTGTCACCCAATGGCGCATCGCCTGCGATGGCGGCGAGGGCGCACTGGGCCATCCGCGCGTCTGGCTGTCGATCTCGCACGACACGGGCTTCGTCGAATGCGGCTATTGCGACAAGAAGTTCGTGCACGAGAGTTTCGCGGACAAGGCTGCGGCCCAGGGCTGATCGCGGCCTTTTCGTCAAATACCTGCCGGGTTTGGCGGGCACTGGTTTGCGGGTCGTGTGCCGGAAGCCGCGAACCATAGCCGACACATCGACCGCGCGTCCCATGGCGACGTCCGCCGCACTGGCCTTCCAGTGCCTGTCCCGGGCGGTGCCGGTCGTGGCGGGTGGCATCGTCATCGGCGCTTTGCTGTTCAACATCGGGTCGATCTTCTCGTCGCTGTCGGGATAGCGGCCCGCGCCGCTGGACTTCGGTTTCCCGGCGCGCCATGAACGGGTGGCACGGGAACGCTGGAGGGACGACATGGCTTTCGGCAAGGGCTGCCATCTGCACCTGATCGACGGGTCGGCCTTCATCTTTCGCGCCTTTCACGCGCTGCCGCCGCTGACGCGCAAGTCCGACGGGCTGCCGGTTGGGGCGGTGTCGGGCTTCGTCAACATGATCTGGAAGATGGTCGAGGAGAACCGCGGCCCCGATGCGCCCACCCATGTGGCTGTGGTGTTCGACAAGGGCAGCCACACGTTCCGCAACGACCTCTATGACCAGTACAAGGCCAACCGCGACGAGATGCCCGAGGACCTGCGCCCGCAGATCCCGCTGACGCGCGAGGCGACGCGCGCCTTCAATATCGCCTGCCTGGAACAGGAAGGCTTCGAGGCCGACGACATCATCGCGACGCTTGCCTGCCGGGCGCGTGACGCCGGCGGGCGGGTGACGATCGTGTCCTCGGACAAGGACCTGATGCAGCTGGTGGGCGACGGGGTCGAGATGTTCGACGCCATGAAGAACCGCCGCATCGGCCCCGAGGAGGTGGAGGAAAAGTTCGGCGTCCGCCCCGACCGCGTGGTCGACGTGCAGGCGCTGGCGGGCGACAGCGTTGACAACGTGCCGGGCGCGCCGGGCATCGGGGTCAAGACCGCTGCCCTGCTCATAAACGAATACGGCGACCTCGACACGCTGCTGGAGCGGGCGGACGAGATCAAGCAACCCAAGCGGCGCCAATCGCTGATCGAGAACGCCGAACAGATCCGCCTGTCGCGGCAGCTTGTGCAGCTCGACTGCGATATGCCGCTTGACGTGTCGCTGGACGCGCTCGAGGTAAAGGAGCCAGAGGCGGGGCCGCTTCTGGACTTCCTGACGTTGATGGAGTTCCGCACCATTACCCGGCGCGTGGCCGAGACGCTGGGCGTCGAGGTGCCCGTGCTCGAGGCGACCGCCCCGCAGGCCGCCACCCCGGCAGGCGAGCCCGACACGCCCGAGGATCTGCCCTTCGATCACGCCGCCTATGAGTGGGTGCGCGACATGGCGGGGCTTCAGGTCTGGATCGACCGCATCCGCCAGCACGGATGGGTCGCGGTGGACACCGAGACCACCGGCCTGAACGAGATGCGCGCCGACCTGGTCGGCATCTCGCTGGCGGTGGAGCCGGGGCAGGCCTGCTACATCCCGCTGGCGCACCGGCCCGAAAGCACCGACGACCTGTTCGGGTCCGACGCGCTGGCCGAGGGGCAGATCCCGCTGGATGACGCGCTGGACGCGCTGCGCCCGGTGCTACAGGACGACGCGATCCTGAAGATCGGCCAGAACATCAAGTACGACGCCAAGATCCTTGCCCGCTACGGGGTGCAGGTGGCGCCGATAGACGACACGATGCTGATCTCCTACGCCATGCACGGCGGCTTGCACGGGCACGGCATGGACACCCTGTCGGAACGCTACCTCGGCCACCACCCGATCCCGATCAAGGAGCTGATCGGCTCGGGCAAGGGGCAGAAGACCTTCGACCGGGTGCCGGTGGAAGAGGCGGTGAAATACGCCGCCGAGGACGCCGACATCACCCTGCGCCTGTGGCAGCTTCTGAAACCGCAGCTGCACCAGGCGCGGGTGACGACCGTCTACGAGACGCTGGAGCGCCCGCTGGTGCCGGTGCTGGCGCGGATGGAAATGGCGGGCGTCAAGGTGGACCGCCAGACGCTGTCACGCATGTCGGGCGCCTTCGCCCAGAAGATGGCCGCGCTCGAGGAAGAGATCCACGCGCTGGCCGGCGAAAGCTTCAACGTCGGCTCGCCCAAGCAGCTGGGCGAGATCCTGTTCGACAAGTTGAGCCTGCCGGGCGGCAAGCGCGGCAAGACCGGCGCCTGGTCGACGCCCGCCGACGTCCTGGAAGACTTGGCGACGGAACACGACCTGCCCGCGCGCGTGCTGGACTGGCGGCAGCTGTCCAAGCTGAAATCCACCTACACCGACGCGCTTCAGGACCACATCAACCCCGACACCGGGCGCGTCCACACCTCCTACGTGATTTCCGGGGCGAACACCGGGCGGCTGGCCTCGACCGACCCCAACCTCCAGAATATCCCCGTCCGCAGCGAGGAAGGCCGCCGCATCCGCGAGGCTTTCGTCGCCGAAAGGGGCAAGGTGCTCGTCAGCCTCGACTACAGCCAGATCGAACTGCGCATCCTCGCCCATATCGCCAACATCCCCGCGCTGAAGGAAGCCTTCGCGGAAGGTCATGACATCCACGCCATGACCGCGTCCGAGATGTTCGACGTTCCGATGGACCAGATGACGCCGGACATCCGGCGGCAGGCCAAGGCGATCAACTTCGGCGTGATCTACGGCATCTCGGGCTTCGGCCTTGCGCGCAACCTGCGCATCCCGCGCGCCGAGGCGCAGGGCTTCATCGACCGCTATTTCGAACGCTTCCCGGGCATCAAGGCCTACATGGACGCCACCATCGGCTTTGCCCAGAAGAACGGCTATGTCGAAACCCTGTTCGGCCGCCGCATCCACACGCCCGAGATCAACGCCAAGGGGCCGACCGCCGGCTTTGCCAAGCGCGCCGCGATCAACGCGCCCATCCAGGGCACCGCGGCCGACATCATCCGCCGCGCCATGGTCCGGATGGAGGACGCCGTGGCCGACCTGCCCGCGAAGATGCTGTTGCAAGTCCACGACGAACTGATCTTCGAGGTCGAGGAGGGCGCGGTCGACGACCTGATCGCCGCCGCCCGCGGCGTGATGGAAGGCGCGGCGCACCCGGCCGTGCACCTGGACGTGCCGCTGGTCGTCGATGCGGGGCAGGGCGCCAATTGGGCCGAGGCGCATTGATGGGCGATATCGTCCTGATCGACCTGGCCGGGGGCGTGGCGACGGTCACGCTGAACCGGCCGGAAAAGAAGAACGCGCTGAGCATGGAGATGTTCGCCGCCATTGCCGAGGCGGGCGAGGGGCTGAAGGCCGTGGCGGGGCTGCGCGCGGTGATCCTGACCGGTGCGGGCGGCGATTTCTGCGCGGGGCTCGATTTCGCGGCGATGGGCCAGCTGGCCACGGACCTCGATGCGATCCGCGCGCGCCTTGCCACGCCCCTGCCAGGCGGAAAGGCGAACTGGTTCCAGAAACCGTCCACCGTCTGGGCCGAGCTGCCCGTGCCCGTGATCGCTGCGATCGAAGGGGTGTGCCTTGGTGGCGGCTTGCAGATCGTGCTGGGCGCGGACATCCGGCTGGCCCGGCCGGACGCGCGCCTGTCGATCATGGAATCGCGCTGGGGCCTGATCCCCGACATGGGGATCACCCAGTCGCTGCCCAAGCTCATGCGTGCCGACCAGGCCAAGCGCCTGATGATGACGGCCGAGATGGTGACCGGAGAGCGTGCCGCCGCGCTCGGGCTGGTGACGGAGCTGGCCGAGGACCCGATGGCGGACGCCCGCGCCCTGGCCGCCGGCATCGCCGCCCGCTCGCCCGATGCGGTGGCCGGGATCAAGCGGCTGGTGGACAGCACCTGGACCCTGCCAGAGGGCGAAGGACTGGCGGTCGAGGCCGCCTTGCAGGCGCCGATCATCGGGGCGCCCAACCAGGTCGAGGCGGTGGCGGCCAACATGCAGAAACGCCCGCCCAGGTTTCGATGACCGAGGTCGAGGTCCGCTCTCGCGCCGACCTGCGAGCCTGGCTTGCATCGAACCACGCCGGCCATGGCTCGGTCTGGCTGGTGACATGGAAGAAGCACACCGATCACCACGTGCCCTTCGGCGACCTGGTCGAGGAGCTTCTGTGCTGGGGCTGGGTGGACAGCCGCACGCGCGGCGTGGATGCCGACCGCTCCAGCGTGCTGATCGCCCCGCGAAACCCCAGGAGCGCCTGGTCGGCGGTGAACAAGGCCAAGGTCGAGGCCGCCCGCGCGTCCGGCGCCATGACCCCGTCGGGTGAGGCGCTGATCGCCGCGGCGCTGGCGAACGGGATGTGGAGCTTCCTCGACGATGTCGAGCGGCTCGAGGTTCCAGACGATCTCGGCGCCGCGCTCGACGCCGCGGGGCAGCGCGCCACCTGGGACGGCTGGCCCCGCAGCGTGCGGCGCGGCACGCTGGAATGGATCAAGACGGCAAGGACCGGGGCGACGCGGGCGAAACGGATCGCGGACGTGACCGTCAGCGCGACGCAGGGTCTGCGCCCCAGCCCGTTCCGGCGCTAGCCGGAACATAGTGATCAGGTCTTGCATTTGCCAAGCACGCCTACCTTCTTGCTGCTCTCTCGGCACCGTATGTAAAACAAAACAAATTCAATGGCTTATTGATTCTTCATGACTTTTGACTTTCGCTTTGGCAGAGTGGGGAGGCAGAAAATATTTCTTGGGGTTGTTCAGATGCTTCGCATTGCCGCTTTGTCATTCGTTTTGGCTATTCCAACTCAGGCATATTCTCAGGCCGCGTTCTCTCCTGCCGAGTGCGCTCACGCCCTTGTACCTGATCAAGTTACGTTTAGCCGCGACTACCAAAGGTCGCTGAGTATTCTGAGCATCCTCACCGAGGATAATTTCGAGGAGGAAAGTAAGAAATTTGACTGGTCGGCCGCAGGCGTAGTTTTTGGAGCTCCCTTTAGGTCAGATATGAATTTCGATGAGTTTAATGCGATGAGAAATCAGACTTACAAAGAGTTCAGATTTGCTGAGAGTGTATCGGATAAAACATTTCTTTCGGTAACGTCTTTTGATTCTGCGAATGCACGTTATCGCGACTGCCTGAGTCTGCTCGCGAGGCAATCTGACGCTTTTGGATTCAAGACTTGGATTGGCAGTGTGACGGATGACTATATTGATGTCTACTTCTATTGGGACCTACCAAACACATCGAATGACAGCGTAAAGCTGAAGGTTGGAAGCCCAATTGGCGCCAGACTTGATGACGAGGTTCCGGCGGAATTGACCAAGCGCGAGGAGCGGTTTGTTACATTCTTGAGGGAAAAAGATCAAAACGGAGTCTCTAGTTATTTTCGAGTCAAAATTTCGGCATCTGGTAGAGATTACTTGTTAGAGTTACCCGAGGAGCCTGATTTTACTGTTCCTTGCGAAATGAAGGCGGAAAATGATTCGTATATATTCTTTCAATTTAGTCGCCACGTGAATGAGCGGTTTAGGACACCGACTGGATGTGAAATCACGCAGGACTATGCCATATTTTCGGACCTGAAACTAGACTTGGCTTGTGTCACTTCGATCACTGATGTTTCAACGAGCACCCATGTGCCCAAGCGGGCGTATGATTGCACTGGAACACAACACCATGTTCCGCTTTCCAAGATCACTTACAAGGAACGGGGAACAATGCGAGAGGCCCTTCTTTCGCCATATGATACCAACTGTGGAAACATCGCTGCGAAATTCGCCGATCATGGTCTAGAGGTGCCCCCCGCCTTTTGTCGCTAAGGGATTCTGGGTATGGTTTCCTTGTGAAAGAGCGAGCATCAATGGGTGGGAAATGGTGATCTAGCCCTTCCCGGCCTTCGGCCCCTCGAGGTCGGTCTGGATCCAGCGGTCCGAACAGTGGATGTCGATAGACGACAGCCGCCCTGGGCCGATGTTGCGGAACTTGTGCGGCACGTTGGCAGGCCCCAGCATGATGTCGCCCGCCTCGGCCTCGATCTCGTCCTCGCCAATGGTGAACAGGGCGCGCCCCTCGCGCAGGATGAACACCTCGTCATAGGGATGGACGTGCAGCACCGGGCCCGAGCCGATGACGTCCGAGGAAAAGAACAGCACCGTCACGTCGGTGCCGATCTGGTGCCCCTCGAACCGGCCCTTCCAGAGGTCGGGCGCGTTGCCCCAGTCGGCCCGCCCCAGTTTCAGCCCCTTGCGCATGTGCTGTCCTTTCGTGCTGTCCGGTCCAGACTTGCCGCCGGACGGACCGGGCGCAAGCCCCGGCAGGGATCATCTGCGGTGGGCGTCGGTCGCGAAGAAATCGGCCAGCCGCTTGCCGCGTTCGTCCCGAAAGCCTCCGGCTTCGGACAGGCCGGTCATCCGGTCGACCCGGAACATGCGGAAATCCTCGCGCAGCTCGCACCAGGCGATCAGCGTCCAGACCTTGCCCCAGAACCAGATGCCCAGCGGCCGGACGGTGCGCGCGGTCACCGCGCCCGCCGCATCGGCATAATCCAGCGTCAGGCGCAGCCGGTCCTCGGCCGCGCGCTCGATCCGGTCCAGCCGGTCGCGCGTGGCGTCGTCGATGGGGCCCGCCGGGATCGCGTGAACGGCCACGGCGCCGGCGCGGGCGCGGGCATCGGGCGGCAGCACGGCGTCGATCTTGACCAGCGCCTCCTCTGCCGCACGGGCCATGCCGGCGCCGCCCCAGGCGCGGATCAGCCGCGCGCCCGCGACCAGCGCCACCACCTCGTCGCGGGTGAACATCAGGGGCGGCAGGTCGAACCCTTCGGCCATGACATAGCCATAGCCCGCCGCCCCTTCGACCGGCACGCCGCTGCCCTGCAGGTCGGCGATGTCGCGGTAGATCGTGCGCTCGGACACCTCCAGCGCCTCGGCCAGCTGGCGCGCCGTCACCAGCCGCCTGCCCCGCAGCATCTGCACGATCTGGAACAGGCGGTCGGCGCGGCGCATCCGGTCAGGCGGCCCGTGGCTCGAAAAGGCCCAGCGAATTGCCGTCGGGATCGGTGGCATAGGCGAAGGTGCCCACCGGGATCTCGATGGGTGGAGAGATCACCCTGCCGCCCGCGGCGGTGCAGCGGTCCATCGCCTCGGCCAGGGGGCCGGGCACGGCAAGGTGGACGGTCGGGCCGCTGCCGTCGCCCGCAGGGGTGCCGGGGTAAAGGTGCCCGGCGACGCCCTTGCCATCGGCGGTGGGCAGCATGGCGACGGGGTTGGGCCCCATTTCCGTCGTTTCCAGCGCATAGCCGAAGACGGCGCTGTAGAAGGCCATGGCGGCGGGCAGGTCGCGCACGGGAAGTTCCGTCCAGATGACGGCATGGGCGGGGGTATGGGTCATGGTCCGTGTCTCCTGTGTTGAATGGACGACACGAGCGCTAGCATAGCCCCCCTGACAGCGTTCTGTCAGGAGGTGACAGGGGCCGTTTCTTTCAGGGCAGGCGCAAATGGACGAGGCGCGCGGTCTCTTCCCCGGGGTGCGTGACGACAAAGAGATTGCCGAAGTCGCCCTCCGCGATGGCCCCCGGCCCCGCGACGTTCATCGCGTTCAGGATGCCCGGGATCGTCTCGGCATGGCCGACGACCAGCACCCGGTCCTCGGCGTGATCGAACGTCAACAGGTCCAGAAGCCCGGCGCGATCCGACGCCGGAACCTCGGATGGTTCGATCGACAGGGCCGCGCCGATGATGGCGCCGGTCTCGCGCGTGCGCCGCGCCTCCGAGGTGACGATGGCGTCGATACCTGCGCCGGTCAGCATCGCCGCCCAGGCCGCCGCCTGATCGCGACCGCGCGGTGTCAGGGCGGGGTCCGCGCCATCCGCCTTTTCCGCGTGGCGTATGACGAACGCGACCTCCTGCGCCGGGGCGTGTGCGGCAGGGACAAGACAGAGGGCGACGGCAAGGGCCGCGGCCAGCGGCTTGGCCCGGCGCATCAGAACCGCTCCACCCAGGGTCTCAGCGTCAGTTCGTTGCTCCAGGCGGACCGGTGCTGGTCGATCAGCTGGACATAGGCCGCCGCGATGGCGTCGGGGTCGAGCATGGAATCGGGGGCGCCCTGCGGCTCCATCCGCTCGGGGCGGTCGGGGTTGCGGATGCCGCCGTCGATGTTGATCCAGGCCACGTGGATGCCCTGCGGGTGCAACTCCCGGGCCATGCTTTCGGCCAGCCCGCGCTGGGCGAACTTGCCCATTGCGAAGGGCGCGGACAGGGGAAAGCCTTTGACCCCCGCCGAGGCGCCGGTGAACAGGATCGTGCCGCGAACGCCGTCCACGGCATCCGCCGCCAGCATACGCCGTGCCGCCGCGCGCCCGGCAAGGAAGGCGCCGAAGGCCGTGACCTCGACCGCGCGGCGCACCTCTTCAGGGTCAAGCTCTGCCACCGGGCCGCGCAGCCGGGCCGAGGGGTTGTAGACCACGACGCGCGGCGCCGCCGGCAGCCCGTCGAACAGCGCATCCACCGCCGCCGTGTCGGTCCCGTCCAGCGACACGGCGCGCCCGCCGGTCTCTGCCGCCAGCGCCGACAGCTTGCCCGCGTCGCGCGCCGCAAGCACAAGGTCATAGTCCGGCGCCAACCTCCGCGCCAGCGCCGCCGAAAGCCCGCTGCCTACCCCGATGATGACCGCGATCGGTTTCATGCCGTTCTCCCTTCGCCAAAGATCGCCCGGGCGCGGGCCAGCCAGCCCAGCCCCGCCCGCGTCCCGCCCCCGGGCAGGTATTCCGCGCTGATGACGCCGTCGTAGCCGTCGTCCCGGATCGCCGCGAAAAGCGTGTCGAAATCGACGCCCCCGGTCCAGGGTTCGGCCCGCTCGGGCGTGTCGGACACCTGCACATGCACGGCGCGGTGCCCGTGCGCACGCCAGACGCCCACCGCGTCGCCGGTCAGCATCTGCGCGTGGAAAGCGTCGTATTGCAGCCCGAGGTTCGGCGCGCCCACGGCGTCGATGACCTCTGCCGCAAGGCGATAGTCGGCCAGGAAATATCCCGGGTTGTCGCGCAGGTTCAAAGGCTCGATCGTCAGGCGCTGCGCGGGCGCCTGTGCGGCCGCCCACGCGAGGTTGGCGATGAAGGTGTCGTGCGCCGCCGCGCCCTCGGCCACGCCGGCCATCACATGGATGAAGCGCGGGCGCAGTTCGGCGGCATAGCGCAGCACGCGTGTGAAATCGTGGCGGAACCGGTCCTCGGCCCCCGGTACGGCGGCCATGCCGCGCGGCCCGCCGGTGTAGTTCGGCGGCGGGCAGTTCATCAGGACCATCGGCAGGCCCGAGGCCGCCATCCGCGCGCGGATGTCGGGCACCGGGTCGTCATAGGGAAACAGCACCTCGACCGCGTCGAACCCGGCCTCTGCCGCCGCCTCGAACCGGTCGAGGAACGGCAGTTCCGGGAACAAGAGCGTCAGGTTCGCGGCGAAGGCCACCATCAGGGCAGCTCTGCCGCCGGGATCACCGGGAAGAACGCGCCGCCCGACCAGAGCCCGAACCAGTCGGCGCCCTCATGCGGCTCCACGGAGCCGATATCCACCAGCCGGTAGAAACTTTTCCGGTCGATCAGCGCCTCGAGCTCTGCGCGCACATGGACATAGGGCGACGGTTCGCCGGTTTCGGGGTCGCGCACCACGCGAATCGGGTGCTCGGGGCCGGCGGCCACGACGTCGTCCACATGGGTGGTGAAGGTCAGGACCTGGTCCCGGCCCTCGCCCGATGCCTCGAAATCGACCGCGACGAAAGGCGCGTCATCCACCGTGATGCCGACCTTTTCCACGGGCGTCACAAGGAAATACCGGCCGTCCTCCTTCTTCAGGATCGACGAGAACAGCCGCACCAGCCCAGTCCGCCCGATGGGCGTTCCAAGGTAGAACCACGTGCCGTCGCGGGCGATGCGCATGTCCAGATCGCCACAGAACGGCGGATTCCACAGGTGGACGGGCGGCGGGCCCTTGCCCTTTTTTGCGGCCCGGGCCGACGCGGCAAGGCTTTCGGCCGAGGGTTTCACGAGGTTTTGTCCGCTCATCCGTTTTGCCTCTTGTCGGTGGCGGTCTAGTCTTGTCCGATACTGACCAGATATAGCCCCCGTTCCGGAGTTCCGCCATGGCCGATGCCGAAACCCTCCTGCCCGAGATCGAAGCGCTCGGCGAGAAACTGATTGAGGCCAAGGCCAGCATCACCGGCCGCTTCATCGGGCAGGAGAAGGTCGTCGATCACGTGCTGTCGGCGCTGGTCTGCGGCGGGCACGGCCTGCTGATCGGCCTGCCGGGTCTCGGCAAGACGCGGCTCGTGGACACGCTGTCGACGGTCATGGGGCTGAAGGGCGCGCGCATCCAGTTCACGCCCGACCTGATGCCGGCGGACATCCTCGGCTCGGAAGTGCTGGAAACCGCCGAGGATGGCAGCCGCAGCTTCCGCTTCATCGAGGGGCCGGTATTCTGCCAGCTTCTGATGGCCGACGAGATCAACCGCGCCAGCCCCCGGACGCAATCGGCGCTTCTGCAGGCGATGCAGGAGAAGTCCGTCACCATCGCCGGTCACCCGCACGCGCTGGAGGCGCCGTTCCACGTGCTGGCCACCCAGAACCCGATCGAGCAGGAAGGCACCTATCCCCTGCCAGAGGCGCAGCTTGACCGCTTCCTGTTGCAGATCGACGTGGAATACCCCGACCGCGCCACCGAACGCGATATCCTGCTGGCCACCACCGGGGTGGAAGAGGGCGAGGCGCACGAGGTTTTCAGCGCGGCCGAGCTGATCGCGGCGCAACGGCTGGTGCGCCGGATGCCGGTGGGCGAGGGCGTGGTGGAACTGATCCTCGACCTGGTGCGCGCCTGCCGCCCCGGCGAGTCCGAGGCAGAGGCCATCGTGAACCAGTCCGTCGGCTGGGGCCCCGGCCCGCGCGCGGCACAGGCGCTGATGCTGACGGTGCGGGCGCGCGCGCTGCTTGACGGGCGGCTGGCGCCGTCGGCCGAGGACGTGATCGCCATGGCCCGGCCCGTGCTGACCCACCGCATGGCGCTGACCTTTGCCGCGCGGGCGCGGGGCGAAAGCCTGTCACATGTCATCGACACCGTGGCCGAATCCGTCACCCGGATCGAGGCCGCCGCGTGACAACGCCCGCCCTTCTGCGCCAGCGGTCAGAGGACCTTGCCGGACCGCTGCCGCCGCTTCTGGCCGCCGCCGAGCATCTGGCGCAGACGGTGCTTCTTGGCGCGCATGGCCGGCGCCGGTCGGGCATGGGCGACGAGTTCTGGCAGTATCGCCCCGCCCGTCCGGGCGACGAGGCGCGGATGATCGACTGGCGCCGCTCGGCCCAGTCGGACATGCATTTCGTGCGCGAAAAGGAATGGCAGGCGGCGCAAAGCGTCCACATCTGGGTGGACGAGTCGCAATCCATGGGGTTCGCCGGCACCAGGGACAGCGAGACGAAGCTGGCGCGCGCGCGCCTGCTGGCGATGGCCATGGCGATCCTCCTGATCCGCGGCGGCGAGCGCGTGGCGCTGGCCAGCCTCGGCACGCCGCCCCGGTCCAGCGAATTACAGCTGATCCGCATCGCCGAGGCGTTCACCCGCGAGGACGCCCAGCCCGACTATGGCGCGCCAGAGGTGCGGGGCATGCTGCCCCATGCCCGCGCGCTCTTCATCTCGGATTACCTGGGTGATATCGACGCGGTCACCGCACAGCTGGCCAAGGCCGCCGACCGTGGCGTCAAGGGCGTTCTGTTCCAGATCCTCGACCCGCAGGAAGAGGCGTTTCCCTTCGACGGGCGCACGATCTTCGAAAGCATGGGCGCGAGCCTGCGCCATGAAACGCTGAAGGCGGGCGAGTTGCGCGACCGCTATCTTCAGCGGTTGGCAGAGCGGAAGGACCGGCTGGACCGGCTGGCGCGCAGCGCGGGCTGGCTCTACCATTGTCACCACACGTCCGACAGCGCGCAATCGGCGCTCCTGTGGCTCTATTCCGCGCTGGAAAGGCGGGCCTGATGTTCACGATCGGCACCATCGGCTTTACCGCGCCATGGCTTCTGCTGGGGCTGGCGGCGCTTCCGATCCTGTGGCTTCTTCTGCGCGCCGTGCCGCCCGCGCCGATCCGGCGCCGCTTTCCCGGTGTCGCGCTGCTTCTGGGCCTCACCGACGACGAACACCAGACCGACAAGACGCCCTGGTGGCTGTTGCTGCTGCGGACGCTGGCGGTGGCGGCGGTAATCCTCGGCTTTGCCGGACCGGTGCTGAACCCCAAGGACGAGACCGCGGGCAGCGGCCCCTTGCTGATCCTGCTGGACGGCACCTGGGCCGGCGCGCGCGACTGGCCCCGCCGGATGGAGCGCGTCTCCGCCGCGCTGGACGAGGCGTCGCGCCTTGGCCGTCCCGCCGCCGTGGTCACGCTGACCGACCTGCCGCCCGGCGACCTGCCGTTCCAGGCCGCCGCGGCCTGGGGCGCCCGCCTGCCGGGCATCCAGCCACAGCCGTGGGAACCGGACTCGCAGGCACTGTCCGACTGGGCCGAGGGCCTGACGGGCAGCTTCGAGACGTTCTGGATGTCGGATGGCCTGTCGCGGGCCAGCCGCGACGACCTCTTGGCCGCGCTGGAGGCGCGCGGCACCGTGACGGTGTTCGAAAGCCCCAGGCCGGTCCTAGCGCTGCGCCCGGCCGCGTTCGCCGATGGTGCGGTGCAACTCACCGTGCTGCGCGCCCGCGGCGATGACGCGGCAGAAGTGGCGGTCTCGGCCCACGGTCTCGATCCGGCGGGCATCCCGCGCGAGCTTGCTCGCGCTACCGCGACGTTCGACGCGGACGCGACAGAGGCGGTCGTGGCGCTTTCCCTGCCGCCGGAACTGCGCAACCGGATCACCCGCTTCGAACTGACGGGCATACGCTCGGCCGGGGCGGTGAGCCTGACCGACGACGCACTGAAGCGGCGCGAGGTGGCGCTGATCGCGGGCCGCGAGGACCGCGAGGGGCTGGAGCTTCTGTCGCCCCTGCACTACCTGCAGCGCGCCCTGGAACCCACGGCGGACCTGCTCGATGGCGGGCTGGCCGATATCCTCTTGGCCAATCCGGACGTGATCGTGCTGGCCGACGTGGCCACAGTGTCCCCGGCCGAGGAAGCGCCGCTGCTGGACTGGGTGGAAAACGGCGGGCTTCTCCTTCGCTTCGCCGGGCCGCGCCTTGCGGCCAGCGACGTCAGCCGCGATGCCGAGGACCCGCTGATGCCCGTCCGGCTGCGTGCGGGTGGCCGCAGCGTCGGCGGCGCGATGAGCTGGGGCGAGCCCAAGGTGCTGCGCCCCTTTGCCGAGGCGTCGCCCTTCTACGGCCTCGACCTGCCCGGCGACGTGACCGTATCGGCGCAGGTGATGGCGCAGCCCGACCCCTCGCTGGCCGAACGCGTGATCGCCACGCTGGCCGATGGCACGCCGCTCGTGACGCGCAAGCGGGTGGGGCAGGGGCAGGTGGTGCTGTTCCATGTCACCGCCAATGCCGAATGGTCGACGCTGCCCCTGTCGGGGCTGTTCGTGCGTATGCTGGAACGGCTGGCCGTCTCCACCCGCCCGTCGCAGCCCACGGCCGAGGACCTGGCGGGCACCGTCTGGGCGCCGCAACAGGTGCTGGACGGCTTCGGCGCGCTGGAGGATGCCGGCGCGCTGCCCGGCGTGGCGGGCGAGCGCCTGGCAGAGGCGGTGCCCGGACCGGACATGCGGCCGGGGCTCTATGCAGGTGAGGACCGTCGTATCGCGGTGAACGTGGCGGGCCCCGAGACGGTGCTGGCGCCGACGGCATGGCCCGCGCGCATCGCCGTCGAGGGGCTGTCGGTGGCACGCGAGACGATGCTGAAGGGCTACCTGCTGGCGGGCGCGCTGCTGCTCCTCTGCGCCGATATCCTTGCCTCGCTGTGGCTGGCGGGCCGGCTGACGGGCCCGCGCGCGGGCGCCGCGGCGGTGCTGGCGCTTGCGCTGGCGGTCCTGCCACAGGAGGCGCCCGCGCAGGCGGTCGATGATGCCGCCGCCATCGCCGCGACTTCAGAGGTGGTGCTGGCCCATGTCATCACCGGCGACGCCCAGCTTGACCGCGTGGCCGAGGCCGGGCTGCGCGGACTGTCGCGCATCCTGTTCGCACGCACTTCGATCGAACCGGCAGAGCCCATTGCGGTGAACCTCGAAACCGACGAACTGGCGTTCTTCCCGATCCTTTACTGGCCGATCACCCCCGACCAGCCGCTCCCCTCGGCCGAGGCCTATGCACGGCTGAACGAGTACCTGCGCACCGGCGGGATGATCGTCTTCGACACACGCGACGCCGATTTCGCCCGCTTCGGCGCCGGAAGCCCGAACGGCCGCAAGCTGCAGGACCTGGCGGCACCGCTGGACATCCCCCCGCTGGAGCCGATCCCGACCGATCACGTGCTGACCCGCACCTTCTACCTGCTGCAGGATTTTCCCGGCCGCCACGCCAGCCGCGACGTCTGGGTCGAGGCCGCGCCGCCCGATGCCGAGCAGGTCGAGGGCATGCCGTTTCGCAACCTCAACGACAACGTCACCCCGGTGGTGATCGGCGGCAACGACTGGGCCGCCGCCTGGGCGGTCGACGACGCCGGAAACCGGCTGTTCCCGGTGGGCCGCGGTTTTGCCGGGGAACGCCAGCGCGAGATCGCCTATCGCTTCGGCGTCAACCTCGTGATGCATGTGCTGACCGGCAACTACAAGTCCGACCAGGTGCACGTGCCCGCGCTTCTGGACAGGTTGGGGCAATGAACCGTCCGTCCGGGTCCGTGTCGCTGTCCGGACCGGGGGCTCTGCCCCCGGACCCCCGGAGTATTTCCGAACAGAAGAAGCAGGGGGGCGGCGCATGACCGGCAACGTGATCTTCGATCCGCTGTTGCCGCTGCAGGTGCTGGTGGCATTGGGCGTGCTGGCGATCGCCTTCCTTGTGCTGGCCACCTGGCGCGGGCTGTCGGGCTGGCCCCTGCGCGGGCTGGCGGCGCTCGTGCTGGCGGTGGCGCTGGCCAACCCGTCCTTCCAGCAGGAAGAGCGCGCGGCCCTGACCGACATCGTGATCCTCGTCGTCGACGAAAGCTCCAGCCAGCGCATCGCCGCCCGCCCCGCGCAGGTGGCCGAGGCGTTGGCGGTGCTGGAAGCCGAGGTGGCGCGGCTTGGCAACACCGAGTTGCGCGTGGTGCGGCTGGGCGACGGGCCGGGGGACGAGGGCACCCTTTTGATGACCGCGCTGGCCGAGGCGATGGCCGAGGAACCGCGCGCGCGGCTTGCGGGCGCGATCCTGCTGACCGACGGGCAACTGCACGACGTGGAGCGCGCGCCCGACCTGCCCGCGCCGCTGCACGTGCTGCTGACCGGCGAGCCCGACGACTGGGATCGCCGCCTGACGGTCACGAACGCGCCGGCCTTCGCCATCCTGGGCGAGCCCGTCACGCTGAGCCTGATGATCGAGGACCAGGGCAGGGTGCCCGAGGGGCTGGGCGGCCGCGCGCGGCTGGACATCGCGATTGACGGCGGCGCGCCGCAAAGCTTCGAGGTGCCGGTGGGCGAGCTTCTGGAGCTGCCGCTGACCTTGCCGCACGGCGGGATGAACGTGATCCAGTTCGACGTGCCCGAGGCGCCGGGCGAGTTGACCGACCGCAACAATTCGGCCGTGGTGCAGATCAACGGGGTGCGCGACCGCCTGCGCGTGCTGCTGGTGTCCGGAGAGCCGCACCCGGGCGAGCGCACATGGCGCAACCTGCTGAAATCGGACAGTTCTGTCGACCTGGTGCATTTCACCATCCTGCGCCCGCCCGAGAAGCAGGACGGCGTCCCGGTGGACGAGCTGTCGCTGATCGCCTTTCCGACGCGCGAGCTGTTCCTGGAGAAGATCGACGAGTTCGACCTGATCATCTTCGACCGCTACAAGCGGCGCGGCATCCTGCCGTCGATCTACCTCGACAACGTGCGGCAGTACGTGGTGGACGGCGGCGCGGTGCTGATCGCGGCGGGGCCGGATTTCGCCACGGCGGCAAGCCTCTACCGTTCGCCCCTGGCCGAGATCATTCCGGCCGAGCCCACCAGCCGGGTGATCGAGGAGGGCTACCGACCCGAAATCACCGAGCTGGGACAGCGCCACCCGGTGACCGCGGGGCTGGACCGCTATGCCCCGCCGGCCGAGGGTGAGGGGCCGGGTTGGGGCCGCTGGTTCCGGCTGCTCGACCTTGTGCCGGGCTCGGGCGACATCGTGATGACCGGGCTGGAAGACCGGCCGCTTCTGGTGCTCGACCGGGTGGGCGAGGGGCGCATCGCGCTTCTGGGCTCCGATCACGCCTGGCTCTGGAACCGCGGCTACGAGGGCGGCGGCCCGCAGCTGGAACTGTTGCGGCGGCTGGCGCACTGGATGATGAAGGAACCCGAGCTGGAGGAAGAGGCGCTGTCAGCCACGGCGCAGGGCCAGACCATGACGATCACCCGGCGCACCCTGGGTGAAGGCCCGCGCGAGGTCGAGGTAACGGGGCCTGACGGCACGGTGCGCGTGGTGCCGCTGGACGAGGTGTCGCCCGGCCGCTTCGAGGCGGTGGTCGAGGGGTCCGAGATGGGGCTGTTCCGGCTGCGCGAGGGCGAGGAAGAGGCGGTGATCGCCCTTGGCCCCGCCGCGCCGCGCGAGTTCGAGGAAACCATCGCGAGCGGCGCCGCGCTGGACCCCGCGGTGGCGGCCACGCGGGGCGGCATCGCGGCGCTGTCCGAAGGCGTTCCCGACCTGCGGCGGGTGCGCGAGGGCCGCCCTGCCGCCGGGCGCGGCTGGATCGGGATTACCCCGCGCGAGGCCTACCTGACCGCGGACGTGACGATCACGCCGCTGGTCTCGGCCTGGCTGTTCCTGCTTCTGGCCGCG
>JAUIIC010000038.1 GCA_030431935.1 Alphaproteobacteria bacterium | reverse complement strand
GCAGCACGTAATGCAGGCCCGTGGCGTAGACCTCTTTCACGGTGGGCAGCTTGATCTCGGCCGCGTTGGGGTCGTCCACCTCGAGGTCGGGGCGGCGGGCGGCGACGGCGACAAGGCCGATGTAGATCGCCAGCAGCGCGATCATCGCGATGGGGCCCGCGAGGGCGGGAAGGGCGGCCTCCAGCCCGTTCATCAGGTAGATCAGGCCGGTGAAGGCGGCGCCCGCGATGGCGAAGCCGAGGAAGAACTTGACGATCATGCCGACGAAGGAGCGGGCCTCGCCGAGGGCGGGCATGTCCTTCTTCAGGGCTTCGAGATGTACGATATAGACAAGCGCGATGTAGGAGATCACCGCCGGGATGAAGGCGTGCTTGATGACCTCGACATAGCTGATTCCGATAAATTCGACCATCAGGAAGGCTGCAGCGCCCATCACGGGGGGCATGATCTGACCATTCACCGATGAGGCCACCTCGACCGAGCCGGCCTGTTCGTTGGTGAAGCCCACGCGCTTCATCAGCGGAATCGTGAAAGTGCCCGTCGTGACCACGTTGGCGATGGACGAGCCCGAGATGAGGCCGGTCATGGCCGAGCCGACGACCGCCGCCTTGGCCGGTCCGCCGCGCAGGTGGCCAAGGCCCGCGAAGGCCAGCTTGATGAAGTAGTTGCCGGCGCCGGCCTTGTCGAGGAGCGAGCCGAACAGCACGAAGAGGAAGACGAAGGCGGTCGAGACCCCCAGCGGGATGCCGAAGACGCCGGCGGTGTCGAGCCACTGGGCATTGATGAGGCCGGTGAACGACAGGCCCTCATGCTCGATCAGTTCGGGGATCAGCCAGCCGGTGCCCATGTAGGCGTAGAGCAGGAAAAGCGAGCCGACGATGGTCAGCGCCGGACCCAGCGCGCGGCGCGACGCCTCGAGCAGGGCGAGGATGCCGATGGCGCCGATCACCACTTGTGGCGTGGTGGGCAGGCCCGAACGGGCGGTCAGGGCCAGAGTGTCGGAAAACCAGAAGACGTAGAAGGCGCAGCCACCCCCGATCAGCGCCAGCGCCCAGTCGCCCAGCGGCACCTTGTGGCGGGGTGATGACTTGAACGCGGGATAGGCGAGGAAGGCCAGCACGATCGCGAAGGTCAGGTGGACGGGGCGCGTCTGGGACGAGTTCAGGACCGGCAGGTATTGCGCGAACCACAGTTGCGGCTGTGCGATCCAGAGCTGGAACAGCGACCAGGCCAGCGCCAGCCCCGCGATCAGCAGCGCCACCGTTCGGCTGGAGGGATCGCGCGCGCCGCTGTCGGTGCTGGCGACGAGGTCCTGGAGTTCCTCGTCGGTGAATTGGCGGCTGCCGCCCTTGTCCTGATCGCTCATCGTCGGTGGTCCTGTTCCGTCCACGCCATCGAAAAAGCCCGGGGCCAGTCTGACCGGCCCCGGGCGTCAGCATCACGCGGGGGTGCCGATCAGTCGATCAGGCCGGCCTCGCGGTAGTAGCGCTCGGCGCCGGGGTGCAGCGGGGCCGACAGGCCGTCGCTGGCCATCTGCGCCGGGTCGAGGTTGGCGAAGGCCGGGTGCAGGCCCTTGAACTGGTCGATGTTGTCGAAGACGGCCTTCACGACCTGGTAGACCACCTCTTCGGGGACATCGGCCGAGGTGACGAAGGTGGCGCCGACGCCGAACGTCGTCACGTCGCTGTCGTTGCCGCGATACATGCCGCCGGGGATGGTGGCGGTGCGGTAGAACGGGTTCGCCTCGATCAGGGCGGCGGTGGCATCGTTCGACACGTTCACCAGCACCGAATCACAGGCGGTCGTCGCCTCCTGGATCGAGCCCGAGGGATGGCCGACGGTGTAGATCATGGCGTCGATGTTGTTGTCGCAAAGCGCCTGACTCTGCTCGGCGGCCTGAAGTTCGGACGCCACGGCGAAGTCGTCCATCGTCCAGCCCATCTCGGCCATCAGCACTTCCATCGTGCCGCGCTGGCCCGAGCCGGGGTTGCCGACGTTGACGCGCTTGCCCTTGAGGTCCTCGAAGGACGAGATGCCGGCATCGGCGCGCGCGACCACGGTGAAGGGTTCGGGGTGTACCGAGAAGACGGCGCGCAGGCCTTCGAAGGCGCCCTGCTCTTCAAAGCGCGAACTGCCGTTGTAGGCGTGGTACTGCCAGTCGGACTGGGCGACGCCGAATTCCAGCTCGCCGCCACGGATGGCGTTGATGTTGAAGACCGAGCCGCCGGTGGATTCGACGCCGCAGCGGATGCCGTGGGTGGCGCGGTCGCGGTTCACGAGACGACAGATCGCGCCGCCGGTGGGGTAATAGACGCCGGTCACGCCGCCGGTGCCGATGGTGATGAACGTCTGGTCCTGCGCGACGGCTGCCGCGCCGCCAAAAGCGGTTGCGGTTGCAACAAGCGCGCCCAAGAGATGTGTTTTCATTTAACAAGACTCCCTGGATGTGACCGCGCGTTCCGCGCGGCATCGCCAGAGAATGAAACAAATCATTGAAAAAGGTCAAGGCAAGGAATCAAATGTTTCTTCGCAGCCTGGTGCCAGTAACGGAAAGACCCACCGACATGAGCAAGACCGAAGCCCGGATCACCCTTGACGACCTGCGCCACAGGCTGGACGCGCTGCGGCGCGACGGCTCTCCGCAACTGGCGACGCTTGCGGACTGGGTGCTGACCCATCCCCAGGAAATGGCGTTTCATTCGGTGCGCGGACTGGCCGACCTTGCCAGAGTGAACGCCAACACGGTCTTCCGGCTGTCGCGCGCGCTGGGCTTCGCGGGGTTCGACGAGTGCCGTCAGGCCTTTCAGGGCGCCGTGCGGCAGGGGTCGGGGCTTTATGCCAGCCGGGCGGAACGGCTGCGGGGGGCAGGCGGCGGGGCGCTTCTGGACATGGTGCGCGATGCCGCCCATGCCAATACCGATGCGCTGTTCTCGGAGTCCAACCGCGCGCGGATCGAGGCTGCGGCCGACTTGATGCTGGCCGCACGGCGTATCCACTGTGTGGGCGTGCGCAGTTGTCTGTCGCTGGCCCATTACCTTGCCTATTCCGGGCGGATGGCCTTTGCCAACTTCGCCCCGCGCATCAGCGAGCCGGGCGACCTGTTCGACGTGATGTCGGACACCGGACCCGAGGACGTGGTCATCCCCATCACCTTCTCGCTCTACTCCGCCGAGACGGTGCGTGCGCATGAGCTTGCGGTCCGGCGCGGGGCGCGGATCGTGGCGATCACCGACAGTCTTGCCTCGCCCGTCGCCAGCGGGGCCGAGGTCGTGTTCCTGCCGCCCATGGACGGGCCGCAGACCCTGCCGAGCCTCGGGGCGGCGTTCACGTTGGCCGAAACGCTGGTGGCCCAGATGGTGGCACGGTCGCCCGACGCGCCGAACAGCATCGCGGCCTTCGAGGCGCGGCTTCTGGACAGCGGGGCCTATGTCACGTGACCTCAGGGCGCCGCTTCGGCAACGATCCGGTTGAACCGAGGACGATATCGGGGAAACATGCGGGCAAGGAGGCACCCCCGGTTCACCGTCCCGATCCGTCCGCCGATGCGGCCCATGTCCAGATGTGGCCGTGCCCCGGCCCTCGCCGTGTGGCGAAGGACGCGAAGCGGACAGTGCGGGCGGGGGCGTTTCTTGGTGTACGTCACAGGCTACAGGCCGCCACAGAGCAAAGGAACACCCAGCCGTGACCTCCAACCTTCTTGTCATCATGTCCGACGAGCACCAGTCGCGCGCGATGGGCTGTGCCGGGCATCCGTTCGTGCAGACGCCCAACATCGACGCGCTGGCCGCGCGCGGCATGCGGTTCACCAATGCCTACACGCCGTGCCCGATCTGCGTGCCGGCACGCGCCAGTTTCGCCACCGGGCGCTATGCGCACCAGACGCGGCTGTGGGACAACGCCATGCCCTATGACGGGTCGATCCCCGGATGGGGCCATGCGTTGCAGGCGCGGGGCGTGCCGGTGGAATCGATCGGCAAGCTGCATTACCGCGCGCCCGAGGACCCGGCCGGCTTCGACGTGGAGCATATCCCGATGATGGTGGCGGGCGGTGTCGGGATGGTCTGGGCCTCGATCCGGCGTGAGGAGGAACGCACCCCGCGCGGCGGGCGGATGCTGGGCGATTACGTGGGCCCGGGCACCAGCAAGTACACCGACTACGACGCCGCCGTGACCGCCCGCACCGAGGACTGGCTGCACGCCCGCCGGGCCTCGGGCGATGACCGGCCCTGGTGTCTCTATGTCGGGCTGGTGGCGCCGCATTTCCCGCTGGTGGTGCCGCAGGAGTTCTACGACCTCTATCCCACCGACAGCCTGCCGCCGGTCAAGCTGCACCCGCGCGACGGCCATGCCCGGCATCCCTGGGTGGACAAGCAGGCGGGTTTCATGGACAGCGAGGCCAAGTTCCGCGACGAGGACGAGCGCCTGCGGGCCATTGCCGCCTATTACGGGCTGTGCACCTGGTTGGACCACAACGTCGGGCGCATCCTGGGCGCGCTGGAAGCGGCGGGATACGGCGGCGACACCACGGTCGTCTACACCTCGGACCATGGCGACAACCTGGGCGCGCGGGGGCTCTGGGGGAAATCCAACCTCTACGAGGAAAGCGTGGCGGTGCCCTTGATGATGGCCGGACCGGGGATCGCGCCGGGCACCTGCGACACGCCCGTCAGCCTCTTGGACCTGTCGGTGACGATCGCTGGGCACTTCGACACCGAGATCGACGCGGCCGAGGGCTTGCGCAGCCTCTACGACATCGCCGCCTCCCCGCCAGAGCCCGAGCGGCCCGTGTTCAGCGAATACCATGCCGTTGGGTCGGTCTCGGGGGCGTTCATGCTGCGGCGCGGGCGGTGGAAGTACAATTACTATGTCGGCTTCCCGCCAGAGCTTTTCGACCTCGAGGCCGACCCCGAGGAAACCGTAAACCTGGCAGGCGACCCGGCATATGCCGAGGTCCTGGCGGGGATGGACGCGGCGCTGCGGGCCGTCTGCGACCCGGACGCGGCGGATGCTCAGGCCTTTGCCGACCAGGCCGCGCTGATCGAGCGCCACGGCGGGCGCGAGGCGGCCATCGCGCTGGGCGCCTCGGGCGCCACCCCGCCGCCCACGGTCAACGGATAAGGTCTCTCCTCGCCCCCGGGCGCGCGGTCGGCCCCACGCCCCGCGTTCCCGGGACAGATCCGCGCGCGGGCGGCCGCCCCGCAAGGGCCAAGCCCCTCGACGGGGGGCACGGGGCGGGCTATGGGGTCGCCGCAAATGGGAGTGCTGCCATGACCTTCAACCGTTTCATCAAGATCGCGCCCTCGATCCTGTCCGCCGATTTCGCCAATTTCGGCGCCGAGATCCGGGCCATCGAGGCAGAGGGCGCCGACTGGGTGCATGTCGACGTGATGGACGGGCATTTCGTGCCGAACCTCACCTTCGGGCCTCCGGCGGTCGAGGCGTTCCGCCCGCATGTGAAAACGGTGATGGACGTGCACCTGATGATCGCGCCAGTGGATCCCTACATCCAGGATTATGCGGATGCGGGGGCCGACATTCTGACCGCCCATGTCGAGGCCGGGCCGCACATCCACCGCACGCTGCAGGCGATCCGCGCGGCGGGGATGAAGGCGGGCGTGGCGCTCAACCCCGGCACCGCGGCCGAGGCCGTGGCGCATGTGCTGGACCTGGTCGACCTGGTCTGCGTGATGACGGTGAACCCGGGCTTCGGCGGGCAAAGCTTCATCGACATGACGGGCAAGGTGCGCCAGCTGCGCGCGATGATCGGCGACCGGCCGGTGCATGTCGAGATCGACGGCGGCGTGACGCCCGAGACCGCGCCGCTGGTGGCGGCGGCGGGCGCGGACGTGCTTGTGGCAGGATCGGGCGTCTTCAAGGGCGGTTCGGTGGACGCGCCCCAGGTCTACGGCGCCAACATCCGCGCCATCCGCGCGGCGGCCGAGGCGGCGGTCTAGGCGCCGCGCCCATGTCACGCTGGGCCCGCGAGATCGCGGCGCTGGACCCCGCGACGGAGTACGAGCGGATCGGCTTCCTGCTGAGCACCTGCGAGTTCGCCTGGGACACCGAGAAGGCGCTGGAATTCGCGCTCTTCCGCACCTACGCGGTGCCCTCGATCTCGGGCCTGCTGTCGAGGACGGGCGAGTTCCGCGACCGCACGCGAAAGCGCTACGACGATACCGAGCTTCTTTTGTCCGAGATCGCCGAGAACGGGCAGGAGAGCGCGCGCGGGCAGGCGGCGCTGGCGCGGATCAACGACATGCACGGGCGCTACCGGATCGCCAATGCCGACATGCTCTATGTCCTGTCGACCTTCGTGGTGGAGCCGCGCCGCTGGATCGACCGCTTCGGCAAGCGCCCGCTGACGGCGGCGGAGGTCGAGGCGGGCGTGCGCCATTACCGGGCGCTGGGCGCGCGGATGGGGATCGCGGACATCCCCGAAACCTACGAGGCCTTCGACGCCTTCAATCGCGATTACGAGGCCCGGCATTTTGCCTATGCCGACACAAACGCCGAGATCGGCGGGCTGACGCGCGACCTTCTGCTGTCCTTCTACCTGCCGCGCTGGCTGGTGCCGTTGGGCCGGCCGGCAGTGCACGCGATGTGCGACGCCCCCCTGCGCAGGGCGATGGGGTTCGCCGATCCTCCCCGCTGGGTGGCGCGGGTGGTGTTCGGTGGGCTGCGGGCGCGGGCGCTGGTCCTGCGCGCGCTGCCCGCGCGCCGCCGCCCCCGGCGCATCACGGAGCGGCGGCGGCCGACCTATCCGGGCGGCTATACCATCGAGACGCTGGGCACCTTCAAGGCGCCGCGCGGCTGACGCCGCGCGGGCAAATTCCTTCGAAGGAATTTGCGGGCCCCTGCCCGGCGTCGCGCCGCCGGTGGGGTGGGGACCGGCCCGGTGATCCGGGCCGGGCAAGGTTTTTCGAAAAACCTTGCACCGCGGGGCGGTGAGGTCAGGCCTCGATCCAGCCGCCGCCGTCGCGGATGCGGTGGCGGATGGTGTTGGCCCGGCCCAGCGTCTGTTCGATGAAACAGCCGCGCCTGGCGGCGGCGACCAGCGCCTCGACCCGGTCGCGCGGCGCGGCGCTGTCGATGTAGACGTCGATCTCGAAGCTTTTCGGCGCGGTCTCGTAGGTTCGCCCCGTCGCCTCCCAGTCCCATTCCACCCGCGTCTCGACACGCAGGTCGTCGAGCGGCACGTCCAGCCGTTTCGCGAAGGCGCGGATCTGCGTCATGATGCAGCCCGTCAGGCTGCCCACGAACAGCGCCAGCGGCGGCGGCGCGGTGGCGTCGCCGCCATGGAACGGGCCCTCGTCGGTGGCGAGCGTGAAGTGCTCTTCCATCGGGCTGACCATGCGCACGTCCAGGTCGTTGCGCATCTTGCCCGTGGCCGTTCCGGTGCAGTCGAAGCGCACCACCGCGCGCGAGATCGTGTCGGGGGTGACGGGGGTGCCGGTCATGCCGCGCCGCCTTCATCCTCGAGGATCGCGACCGCTCGGGTGAACCCGCCCGAGGCGGCCTTTATCTTCACCGGGAAGCAGCTGATCGTGAAGCCGGTGGAGGGCAGGCTTTCGAGGTTCGACAGCTTCTCCATGTGGCAATAGCCGATGTCCATCGACGCGCGGTGGCCTTCCCAGATGATCGAGGGGTCATGGGTCGCCGCCCAGCGTTTGGCGGTATGCGAGAAGGGCGCGTCCCAGGACCAGGCGTCGGTGCCGGTGACACGCACGCCGCGCTCCAGCAGGTACATCGTCGCCTCGCGGCCCATGCCGCAGCCCGAATGGATATAGTCGTCCTGCCCGTACTTCGCGCCGGCCGCCGTGTTGACCACGACGATGTCCAGCGGCTGCAGGTCGTGGCCGATGCGGGCAAGCTCTGCCTCGACCTCTGCCGCGCTGACCAGATACCCGTCCGGCAGGTGGCGGAAGTCGAGCTTGACGCCGGGGTTCATGCACCATTCCAGCGGCACCTCGTCGATGGTGATCGCGCGCTTGCCGCCGTCCATGGTGGAGTGGTGGTGGTAGGGCGCGTCCATATGGGTGCCGTTGTGGGTGGCCACCTGCAGGAACTCGATCGCCCAGCCCTCGCCGCCCGGCAGATCCTCTTTGGTCAGGCCGGGAAAGAAGCTTGCGATCTGCCCGGCGGTTTCGTCATGCGCCATGTAGGTGATCTTGGGCAGCATGATGGGCGGGTCCGAAGCGATGTCGGCCTCGAGCGGGACGGAGATGTCGACGAAACGGCGGGGCATGGCGCGGGTCCTTTCCGTTGGGCCGGAACGCCGCTGCGCGGCGTGCCTCCGGCGGGAGTATTTGTGAACAGAAGAAGCGGTCAGCGGCCGGGCAGCAATCCTGTGGCGATGACGGGGAAGGCGAGGACGAGGGCGAGGACGGCGGCCATCATCAGCGCGAAGGGCGCGGCGCCGCGAAAGATGTCGCCAAGCGTGATCGAGGGGTCGTCCAGGGTGGACTTTATGACATAGACCGATATCCCGAAGGGCGGTGTCAGGAGGCCGATTTCCACCGCGATCACGGTGACGATGCCGAACCAGATCAGGTCGATCCCCATGGGCTGCACGACGGGCAGCATCAGCGGCACGAGGATCAGCATGATGGACGAGCTGTCGAGGATCATGCCCAGCGCCACGACCACCGCGACATAGATCAGCATGAGCCCCCAGAAGCCGAGGTCCGCCGTGGCGGTGAAGGTTCCAAGGCCCGCGGGCACGCCGGAGAACGCCAGCATGCGCGAATACATCTGCGCGGCGATGATGAGCAGGCAGACCGAGGCGGTGACGAGGCCGGTTTCCACCAGAACGCGCCAGAGCCCCGCCAATGACAGCGTGCGCCGGATCAGGCCGATGGCCAGCGCCACCAGCGCGCCGACCGCGCCCGCCTCGACCGGGGTGAACCAGCCGAGGTAGATGCCGCCGAGCACGAGGAAGATCAGGAGCGCGATGGGCCCGCCCTTGGCCAGCATCTGTGCCGGGGTCAGGCCGTCGTCGTCCTCGCCCCGGTCGGGCGTGCCCACAAAGCGCGGGGTCAGGATGGCCATGGCCACGATCCCCAGCGCGAAGAACACCGACAGGAGGATGCCGGGGCCGATGCCCGCGATGAAGAGGTCGCCGATGCTCTGCTCGGTCAGGATGCCGTAGAGGATCAAAAGAAGTGACGGAGGGATCAGCATTCCCAGGACCGAGCTTCCCGCCACCACGCCCACGGCGAAGCGCGGCGCGTAGCCGTGGCGGATCATCTGCGGGACGGCGATCTTGGTGAAGACCGCCGCCGAGGCGATGGAGATGCCGGTGATCGCGGCGAAGATGGCATTGGCGCCCACGGTGCCCACGCCCAGACCGCCTCGCAACCGCCGGAACAGCGTGTTGGCCAGGTCGAAGGCGTCGCGGCCCAGGCCCGATTCCGACACCAGGAACCCCATCAGCACGAAGAGCGGCACCACGCCGAAGAAATAGCTGGCGATGGCGTCGTTCGCGGCCAGCGCAAGGAGCTTCGAGGCCAGCACCGGCGAGCCCTTGATCGCCCAGACCCCGGCGAAGGAGCAGACCATCAGCGCGATGGGCACGTAAAGGCCCAGCATCACCAGCACGCCCATCGCGCCAAGCGCCATCAGGCCGATATCGAAGGGGGTCATGCGGCGGCCCCTGGCGTCGCGCCGCTTGCCGGCTGGCGGTAGCGCCGCCAGATGCGGGCGGCGAATTGCAGGACCAGCATCGTGCCGCCGATGAGGATGGTGGCCTTGACGGGCCATGTGGGGGCGGTGAAATCGCCGATCGCACCGATGAAGTCGCCACGTGTCCAGGCGCGGGCGAATAGCGGCCAGGTGGCGTGAACGATGACGCCGAGGATCGCCATGGCGACCAGGTCGAACAGGGTTTCCAGCGCCTGGCCCAGGGCGGGCGCGCGGCGGCGCAGGCCGCTCAGCACCGCCTCGCTCTGGGTGAAGCGGCCCGCGCGCAGGGCTTGCGGCGCCTGCAGGAAGACGATGGCCACGATGGACAGCGTCACGAGTTCCGGCACGCCCGAGATGGGCGCGCCCGCAAGGTTGCGGCCCGCAACGTCGAGGCCCACCATCACCGTCAGTCCGAGGATCAGCAGCGAGCCAATGACGTTCAGCGCCTGTGTCAGGCTGTCCAGAAGGCGCAGCGCGAGGGGATCGCGCTGCGCCGTCGTCTCGGGGTCTGGCACAGGTTACTCTTTGTCCCAGTCGCGCAGCGGCGTGGCGCCGGCGGCGCGCATGCCGTCCATGTAGATCGTCAGCATGTCGCTCGCGGGGATCTCCTTGGCGTCGAGCGACTCGGCCCAGACCTTGGCGGCGTTGTCCATGCCGGCGGCCCATGCGGCGCGCATCTCGGCGGGGGCGTCGGTGATGGTCGCGCCGTTGGCGGCCATGCCCTCGAACGAGGCGGCGACGGCGGCCTCGAGCGCGTCCATGTACCAGGCTTGCGCCGCGTCGGCGCCGGCATGGAGCGCGTCCTGCACCTCGGACGGCAGGGCGTCGTACCAGTCCTTGTTGGCGCAGAGCGCGCCGGCATACTGGGCACCGAGACCCGCGCGGGTGACATAGGGCGCCACTTCGTAGAGCTTGCCGGGCAGCGCGGCCGAGGCGAAGACGATGACGCCGTCATACACGCCGGTCTTCAGTTCGTTGTAATAGGTGGTCAGGTTGCCCGAAACGCCTACCGCGCCGGTGCCCGACAGCCAGTTGATCGCCGCGCCGGGGGCCGCGATCTTCTTGCCGTCGAGGTCGTCGAGGCTGTCGACGGGGAAGTTCGTCATCAGCAGGTAATCGTCGATCGCGATGGGCGCGCCGAGGTAGACGTTGTTGTTCTCGGTATAGGCCGCCGTCATCCGCGGGTCTTCGCTGTGCAGCTTGTGCATCAGGTCGGACACGGTGCGGGCGTCGTCGCTGACGAAGGGCGTGTAGTAGGTGACGTTCTGGATCGCGAGCTTGGCGGGATCGAAGAGCGCCTGGCAGGTGCCGATCTCGACGAGGCCCGACTCGATGGCCTCCAGTTCCTCGCCCACGCCGGCGATGGCGCCGCCGTATTGTTCCGAGAAGCTGACGGAGTGGCCGCTGCCGTCGAGCGTGGACGTGACGGTGGGGATGAACACCTCCGAGATCATCCGCACCCAGCGGAACACGGGCGGGTGGCCGGCGGCGACGGTGGCGTTGAAGCTGTCGGCCACGGCCGGCAGCGGCGCCGACAGCACGAGCGCGGCGGCGCAAAGCCTGAGGGCATGTTTCATGGGTCGTCCTCCCTTGGGTTTTGCCCGCAGTTTCGGGACTTGCGGGGGGCGGCGTCAACCGGGAACCGCCGTCATGGACTGTTTTCGCGGTTTGACCTATGTGGTGGAAGGGGTTCGAGCGAACCCGACCACAACCTCCGAGAGGGCCGCCGATGCTGACGCCGATCGCCAATGACATCGTCTTCTTCGGAGACAGCCTTACCGACGACGGCAACCTCTTCGATATGGGCGTCGGAGTGGTGGACTGGCCCACGCCCTTTCCCAACGGGATCACCGACGGTCTGGTGCATACGGCGTTCTACGACCTGATCCCGGGCGGCGGCACGATATCGAACTATGCCGTCGCCTCGGCCGATGCGGCGGGCACGTACACGCTGGGCGATCTGGTCGTCGACAACGGGCTTCAGCCGGAACTGCTCGTGCCCGAGGGGGACCCGGCGCTGGACGCAGACATCAACCTTGGTGCGCAGATCGACCGTTACCTGGCCGACATGGGCGGCGCGGATCTTTCGGGCACCATCGCCATCGTCTGGATCGGAAACAACGATCTGGGCGGGGCTGACGGCGGGACGCTGACCGAGATCCTGCAGGCAGCCTTCGCCGCGGCGGACGCGGCCATCGACGCGATCGTGGCCGGGCTGGTCGAGCTTCTGGCGGCCGGGGTCGAGACGGTCTATGCCGGCACGCTGCCGGTGGCCACGTTCTTTCCCAGTGTCGCGTCGCAGGACGAGGTGACACAAGGGTTCACCGAACTGGTCTTCGACTATTTCAACGACGAGCTGATCGCGGCGGTGGAGGTGCTGGAGCAGGGGGGCGCCAGTGTCGGGGTGATCGACTACGCCGCGATCACGCGCGCGATTGCCGAGGACCCGGTGGGCTTTGGCCTGGTCGCGCCCTTGACCGAGCACATGGGTCTGAACGAGGGCGCCGTGCTGGACAGCTATCCGGCCGAGCAGGTGGGCTTCGTGGACGACCTGCACCCTGCCTCGTCGATCCACGGGGTTCTGGCGGCCTTCACCACCTATGCGCTGGACGGGGTCGTCACGGCGCTGGACGCGGCTGGGGGTGCGGCGATCTATTCGGCCGCCGACGACCTGGTGCTGGGGCTTGACGGAAACGACATCGGCTATGGCTCTGCCGGGATCGACGCATTCTTTGGCGGTGCCGGGAATGACGGGTTCGTCGGCGGGCAGGACGGCGACATCCTCTCGGGCGGCTCTGGCGACGACTTTCTTGCGGGCGGCCAGGGCGACGATGTGGTCGACGGCGACACCGGCAACGACAAGCTGGGCGGCGGCAAGGGCGATGACGTGCTGATCGCGGGGCAGGGCTTCGACCTGCTGATCGGCGCGCCGGGGGACGATACGTTCATCTTCGTGGATGGCGACCTGATGGGCGATCCGTCTGTGGGCGGGGCCAATATCTATGGCGGCGAGGGCTTTGACACCCTCTATGTCGCGCTGACCCCCGAGGCTGCGGCGCTGTTCGGCGACGACCTTGAGGGTGACAACCCCGAGGCCACGCTGGCCGCGCTGGGGATCACGGCCTTCGGGATAGAGGAGATCGTGGTGCTGGAGGGCGCCGACGGGATCGATGCGCAGTTCGGCGCCGAGGACTGGTTCCTGGGCGCCGACCTGTGGGGCCTGATCTGACGGCGGGTTGGCCGCGCCTCAGTGCGCGGCCTTGATGAACGTGCCGTTCTGAAGCTCCTTGACCGCCTGCATCAGTTCGGCCCGGGTGTTCATCACGATGGGGCCGTGCCAGGCGACGGGTTCCTCGATCGGGCGGCCGGCCACCAGCAGGAAGCGCACGCCCTCGTCGCCGGTCTGTACCGTCACCTCATCGCCGTTTCCGAACCGCACCAGCGTCCGGTTGCCCGACATGTCGCGGATGTTAACCTCTTGCCCTGAAACCTCTTTTTCAACGCGAACGCCGACCGGGGCGGCGGCGTCGGCGAAGCGGGCCTTGCCCTGGAAGACATAGGCGAAGGCGTTGGCGCGGGTGTCGACGGGAAGCGACTTGCGGGTGTTGGGCGGCACCTTGACGTCCAGATACAGGGGATCGGCGGCGATGCCGTCGACGGGGCCGCGGCGGCCCCAGAAGCTGCCGGTGATGATCCGCACCTCGGTGCCGTCGTCGTCCGTGACGGTCGGGATGTCGCCGCCGCCGATGTCCTGGTAGCGCGGCGCCGTCATCTTGAGCGACGAGGGCAGGTTGGCCCAGAGCTGGAACCCGTGCATCTGACCGGCGATGTTCCCCTTGGGCATTTCCTGGTGCAGGATGCCGGACCCCGCGGTCATCCACTGAACCGAGCCGGGGCCGAGTTTGCCTGTGTTTCCAAGGGAATCCGAGTGTTCCACGGTGCCTTGCAGGACGTAGGTGATGGTCTCGATCCCGCGGTGGGGATGCCAGGGAAAGCCCTTGGCATAATGCGCGGGAACGTCGTTGCGGAAGTCGTCGAGCAACAGGAACGGATCGCTTTCGGCGGGGTCGCCGAAGCCGAAGACGCGGTGCAGGTGGACGCCGGCGCCCTCCATCGTGGGTTGCGAGCGGCGGGTGGAAACGACGGGTCGGAAGGTCATGTGCGGGGCTCCTGTTCGCTGTCCCATAGATCGTGCGCGGCGGCGCGCGATCAAGCGGGGAGCCTGTGCGCGGATGCACGGGGGCTGTGCCGGAGGCCCCGAATCCGCACGTCGGCATCGCGTCGGCACAACGTCGGCAAAACGTCGGCGCGGGTCAGCCCGCCGGGATCGCGCGCACCGGGACGCTGGCGAAGGCGTGGATCGTGGCGTTGAGGGCGGTCGCGGGCGGGCCAAGCGGCTCGAACCGGGCGACGCGGTCGGCGAGCGCGCCGAACAGGCACGTCATTTCCAGCCGGGCGAGGTGCATGCCAAGGCAGGTGTGGACCCCGTGGCCGAAACCCACATGCCCGCGCGTGTCCCGCCCGATGTCGAAGCCGTCGGGATCGTCCCAGCGCGCGGGGTCGCGGTTGGCCGCGCCGAAGACCATCAGCACGCGCTCTCCCGCCGCCAGCGGCACGCCCGCGACGGTGGCGGCGCTGTCGAGGCGTCTGGTGAAGGCGCGGATCGGGGTGTTGAGGCGCACGATCTCCTCGATGGCGGGCTTCATCAGGGCGCGGTCGGCGCGCAGGCGGTCCCACTGGTCGGGGTGGCGCGCGAAGAGGTGGATGCCGTAGCCGATGGCCGAGATCGTGGTGTCGAGGCTGGGCGCGATGTAGTCGCGCATCAGCTCCACCGCGCGCACCGGGTCCACGCCCTGTTCGGTCGCGCGGTCGATGGCGCGGCGGGCCCAGCCGTCCGGCGCCAGCCCGTCGAGCGTGGCCCGGTCGTCGAGAAAGGCGCGCATCTCGCGCAGGTTCGTCACGGCGGTATCGCGGCGCTCGCGCGGGTCGCCCATCAGCTCGAAGGTGGCCGCGGCCCAGTCGAGCATCCGGGGCTTGCCCCGCTCGCCAAGCCCCACCAGGTCGCGCACCGTGGTCAGCGGGACATGCGGGGCAAGATCGCGCGCCGCGTCGAAGTCGCCCATGGCGGCGACGTGGTCGGCGATGGCGTTGGCCTCGGCCTCGATCCGGTCGCGCACGTCTTGCAGCGCCTTGGGCGTGAGCGGGGTGAAGGTGATGGCGCGGGTTGCGTCGTGTTCCGGCGGGTCCGAGTTGAGCGTGCTGCCCACGAGGATCGCGTTGACGTCGTCGTTGATCGACACCCCATGGCCCGAGCGGAAGGTGCGGTGGTCGCGCAGGCTGGCGGTCAGAGCCTCGAACCCGCAGATGGCGTGCAGGTTCTGCGCCGGCAGCCAGACCAAGGGGCCGGCGGCCAGCATGGCGCGATAGGCGGGCTGCGGGTCGGCCAGGGTGTCCCGTCCGTAGAAATCGACCGGACAGGCGGAGGCTTTGGTCATCGCGCGGTCAGCCGTCCTGTTCGGCCAGCACGCGGCGGGCGGCACGGAAGCATTCCAGCCCCTGCGGCACGCCGCAGTAGATCGCGACCACGTGGATGATGGCGCGGATTTCGTCCTGCGTGACGCCGTTGCGGATGGCGCCGCGACAGTGGATTTCCCATTCGGTCATCTTGCCCAGCGCCCCGATCATGGCGAGGTTCATCATGCTTCGGGTCTTGGCGTCGATCACGTCGTCGCCCCAGCCGAAGCCCCAGCACCAGGCCGTCATCGCCTCTTGAAACGGGCGCGAGAAGTCGTCGGCCTCGGCGAGGTTCTTCTCGACGTAGTCGGCGCCGACGGTGGCCTTGCGCTGTTCCAGTCCCTTGAGGAACAGGTCCTCGTCGAAGATGCTCATTGTCTGTCGTCCCTTTCCAGCATGTCGAGAATCGAGGCTTCGATCTGGCCTCCGCAATAGCGCCAGGGGCTGTCGTCCCAGCGGGCGCGCAGATCGGCGATGGCGGGGCGCGCGGCGACGCGGTCGGCCAGGTCGGCCAGCGCGGGGGCGTGGGCGTCGAGATCGGCGCGCAGCGGCGGGAGCCGGTCGGTCATGGTGTGCCAGAGCGCACCGAGCGTCAGGTCTGCGAGTCCCGGCGCGTCGGTGCCCGACAGCCAGCCGTCCCCGGCCTCGGCCGCGATGCGGTCATGCATGCGCATCCAGCGCGGCAGGCGGTCGGCGCGGAAGGCGGCCCAGTCGTCGGGATCCCACATCTGCGCGCCGTGGCTGTTGGTGATCTCGAGCAGGACGTCCGAGGCGTCGCAGGCGAGCCGCAGGTCGAGGTCCGGGTCATGGCAGAGGCCATGGCGGCGGCCGAGCGCCATGGTGATGGCGGGCATCTGCGACAGCCAGGTATCGCTGGCATGGTGATGCAGCAGTGGCGGGCCCATGAACGGTGTCGGCTGGTCCAGCGGGTCGGCTTCCTTCAGGGCCAGCATCTCGTCGAAGCCGGGTTCGTCCCAGGCCGCGCCGGCCTCGGCCAGGACGAAGCGGGGGATGTGGCCCCGGAACGGGATCGGCCAGTAGTAGAGCGTGTAGTCGAGCGACATCCGACCTCCATCCGGGTGTCCCCGGTTTCGACCTGCATAGCGCGGATTCGCGCTGCGGCCCAAGGGGTTTGGCGGTAGCCCGTGGCCGTGCTCTGGCCAGACGGGTCGAAGCCGCCTAGCCTTGGGCCCGAGGAAAGAGCGGAGGACGCGATGACCGGGACGATGAAGGCGATGGTGACGATGGGCCATGGCGGCATGGACCAGATGGTCTGGCACGAGGCCTGGCCGAGGCCCGCGCCGGGACCGGGCGAGGTGTTGATCCGGGTCGGCGCCTGCGGGCTGAACAACACCGACGTGAACACGCGGGCGGGCTGGTACGCCAAGGAGGTGCGCGGGCCCACCACGAGCGATCCGGCGCCCGAGTTGCACGGCGACGGGACCTGGGGCGCCTCGGGCCTGGGGTTCCCGCGCATCCAGGGCGCCGATGTCTGCGGCGTGGTCGAGGCGGTGGGCGAGGGGGCCGATGCCGCGCTGATCGGGCGGCGGGTCATCACCGACAACTGGGTGCGCGACCCCGCCGCGCCGATGGACATGGACCGGGCGCGGTATTTCGGGTCCGAGATGGACGGGGGATTCGCGGAATACACGGTGATCCCCGCGCGCAACGTGGCGGCGGTGGACAGCGCGTTGAGCGATGCGGAACTGGCGACGTTCTCGTGCTCCTACACGACGGCAGAGGGGATGCTGACGCGGGCGGGGGTCGTTGCGGGCGACGTGGTGCTGGTGACGGGCGCGTCGGGCGGCGTGGGATCGGCGCTGGTGCAGCTGGCGAAGCGGCGGGGCGCGGTTGTGGTCGGCATGGCGTCCGGGGACAAGCACGCGGCGCTGGCGCCCCTTGGCGCGGATGCGCTGCTGCCGCGCGCGCCCGGCGACCTGCGCGCCGCCTTGCAGCAGGCGATCGGGCGGGACAGCGTGACGGTGGTGGCCGACATCGTCGGCGGGCCGGGCTTTCCGCAGGTGATCGAGGCGCTGGCACGGGGCGGGCGCTATACCTGCTCGGGCGCGATCGCGGGGCCGATCGTGGAACTGGACCTGCGGACCTTCTACCTCAACGACCTGACCTTCACCGGGTCGACCATCGTGCCGCCGCATGTCTTCGGCGACGTGGTGGGCTATATCGAGCGCGGCGAGATCCGGCCGCTTCTGGCCGCGACATGGCCCTTGCGAGAGCTGCACGCGGCGCAGACGGCGTTTCTGGAAAAGCACCACGTGGGCAAGATCGCCGTCCTGCCCTGAGCCGGGATCAGGCGGCGGTGACGGGCTGGCGCGACAGCGCCCAGCCCGCGGCGAGCGACACGGCGGCGGCAACCGTCATCGGCAGGATGGCGCCGGTCCAGGCGCCGCCGGCCGCCGAGACCGACGCGGCCACGATGGGGGCGCCGATGAACTGGCCCAGCGCCGAGCCTTGCATCAGCATGCCGTTGGCGGCGGCAAGGTGTCCGGCGCTGCGGGCGTGGCGCGGCACGGCATTGAAAAGCGCGGCGGGAATCAGCCCGCCGGCCAGCGAGAACAGAACGCATAGGCTCAGGCGCGCCGCGGGTGGCAGGACGTCGGGAAAGATCCCGGCGATACACAACATCATTGTGAGGCTGGCCAGCGCCACGAGCGAAAGCACGCCCGCGCCGCGCTTGACCAGCCAGCCGCCCAGCAGGATGCCGGGCAAGTTGGCCATGACCACCAGCGCCGTGAAGACCGAGGCACGTCCCAGCCCGGCATCGAAGGCGTCCGACAGGAAGGTGGGCAGCCAGACCATCAGGCTGACCCAGTTGAGCGCGTAGGCCCCGAAGCAGAGCGCCAGCATCAGGAGCGGCGGATGCGCCAGGGTCTCGCGGATCACCGTTGCAGGACGGCCCGGTGGCGGGGCGGGCATCTCTATGCGGCGCATGGCACGCACCACGGCAAGTCCGGCCACCGCCGCCACCGCCGTGATCGCCAGCCAGAGCATGCGCCAGTCCGAGGCGGTCAGCACGAGCGGCGCGACGAGGATCGCAAGCGTCATGCCGCCGGGGGTGTAGAGGCTCCACAAGCTGATCGCGAGCGGGCGGTCCGGTGGAAGGGCGGCCGCGACGACCACCGCGGGCAGGGCGGTGCCCACCGCGATGAAGCCGACACCTTCAAGGAAGCGCGATACCAGAAGTGCCGGCAATCCGCCCGCCATGGCGCCCAGGAAACCGCCCAGTACAAGACAGGAGAACCCCGCCGTCACCAGCCGCCGACGCCCCAGACGGTCGGCGAGCGTGCCGACCGCAGCGGCCAGCATCATCCCGAGGCCGCTGAACATGGACACCACGAACCCGCCGGCCACAAGGCTCAGCCCGAGGTCGGCGCGAATCGCGGGCAAGGCCGGGGGCACCTTTCCCACGAAGAGCGCGGCCACCACGCCGCCGGCAAGCGCGGTTATCACCAGCGCCCAGTCGGTGCGGGACTGGGTCTTTACCGAGGGCGTTTCGATGCTGGAGGTCTTGGACAAGCGCGGGTCTCCGTAAGGTTGCCCGAGTGTCTATGCCTGCCGACGCAACAAGACAACGGAGCGTCGGTCCCGGACTTGTTCGCCGGGTTGCTTTTGCCTACCAGAACGGGAAGCGAGTGTTCGTAAGCGTAGTTGGGGGGCCCGATCATGTCGGCGTTCTACGCCTCTGGCCTTCTGGACTGGGTCGGATTTGCCGGTGTCGTGTTCTACATTGGGTCCTATGCGGCGCTTCAGGGCGGGCTGATCCGGGGATCGTCCTATTCCTATGCGGCACTGAACCTCATCGCCGCGACGCTTGTGCTGATTAGCCTGTCCGCGTCGTTCAACCTGTCGGCGGCGATCGTCCAGATCTTCTGGATCGCCATCAGCATCATCGGCATCGTCCGGATCTTCTGGTTGCGGCACCGGGTGCGGTTCAATGCCGAGGAGATGGCGTTTCTGAACGACGCGCTGCCGCATTATCCCAAGACCGCCGCGCGGAGGTTGCTTGATGCCGGGACATGGCGCGATGCCCTTGACGGGGTGGTGCTGACCGAAGAGGGCCAGCCGGTGTCGCATCTGCACTACATCGCCTCGGGTTCGGCGCGCGTGGTGGCCGGTGGCGCCACGGTCGCCGAGATCGCCCGCGGCATGGTCGGCGAGATGAATGTGCTGGATGCGGGGCCTGCGTCGGCAAGCGTCATTGTCGAATCAGGCGCGCGGGTCTTTACAGTGTCGGGGGATGCGCTGCGCCGCATCTGCCGCAACGATGGAGAATTCCGCCTGTTTCTTGAGCAGAGCCTGAACACGGCGACCCGCCGCAAGCTGATCGAGGCCAACGCGCGACTTGCCCGCAAGGACGAGTCGGCGTGAGCGTCGGCACGGTCCTGTGGCTTTTGCTGCTGTTCCAGATCAAGCATCTGGCGGCGGATTACCTGTTCCAGAGCGGCTGGATGGTGCGCAACAAGGGCCGTTACGGGCACCCCGGGGGTCTTCTCCATGCCGCGATCCACGGGGTTTGCACGATCCCCGTGCTCTTGCTGGCGCCCCTGTCCCTGGGAGTGGTGGCGGCAGTTGTTGTGGCCGAAGTGGTGCTGCACTACCACATCGACTGGTCCAAGGTGCAGATCGGCAGGTTGCTGAACCTGTCGCCCGAGCGGCAGGGCTACTGGATCGCGATGGGCGCCGACCAGTTCGCGCACCAGCTGACCTATGTGCTGATCCTGGCCGCCGTGGCGGGGTATGCAACCTAGCCACGATTCCGGCGAAACCGGCTCCTGATGTCCGTGCCCGGTTGTCATGTCGGACAAATCCGTTAGCTTCCAACGGGTTTGATGGCGCCCCTGCTGCCGGGGCGCTCCAATTCTTGACGGGATGGTGCTGCTGGTGTCGATGGAGCGGAACTGCCGCCGCGGGGGGCGACGGACGGGTATGGTGGGTGCTGTCATGGCGCTTGTGCTGGGCGCGGGTGGCGCGCTGGCCGAACCCCTTGCGGATGCGGTGCGCGCCGCCGTCACCCAGAACCCCGCCCAGCGGGCCGCGAACGCCGACGTGCAGGCCAGCGCGTTCGAGCTGCTGGCGCTTCAGGGGGAATTCCTGCCGACGCTGTCGCTGTTCGGGGATGCAGGGGCGAATTACGTCAACGCGCCCGGGCGGCTTTCGGCGGCCAACAACGGACAGACCCGGCTGACCGCCGAGGTGGGGATCGCGGCGGAATACACGATCTTCGACGGCTACCGGCGCGCGAACCTCGTCTACCGGGGCGCGGCGCAGGTGGATGGCGCGATCTTCCGGCTGCTGGACGCGTCCGAGACGATGGCGCTGAACGCGGTCGAGGCCTACATCGACGTGATGCGCCACCGGCACCTGCGCAGCGTGATGGCGCAGAACCTTGCGCGCCACCACGCGATCGGGCGGCAGGTGAAGGACTTGGTGGCGGGCGGGCGGCTGCCGGCGGCGGACGGGTTCACCATCGACGAGCGCACGCTGGCGGCGCGGCTGGCGCTTCTGGACGTGGAGCGCGCGCTGGCCGACGCCGAGGCGCGCTATGAGGCGGTGATCGGTCACGCGCCGCACGGCGGAATGGCGGTGCCGCATGTCGCCGGGCTGCCCAATTCGTTGCAGGTGCTGACGGTGAAGGCCGTCGAGAACAGCTTTCAGGTGCGCTATGCCAACACGCTGGTGCGGCAGACCTATTACGAGCAGGGGATCGGCGAGGCCGACCTTCTGCCGGAGGTCAAGCTGCGCGCGGGCGTCACCTATGGCACCAACCAGGGCGGCAATTCCGGCTCCGAGACCGATGCCTTCGTGGGCCTTCAGTTCCGGTGGGAGTTCTTCACCGGCGGGCGCCAGCCGCGCCGGGCGGCCTACACCCAGCGCACGCGCGAGGCGATGGCAGAGCGCGACGAGGTGGTGCGCGATGTGCAGGAACTGGCCGCGCGGGCGTGGAACGGCTATCACACCAACCTGTCGCGGGTGCAGTTGATCGACCGCCAGCTGCATGCCAGCCGCGAGATCGTCGAACAGTACAAGGACCAGTTCGAGGCGGGCACGCGCAGCCTTCTGGACCTGCTGTCGGCCGAGCGCAGCTATTACAACGTGCGCTTCCAGGACGTCAGCGCCGAGGCGAGCCTTGCCTTCAGCCGCTACAAGCTCCTGGCCGCGCAAAGCCGGCTGGCCTCGCATTTCGGCATCCAGCCCGCCGAGATCCCGCTTGATCCCACCTTCCAGGACCGGGCCAAGGGCAACCCTGCCGCGATCTTCCGCACGGACTTGCCGGCGCTGGAATGACGCGGGTTCCCGGCCCCTCTGCCACGGGCGCGCCGGCGCGCCCCGCCGAAGGGGACGGGCCCCCGCAGGAAGAGGCCGGGATCGCGGTGGTCCGCTGGCTGGCCGGCCATCACCAGCGCCCGTTTTCCGCCGCCGCCGTGCTGGGCGGGCTGCCGCAGGGCTTTGACGGGACCGATCCCGCGCTGATGGCGCGCGCGCTGGCCGAGGTCGGGCTGGCCTCGCGCCTTGTGCTGAGGCGGGTGACGACGCTGGACCCCGCCGTGCTGCCTTGCGTGCTGTTCCAGAAGAAGGGCGGGCCGCTGATCCTGACGGGGATCGACCGGCGGGCGGGGGTTTGCCGGGTGATCGACCCCGCCGAGGGGCCGCTGGAGCGCGAGGTGCGCCGTCGCGATTTGAACCGGCGGGTGCGGCGCGAGGCGCTGCTGGCCGCGCCCGAGGGCGACCCGGCCGAAAGCCGCCTGTCGCCCGAGGCGCGCGCCGCCGGGCGGCGGCCGGCGCATTGGTTCTGGGGCGCGGTGCGGGCCAATTGGGGCGGCTGGGTGCAGGTGATCCTGGCTGCGCTGGCGATCAACCTTCTGATGCTGGCGCTGCCCCTGTTCGTGATGAACGTCTACGACCGGGTGATCCCGAACCTTGCCTTCGTGACGCTCTGGACGCTGGCGCTGGGGGTGGCCATCGCCATCGGGCTGGACCTGCTGATGCGGGCGGTGCGGGCGCATGTGCTGGAGCGCATCTCGCGCCGGGTGGACACGCAGGTGGCCTCGACCCTGTTCCGGCAGGCGATGGCGCTGCCGATCCTGAACCGCCCGGGCGGGGCGGCGGGCATCGCCAGCCATATCCGCGACTTCGACGCGGTGCGCGAATTCTTCGCCTCGGCCAGCTTCGTGTCGCTGATCGACCTGATGTTCATCGGGGTCTTCCTCGGGATGCTGTGGCTGATCGTGGGCGACCTGGCGCTGGTGCCGCTGGTGGCGGTGCCGGTGGTGCTGATCCTCGCCTTCCTGGCGCAACTGCCGCTGGGGCGCGCCGCCGCCAAGGCGCAGCAGATGTCGGGCAAGCGGCATGTGGTGCTGGTCGAGACGCTTCTGGGCATCGAGACGGTGAAGAGCCTGAACGCCGAGCCCGCGATGCAGCGCGAGTGGGAGCGCGCGGTTGCGGCCTCGTCCCGGGTGAACGGGCAAAGCCGGTTCTGGTCTTCGCTGGCGGCCAATGGCGCGGGGCTGGTCACGCAGGCGGTCAGCGTGGCGATCATCGTCTGGGGCGTGTTCCTGGTGGCCGAGGGGGCGATCACGGTGGGCGCGCTGATCGCGGCGAACCTTCTGGCGGGGCGGGTGCTGTCGCCCCTGGGGACCATCGCGCAGACGATCTTTCGCGCGCAATACGCCGCCAAGGCGATGGGCGCCTTGTCGCGCTTCATGGCGCTGGAGCCGGAACGCGCGGGCGCGGTGAAAAGCGGGCTGAGGGTGCGCGAGGCGCGGGTGTCGGTCGAGGGCGTCAGTTTTACCTACCCCGACGCGCCGAAACCGGCGCTGGACGGGCTGACCCTGACCATCGCGCCAGGAGAGGCGGTGGCGCTTCTGGGCCGCGTGGGATCGGGCAAGACGACGCTGGGGCGGCTGCTGGCGGGGCTTCTGGTGGCCGAGAAGGGCCAGATCCTGATCGACGGGCACGCCATCGGGCAATACGACCCGGCCGAGCTGCGCGCGGGGATCGGATACCTGCCGCAGGATTCCGAGCTGTTCACCGGGACGATCCGCGAGAACCTGATCCTGGGCCGCCCGCATGCGCGGCCCGCCGAGATCGAGCGCGCGCTTTACCTGTCGGGGATGGATGCCGCGGTGGCGGCGATGCCCGACGGGCTGGAGACCTTCGTGGGCGAGAAGGGCAGCCGCCTGTCGGGCGGGCAGCGGCAGGGGCTGGCGCTGGCGCGGCTGATCCTGCGGGCACCGCGGCTGCTGTTCCTGGACGAGCCCACCAGCGCGATGGACCAGGAGATGGAGGCGCGGGTGGCCGCACGGCTCGATGCGTTGACCGCCGATGGCACGGGGCTTGTGCTGTGCACGCACCGCCAGTCGTTGGCCAACCGCGCCGCGCGCTTCGTGGTGATCGACGGCGGGCGCAAGATCCTCGACGGGCCCAGGGACGAGGTGCTGGAGCAGTTGCGGCGGCAGGCGCTGGCGCGCAGCGCGCCGGTCCGGACGCAGGGGGCGGGGTAGGCGATGTTCGGCAGCCGCGCGGACGACACCCTTGGCGGGGACCTGGCGGGAACGGCGGGCACGGCGCGCGCCATCGGCGCCTGGCCCCTGATCCTGGCGGTGCTGGCGGGGATCGGCTGCTTCGCCTTCTGGGCCGCCACCCACGAGATCGAGGAGGTGACGCGCGGCATGGGGCGGGTCATCCCGTTAAGCCAGGTGCAGGTGGTGCAAAGCCCCGAGGCGGGGGTGGTAACCTCGATCGACGTGGCGCCGGGCGACGTGGTGGTGCCGGGCCAGGTGCTGATGCAGATCGACGACACCGGGCTTGCCGCGCAGCGCGGCGAATTGCTGGAGCGTGAGGCGGGGCTGATGGCCGAGACCGCGCGGGTGGCGGCCGAGGCGTCGGGCGCGGACCAGATCGCCTTTCCAGAGGGGCTGGAGGCGCGCGCCCCCGAGGCCGTGGCCGCCGAGCGGCGCGTCTTCGCCTCGCGCCGGGCGCAGTTGCAGACCGAGATGACGGTGCTGGCCGACCAGCTGGCGCAGCGCGAGAGCGAGCTGGCCGAGTTGCGCGCGACGCGGGCCAAGCTGCAAGAGGTGGTGGCGCCCCTGGAGCGCGAGGTGGCGCTGACTGCCGACCTGGCCAGCCGGGGCGCGGTGCCGGAGATCGAGGTGTTGCGGCTACAGGCGCGGCTGGCGGAGTCGCGCGGCGAGTTGCAGGTGCTTGAGGCGACCGAGCCCAAGCTGGCGGCGGCGATCAGCGCGGCGAGAAACCAGATGGCCTCGGCCGAGGGCGCCTACCGGCTGACCGCCGAGGAACGGCTGGCGC
>JAUIIC010000274.1 GCA_030431935.1 Alphaproteobacteria bacterium | reverse complement strand
CCGGATGCGTTCCGCCCCCGCACAGGTAAAGCCCCGGTATCCGGGATCGTGCCGTCGGCCGCTGGAACGGGGCCATCAGACCATGCGGGGTGCGCCCGTAGAGGCTGCCTTGGCTCGCCGGAAACAGCCGGTCGAAGTCGGCCGGCGTCGTCAGTGCCGCGGGCGACGGTTCCTCGCAGAAGGTCAGGCCCAAGCGTTCCAGCTGCTCGAAGGTGCGTATCCGGCATATCTCTCGTTCCTTGTCGCTGTCGGCCAGCCCGGGCGGGGCGTTCATGATGATCTCGAACCGCTCTGGTCCCGTCGGGCGGTGGCCCGCGCCCCTGTCCTGCGCGCAGATGTAAAGCGTGGGATCGTCGGGCAGGCGCCCGGCCTCGATCGGGCCGAACTCTGCCCGGGGGTCGTCGCCGAAGAAGACGTTGTGATGGTCGAGATCGACGCCGCGCGGGGTGGCGCCAAAGCTCCAGACCGCGGCGGACAGGCTGCGTGGCGCCACGGCGGGTTTCGGCACCGCGCCGCGCACGGCGTCCCCGAGATGGCCGTGAAACAGCGCGGCCGGGTCACCGTTGAACACCACCTGCCCGGCGGCAAGCCGCGTGCCGTCCGCAAGGACCACGCCGGCGGCGCGGCCGCGCTGCATCTCTATCCGCGCGACATGGGTCCCGAGCCGGAAGGTTGCCCCGCCGGCCTGTGCGACGCCGGCCATCGCCTGGGCCAGACGGTGCATCCCGCCCTTGACGGCCCACACGCCCGTGGCCTCGGCATGCCAGATCAGCGCCAGCACGGCGGGCGAGCGATAGGGCGAGCCGCCCACATAGGTCGCGTAGCGGCCGAAGAGCTGTCGCAGCCTTGGATCCCGGAATTCTGACGCCAGGGCACGGGCCAGTGTCCGGAGCGGTGCCAGCGCCGGGATCAGCGCGGGCGTGGCCAGGACCTGCCGTGTCAGGTCCGTCACCCGCGGGGCGGCGGCCTGCATCATCGGGGCGTCGAAGGCGTCGAACAATTGCCGCGCCCGGTCCGAGAACCGGCGAAAGGCGGCGGCTTCGGCGGGTCCGGCGAAATCCGCCACGGCCCTGGCGCTGGCCTCGGGATCGGCGAAAAGATCCAGCGTGCTGCCATCGGACCACCAGTGCCGCGCAAGGGTCCTGTCGGATGTCAGCGTCACGTGATCGTCGAGCGCCGTGCCGCAGGCGGCGAAGAGATCGTCGAAGACATGGCGCATGGTCATGACGGTCGGCCCGGCGTCCACCGGCCCCGCGTCGCTTTCGACGGTGCGCATCTTGCCGCCGGGGCTGGCGTGGCTGTCGATGACGGTCACGCCCATGCCGGCATGGGCCAGGCGCATGGCGGTTGCCAGCCCGCCCATGCCCGCGCCGATCACCACGACCTTGTCAGATCCGCTTTCCATGGTTCGGATTGTTGACTCCCACGGCCGATGTGTCCAGTATGATTTACAGTCTAGCTGTCTAGACACTTTGACACAGCCGGCGGCAAGGAGGCCCCATGTCCCTCTCGAAACGGATCGAGCACGCCCTGTCCGACGCGATATCCCACGGACAGGCCGGGGCGGCGCCGCCGCGCCTTGCATCCGCGCTGGACTATGCCGTGACGCCCGGGGGCGCGCGCATCCGCCCGACGATCCTGCTGTCGGTCGCCAAGGCCTGCGGCGACGATCGCCCGCACCTGTCGGACGCGGCTGCCGCGGCGCTGGAGATGATCCACTGCGCCAGCCTCGTTCACGACGACATGCCCTGTTTCGACGATGCCGACGTCCGGCGCGGCAAGCCCTCGGTCCACCGCGCCTATTCCGAACCGCTTGCGCTTCTGACCGGGGACAGCCTGATCGTGATGGCGTTCGAGGTGCTGGCCCGGGCCGGGCGCGAGGATTGCGGCCGCGCGCTGGAGCTTGTGCGCATCCTGTCCTCCCGCACCGGGATGCCGGGCGGGATCTGTGCCGGGCAGGGCTGGGAATCCGAGGACAAGGTCGACCTGTCGGCCTATCACCAGGCCAAGACCGGCGCGCTGTTCATCGCGGCCACCCAGATGGGGGCCGTCGCCGCCGGGCAGGAGGCCGAGCCGTGGTTCGAGCTTGGCGCCCGCATCGGAGAGGCGTTCCAGGTCGCCGACGACCTGCGCGACGCCCTGTGCAACGCCGAGGAACTGGGCAAGCCCGTGGGGCAGGACGAGGCGCACGCGCGCCCCAATGCCGTTTCGGTGCTTGGTGTCGAAGGTGCCGTCCAGCGGCTGAAGAACATCCTTGCGGGCGCGATCTCGTCCATTCCGTCCTGTCCCGGAGAGGCGATGCTGGCCGAGATGGTCCGCAGCTATGCCGAAAAGGTCGTGCCGGTCGCCGCGCACCAACGGGCCTGAGATGACCGACCTGGGGCATAGCGGCCCGGCCCCGGCGGCCGCACCAGCCGGTGGCCTTGCCGCGCGGCTTCTGCGGCTTGTGGCCTCGCCCCGGTTTCAAAGCTGGGCCAGCCGCTTTCCCCTGACCCGCGGCGTCGCTCGGCGCGAGGGCGAAGAGCTTTTCGACCTTGTCGCGGGCTTCGTGCATTCGCAGGCGCTGATGGCGCTGGTCGAGTTGCGCTTGCTTCACATGCTGCTGGATGCGCCCGCGCGTCCGGCGGCCCTTGCGGGCCGTGTCGATGTCGCGCCGGAACGGCTGAGCGTGCTGTTGCAGGCGGGCGTGGCGCTTGGCCTTCTGAAGCTGCGGCGCGACGGGCGATATGCGCTGGCGCGCAAGGGGGCCGCGCTGCTTGGCGTGCCGGGGCTGGAGGCGATGATTCGCCACCATGACGTACTGTATCGGGACCTTGCCGATCCCGTGGCCTTCCTGCGGGGCGAGACCGAGCCGGAACTTGCCGGCTTCTGGCCCTATGTCTTCGGGGCCGGCGGTGCCGAGGATCCCGGGATCGCGGCCCGCTATTCGGAACTGATGGCCGACAGCCAGGGGCTTGTCGCGGAAGAGACGCTGCGCACCGTGTCTCTTGCCGGCATCCGGCACCTGATGGATGTGGGCGGCGGCACCGGCGCCTTCGTCGCGGCGGCGGCGCGGGCGAACCCGAAGCTGTCGATGACGCTGTTCGATCTGCCTGCCGTTGTGCCGGGCGCGCGGGCCCGACTGCAAAAGGCCGGTTGTCTTGACCGCGTGACCATCGCCGCGGGGTCCTTCCGGGACGATCCGCTGCCGCGGGGCGCGGATGCCATCAGCCTTGTGCGTGTTCTCTACGATCATGCCGACCAGACGGTCGCGGACCTGCTGTCGGCCGTTCATGGCGCCTTGCCGCCGGGCGGGCGCCTGATCGTGTCAGAGCCGATGTCAGGCGGGGACAGGCCGCATCGCCCGGGTGACGTGTATTTCGCCTTTTACTGCATGGCCATGCGGACCGGGCGCGCCCGATCGGCCGCCGAGATCGCCGGCCTGCTGAAGGCCGCCGGTTTCGTCGACGTGGCGATTCCGGCCACCCATCGGCCCTTCGTCACCAGCGTCGTCACCGCGCGCAAGCTGTCGTGAAACTTAGACAGCAAGAAATGTCCAAATGAGTTGACACACCCAAGTGTCAGGTTAAACTGACACCAACGCGCCTCATTGCGCCCCGAGTCTCTTCACTGACTCGGCACCAGGAGAACGTCACGTTGCATACCGATGCCGTCATCTTGCAGGGTCCGAAGGAGCTTGGGGTCGATACCCTTGGCCTGAAGGCGCCCGGGCCGGGGGACCTCGTGGTCGAGATCGCGCATTCGGGCATCTCTACCGGCACCGAAAAGCTGTTCTGGTCCGGCCAGATGCCACCGTTTCCCGGCATGGGCTATCCGCTGGTGCCCGGCTACGAATCCGCCGGAGAGGTGGTCGAGGCCGGTTCCGACACGCCCTACAAGCCGGGCGATCATGTCTTCGTGCCCGGCGCCACCTGTTTCGAGGGCGCGCGCGGCCTTTTCGGCGGTGCCGCCGCCACGCTGGTCACGGCGCATGACCGGGTCACGCGAATCGACCGGGGCCTTGGGGCCGAAGGCGCGCTTCTGGCGCTGGCCGCCACGGCGCGGCACGCGATGGCCGGCGTGGACAAGGCCGTGCCCGACCTGATCGTCGGCCACGGGGTTCTTGGCCGCCTGCTGGCCCGGTTGACCATCGCCGCGGGCGCGCCCGCGCCGACCGTCTGGGAAATCGACGCCGACCGCGCCCGCGGCGCGCGGGGCTACCAGGTGCTGCATCCCGACCAGGACACGCGCCGCGACTATCGCTCGATCTACGATGCCAGCGGCAACGCCGACCTGTTGAACACGCTGATCGGCCATATCGCCAAGGGCGGCGAGATCGTCCTGGCCGGGTTCTACACCCAGGCCATCAGCTTTGCCTTCCCGCCTG
>JAUIIC010000273.1 GCA_030431935.1 Alphaproteobacteria bacterium | reverse complement strand
GCGGTCAGAACAGCGGCGTTGCCATGAGGCCGACCACGGCGTCTGGCAGGCCCAGCCACCGCAGCATCGGGCCCGTCGGGCCCGCCAGCGCGGCAGCCCCCACCACCGACAGCAATATCGACGCGACCACCCAGCGGTCGAAAACCTCGTGCTCGGGGTTCAGGATCGCGTTGAAGATCAGGCGGAACACCACCGAAAGCCGCTGGATCGGCACCACGACGGCGACCGGCGCCACCGCCAGCGCCACGTAGCGAAACCCCTGCGACAGGGCCACGAACAGTGCCGCCAGCAGGAACCAGCCCGCCGACTGACGTTCGAGCCCGCCAAGCGTCTTGTCCACACCGGCCAGCAGGACCCAGACGACGACGACGATGGTGGCCGCGGTATAGGACACCAGAAGACCGCCGATGCTGTCCGCGATCCCGCCATCGGCGATGGCCAGCGCCACGAAGAGCGGGCTGGTGCCGTAGCCAAGGGCGCAGACCGCCCCCCAGAACAGGCCCGGCCCGTACTGAGGATCGAACCCCTTGGCCCGCCCCGCGGCAACGGCGGCCTCCTTGCGCCGGGCCAGCATCATGGGCGCAAAGACGATGAGGCCGATGCCTGCCACATTCAGAAGGTTCACCGTCTCGCCGAGAAAGGCAAAGGCGAGCACGAGCGACACGAGGATGGATAGCTGCTGGATCGGGGTGGACAGCGTCGCGCCCAGAAGCTGCGTTGCCTTGTAGTTCCCGTAGCGCCCGATGACGAAATGCACGATCCCGGCGGCCGTCATCCAGAACCAGGGCCCGAAGCCCCAGTCCCGCATCGCGTCGAACCCGCCGAAGGCCGCGGCGAAGGCGACGAAGAGCGGCACGCCGAAGGGCACGGTGATCGCCATGCCCTGCAGCACCGATCCCCGTATCACGCCGCGCCGAAGCGTCGCGTTGTTCAGTCCGAAGAACGCCGCCGACGCCAGCGAGAGAAGCGCACCCAGCATCGGCGGACCCGCGGCCTAGGCGCCGGTTCGGAGATAGCCGCGCACGATTTCGGGCGTCAGCGTGACCGAGGGATCGTATTCGGGCGCATCCTCTAGCTGTTCAAGGTCGTTCAGCCCGCAGTTCTTGAAGATGCGGTTGATGACCGAGATGAGGCGCAAGGGCCTGTCGGGATCGGCGTTGAAATGCTGGTGGATCGTGTTGGGCGGGACATAGATGACGTCGCCGGCCTCATACTCCCAGCGCGAGACCTTGTCCTGCGGCTTCCAGAAATATTCGTCGGTGATCTCGACGTCGCAGTCCTGATGCAGGTCGTAACCGCGGCCCTCGACCACATAAAGGCATTCCTCGGCGAGGTGGCGGTGTTTGCCGGAGCGCGAGCCGGGCGGCACGATCTGCATGTAGGCGTCGACGGTTTCCATGCGGGTGTTCATCGACTCGTTGAGGAGGTGCTTGAGCAGCCCCTGCCGCGACATCTCCCACGGCATTTCCTCTGGATGGACGACCTTCTTGCGCTGGGCATCGCGGGCCGGACGCGCGGCGGCGTCGTCCAGAAGGTCCTGATACAGCGCCATGTTTTCCGTGCCGTCCAGCCAGGCACCCGTTTCTCCCCAAGCCATGGTCAGTAGCCTCCTTCGGGGTGGTTGAAATCGTCTTCCTCCTCGCGCACCTCGAAGTCCTCTCCCCCCGGTGCGGCAACGGTGGAGCGCGGCTCCACCGTCTTCTGGAACAGCATGTTCATGAAGACGAACATCGGCTTGGTCTTGAGCACCAGCGCGCGGGCGGGTTTCGTATCCGAGGCGTTGAAATGCTGGTGGACGCAGTTGTTGTGGACGATCGCCACGTCGCCCGCTTTCCAGTCGTAGCGGATGTTGTCGTGGATCTCGTAGCCCTCGCCGTCGAGGATGTAGAACGCGGCCTCGTTCACGTGGCCGTGCTTCTGGCTCTTGCCGCCGGGGCCGTATTCCTCGAGGTGCAGGTGAAAGAGCTGGCTGATGCCGTCCTTCGGCTCCACGTAGTGGCGCGAATAGGCCTGCGGGCCGTCTACGAACTTTATCTCTGTCGCCTTGCGGACGCGGGGCACGGCGCGCAGGCGTTCCAGTTCCGTCGTCAGGTTGTATTCGCCCTGGATCGGGCGGACGAAGATGCGGTTCTTCTGGCTGTGGTAGTAGCCCGCGGGCTGGTCGTCGGCGCCATCGTCGTGGTGATGGTGGTGATCGGGGTCCGGCTCCATTTCTGGCAGGATGTGGTCTTCGGTTTTCTTGTCCATGTGCGGGCCCTCCTGATTGGGGATGTCTTACCGCAGCGCGGTATTCAGAACAATATTCCTATATGCGGAACGCTACGACGGAACCGCGGGGCCTGGACGGCCCTTGGCCGATTAACTATCTGTCTGATATTGATATTTTCAGATTCCGCCTGCCCGCCAAAGCTGGTTCGCCATGCGGAACCGGGCAACCAAAAAGGTTGCCATTTCTTGCATACGGAACATTGTTCCGTTACCCAGCAGGAAACCGGAGAAGGGCGGACAGGATGGCGACGGGGGAAGGCCTGATCGAGCTTTGCGCAAAACAGGATGTGCCCGAGGGGGGTGTCATCCGGGTGGATTCGGACGATCTGGAGCTTGCCGTCTACCATATCGAGGGGCAGTTCTACGTCACCGACAACGTGTGCACGCACGGCCCCGGAGAGTTGTCCGAGGGCTATCTTGAGGGCCATGTGATCGAGTGCGACTTCCACCAGGGCAAGTTCGACGTGCGCGACGGTTCGGTCGTCGCCCCGCCCTGCATCGTGGCGCTGAAGACCTACAAGGTCGTGCCGCACGACAGCGCCGTGGTGATCGAGGCGCCGGTGGACTGATCCCCGATTTTGGAATGTCGTTTCGCATCGCGGAACGCATGGCACGAAGTTCGCCCACCCGTCCGCTTGCGTTTTGACAGGCTGTCAGCCGTCTTCCTATCGTCGGTCATCGCAGCCGAGGGAGGACATGCGGGTGTTGCGCAATGACAATGACGACTGGCGCGCGGAACCGGTCGAGGGGCCGCTGGACGAGGCGATTTCCTGGGGCTCTGACGTTCCCGCCGCGATGCTGCGGGCGCTGGATATCCCCTATATCGCGCTGACCCCCGGCGCCAGCTATCGCGGGTTCCACGATTCGCTGGTGAACCACCTTGGCAACCGCGACCCCGAGATCATCCTTTGCGCCCATGAGGAACATGCCGTGGCCGTGGCGCATGGCTATGCCAAGGCGACGGGCCGCGCGATCGCGGTGGCGCTGCATTCCAACGTCGGGCTGATGCACGGGACGATGGCGATCTTCAACGCCTTCTGCGACCGCGTGCCGATGCTGATCCTCGGGGCGACGGGGCCGATGGACGCGACCGAGCGGCGGCCCTGGATCGACTGGCTGCACACCTCGCAGGACCAAGCGGCGCTGGCGCGGCCCTTCCTGAAATGGGACGATCAGCCGGGGTCCGTGGGCGCGGTACCGGAGGCGATGCTGCGCGGTTGGAAGGCCGCGATGACGGCACCCTGCGGGCCGGTCTACATCAACCTGGACGCCAGCGGGCAAGAGGCGCCGCTGGACAGCCCGCCCGCCTTGCCGGACCCGGCGCGCTTTGCCGCGCCCGAAGCGGCGGGGCCCGCCCCCGGCGCGCTTGCCCGTGCGGCGGGGGTGCTGGACGCGGCGGAACGGCCCGTCATCCTCTTCGGGCGGGGCGCGCGGACGGCAGAGGCGATGGCGGCACGTGTCGCGCTGGCCGAACGGCTGGGCGCCGCGATGCTGTCGGACCTGAAGGCGGGCGCAATGGTGCCGACCGATCACCCCAACCACGTGGGCAAGCCGTTCAACAAGCTGTCGCCGGTGGCCGCAGAGGCGCTGCGCGGGGCCGACGCGATCCTCAGCCTTGGGTGGATCGACCTGGGCGGCGTCCTGCATCAGGCGTTCGGGGACACGGCGCCGGACGCCAGCATCATCCACGCCGGGCTGGATCACCAGCTGGCGGGTGGCTGGGGCAAGGAACACTTCGCGCTGCCGCCGGTGGACGTGGAACTGAATTGCGAGGCCGATGCCGCCGTGTCCGCCCTGCTGGCGGCCCTGAAGGGGCCCGCGCGTCCCGCGCCGGCCCGTGCCGCCACCGCCCCCAGGGAGAAGGGCCCGCGCGAGGGCCTGACGCTGGGCGACGTCGCCCGCGCGCTCAAGGCCGCCGTGGGCGATCAGCCGGTGACCTTTCCGGCCCTGGCGCGGGGCTGGCCGGTGGATGTCTGGCCGCACCGGCACCCGCTGGACTACCTGGGCAAGGACGGCGGCGGCGGGATCGGCAGCGGCCCGGGCCTGACCGTCGGCGCGGCGCTGGCGCTGAAGGACAGCGGGCGGCTTGTCGTCGGCTCGCTGGGCGATGGCGACACTCTGATGGGGATCAACGCGCTGTGG
>JAUIIC010000037.1 GCA_030431935.1 Alphaproteobacteria bacterium | reverse complement strand
TTGCGCCAGGACGGGCGGATCGAGACGCTGGCGCTGGACGGCGGTGCGCATTTCGATGTGCTTGTCTCTCCGCTCGATGCAGGCGAAAAACCGGTATCCAGGCCCTGTCCCCCCATGGGAGCGAATACCGATGACATCTTGTCCGACTGCGGCTTCTCGCACGCCGAGATCCGGTCCTTGCGCGGGCGCGGAATAATCTGACGTCGTGCTTGGAGACCGCCCGAAATACCGGCTGATCGCCGATCACCTCATGGACGAAATCCGCAAGGGCCGTCACCGGGTCGGGGACATGCTGCCGACCGAGACCGACCTGATGCGGGCCTACGGGGTGAGTCGGCACACGGTGCGCAAGGCGGTCGAGGATCTGCGGACCCGCGGGGCCGTCGCCTCGCGCCAGGGGCAGGGGTCCACGGTGGTGTCGGCGGGCGGACAGGCCCGGCTTGCCGAGACGATCCAGTCCATCGAGGATCTGATCGCCTTTGGCCAGGAAACCCGGCGTTCGTTCCTGTCGAGCCGGATCGTCGACGCCGACGCCGCCCTGGCCGAGGATCTCGGTTGCCGGATCGGGCGCCGCCTGGTCGAGGTGTTGATGCTGCGCAAGGGTGCTGCAACCGGAGACCGGCCGGTCGCACTGGTGACGCTGTATCTGGACATCGTGCTGGAGCCCGTGGTCGACGACCTGAGCCGGGTGCAGAAGGCGGCGGCGGAAATCATCGAGGACCGCTTCGGAATAAAGGCGGAATCGGTGGTCCAAACCATCGAGGGGGCGCTTCTGACCGACGCGCAGGCCGCGCAGCTGCAGGCCCAGCCCGGCGATCCCGCCCTGATCGTCCGGCGCGACTATGCGACATCACCTGAAGCCGACCCGTTCCTTGTCGCCCGCTCGATCTGCCGGGCCGACAGCTTCAAGCTCGTGTCCCGGTTCAGCTGCCTGTCCTAGGGGCCGGCCGCCAGGACCGCGGATCCGCGCGCCTTTGGGTCAGCTTCGGGGCAACTCTCCCGCGATCCGGAACCCCTTGTGCCCGGCGCTGCCGTCGGGCGTATTGCCGGTGTGGGAATGCCCCTGGTGGCGCTCGCGATAGAAGACATGTCACAGGTGCGACCCGCCAAGCACCACCCGCCGGTCGCCGGTCGCGGGCCCGCAAGGCGCGATCGCCGGACGCCCGCCGATCGCGGGCACCCCGAACCAGTCGGCGCACCACTCCCCGACATTCACGGTCATGTTGAACAGTGCAAACCCGTTCGGCGGAATTCTTTGCATCCTTGTATGTGGCCACGATGGCTACCCCGCCCACTCTCCCCGCGCGATCCAGGCCGCGATCTGGATCGTCTGCACGGACTCGGAACTCGACGACTGCAGCGCGGCCAACGTCGGGAAAGGGCGGCAGTGCAAGACCGCGGGTGCGTGCCCGGTGGCGGGGGTGTCTGCGAGGGGAAGGCGAAGGCGGTGAGGCTATTGGATCCTGTGCGGGGTGTAGCCACTTCCCACTCTTGACAGCCCGAACATGCTGCGGCGTCTTGATGAACCTAAAAAAAAGCTGGCCGTACATGCAACCCAGGGCCGGTTCGCCAGGCAACCTCTTGAAGTAAGCAATTGATAAAAATGGCGACCCCTCGAGGACTCGAACCCCGAACCTGCTGATTAGAAGTCAGCTGCTCTATCCAGTTGAGCTAAGGGGCCGCTCGACGCGGTTTTGCGTCGAACGGGGCGCGCGATCAAGGATAACTTGGAGGCTGTCAGTGGGTCCAGGCGCCGCGGCGGTTGGTGGCGAAGTTCTCGCCATAGCCGCGGGGGCGGATGTTGGGCTTTCGCTTGTGCGGTTCGAACACCTGCGCGTCGATGCCGTGGTCGCGGGCGTAATCCAGCGCGGCCTCTTTCGTGTCGAAGCGCAGGCGCACCTGGGCCTGCGTGTCGGCCGACGAGGTCCAGCCCATCAGCGGATCGACCTCGCGCGCCGAGGCGGGTGCGAACTCCAGCACCCAGTCGCGGGTCTTCGCGGTGCCCGAGGACATGGCCGTCCGGGCCGGCTTGTAGATGCGTGCTCGCATGGCGCAGGTCTCCTTCGCCCCGCTTTATGCTGGCAAGCGGCCTGCGGTGCAAGCGGTCTGGATGCGACAGGGCGTCTGGGCGATCATGCGGGTTGCCGGCCGCCCGCGTGGGAGCGAGGGGTGGGGTGGGTGGATCGCAAGCGCCCGGCAAACCGTCTTCAGGTGAGGGAACGGTACGCGCCTCAAGGTGTTGTGGCAAGCATTAAATAAACCTCAGGTTGCATGTCCTGGCAGCCCAGCGTCCCGGTATCGGCCTTCGGCGGGGTCGGCCTGTCCCGCCACGGGTTGAACCGGCACAAAAAGAGAACAATTCTAGCCGCACCCTCCCCCGCCAGCAGGACCCGATTCCATGCACAACAATCACCCGTCGCAGATGCCGGCCCTGCATGCCGCCGCGCCCGACGTGCGCGTCCGGGAAAAGCTGGAAGGGGGACGCCGGCTGGTGATGCACACCGAGTTCAAGCCCGCCGGCGACCAGCCCACCGCCATCGCAGAGCTTGCCGCGGGCATCGACGGCGGAGAGCGGGACCAGGTCCTTCTGGGCGCCACGGGCACCGGCAAGACCTTCACCATGGCCAAGGTGATCGAGCAGACCCAGCGCCCGGCCATCATCCTTGCGCCGAACAAGACGCTCGCCGCCCAGCTTTACGGCGAGTTCAAGGGGTTCTTTCCGGAGAACGCGGTCGAATACTTCGTCAGCTACTACGACTACTACCAGCCCGAGGCCTACGTCCCGCGCTCCGACACCTACATAGAGAAGGAAAGCCAGATCAACGAACAGATCGACCGGATGCGCCATTCGGCCACCCGGGCGCTTCTGGAACGCGACGACGTCATCATCGTCGCCTCGGTCAGCTGCATCTACGGCATCGGCAGCGTGGAAACCTACGGCGCCATGACGCAGGACCTGAAGGCGGGCGAAAGCTATGACCAGCGCAAGGTGATCGCCGACCTGGTGGCCCAGCAGTACCGCCGCAACGACCAGGCGTTCCAGCGCGGCAGCTTCCGGGTGCGCGGCGACAGCCTCGAGATCTGGCCCGCCCACCTGGAAGACCGCGCGTGGAAGCTGTCCTTCTTCGGCGAGGAACTGGAAGGCATCACCGAATTCGACCCCCTGACCGGGGCGAAGACCGACAGGTTCGACCGCGTCCGGGTCTATGCCAACAGCCATTACGTGACGCCGCGCCCGACGCTGAACCAGGCGATCCTCGGCATCAAGAAGGAGCTGCGCCAGCGGCTCGACCAGCTGGTGGGCGAGGGCAAGCTTCTGGAGGCCCAGCGGCTGGAGCAGCGCACCAACTTCGACCTAGAGATGCTGGAAGCGACCGGCAGCTGCAACGGCATCGAGAACTACAGCCGCTACCTGACCGGCCGCGCGCCGGGCGAGCCGCCGCCCACGCTGTTCGAATTCATTCCCGACGACGCCATCGTCTTCGCCGATGAAAGCCACGTCAGCGTGCCCCAGATCGGCGGCATGTACCGGGGCGACTACCGGCGCAAGTTCACGCTGGCCGAACACGGCTTCCGCCTGCCCAGCTGCATGGACAACCGCCCGCTCAAGTTCGAGGAATGGGACGCCATGCGCCCCCAGTCCGTCTTCGTCAGCGCCACCCCCGCCGCCTGGGAGATGGAGCAGACCGGCGGCGTCTTCACCGAGCAGGTGATCCGCCCCACCGGGCTTCTCGATCCGCCGGTCGAGATCCGGCCCGTAGAGATGCAGGTCGACGACCTTCTGGACGAGGTGCGCCGCGTCGCCGCCGCCGGCTTCCGCACGCTGGTCACGACGCTGACCAAGCGCATGGCAGAGGACCTGACCGAATACCTGCACGAACAGGGCATCCGCGTGCGCTACATGCATTCCGACATCGACACGATCGAGCGCATCGAGATCCTGCGCGACCTGCGCCTCGGCGCCTTCGACGTGCTGGTGGGCATCAACCTCCTGCGCGAGGGGCTCGATATCCCCGAATGCGGGCTGGTCGCCATCCTCGACGCCGACAAGGAAGGGTTCCTGCGCTCGGAAACCTCGCTGATCCAGACCATCGGGCGCGCCGCGCGCAACGCCGAGGGACGGGTCATCATGTACGCCGACCGCATCACCGGCTCGATGGAACGCGCGCTGGCCGAAACCAACCGCCGACGCGAAAAGCAGATCGCCTACAACCAGGCGCATGGCATCACGCCCGAGACGGTGAAGAAGAACGTCGAGGACGTGCTTGCCGGGCTCTACAAGGGCGATACGGACATGGCCCGCGTCACCGCCAAAGTCGACAAGCCGATGGTGGGCGCCAACCTGCAGGCCCATCTCGACGGCCTGAGGACAGAGATGCGCAAGGCCGCCGAGAACCTCGAATTCGAGGAAGCGGCGCGCCTCAGGGACGAGATCAAGCGGCTCGAAGCCGTCGACCTCGCCGTCCACGACGATCCGCTGGCCCGCCAGTCCGCCGTCGAGGCCGCGTCCGAGGCCGCCGTGGGATCGCGCGGCCGCTCCACCGCCGGCCGGGCCGGGCAACGCGGCGGGAACGTGAAGCGGAGGAAGCGGTAAGCACGGGAGCGCGCCCCGCTCTGGTCCTTCCCTGGGCGGTGCATGCCTCACGCCCCCACCAGAGGGCAGCGGATGGCCGCGGGCAGCCGCTCCGACACCCGAGGTCCTCACTTTATCCCAGCCAGGTCCGGACGACCTCCACCCCCGCGCAAACGTCCCCAAAGCGGCTGGCCTATGGGGCGGCCATCCGCTGCCCGGGCCGCTTCGCGGCTGTTCCGGGCGAGGTTTCTCCGCTCAAGCCATGCTGGGCCATCTCCCCACCAGAGGGCTGCGGATGGCCGCGGGCAGCCGCTGCCGACGACTGAGGTCTTCACTTTATCCCAGCCAGGTCCGGACGACCTCAATCCGCGTGCAAACGTCACCAAAGCGGCTGGCCGTCCGGGCGGCCATCCGCTGCCCGGGCCGCCTAAAGCGGCTGTTCCGGGCGGGGTTTCTCCGCTCAGCCTGCGGATCGCGTCATCAGCGTTCGGCATTGCGCAGGAAACAGCCCCGGAGTCTCTACTCCAGGCGGCATGCATGACCCCTGAACATCCCAGGATTGACTCGACGCGCCCGTGTTGGATAGCCTCATGGCTGTATTTTGATGCAGGAGTTTACCATGAGGACTTTTTCCATTTGCACCGCATTTCTGTTCGGCCTGCTCACCTCTCTCGGCACAACACAGGCCGAACCCCTCAGCCTGGAGCGTGCCTTCGCCAGTGTTCTCGGGAATTGCGCGACCTCTCCGGAGATCTGCGAACACTTCGCGGCAAAGATGATGTGCGCCAAGATGGACTCGATCTGCGAACCGGGCTGCCCCGATTATTCCCAAAAGGGATGCGAGGCCTACAAGACACTCGTCAGCCCCGACTCCGAAACGATCGCAGAGGCGATGTGCGGGGCCGGCATGGTCCAGTTCTGCGACTGCTCACAGAACCCCGTGCAGACGGCTTGTCTTCCCAAAGCCTTTGGCCTCGGCCAGCCCGGGCCCTCGCCGATGATCCTCGGTGAAAGACTGTCGAACGGAACAGGCGCCACCGCCGGAGGTTCCAAGGGGTTCGTCGTCATCCCGATCAACGACACCTGGGCGACTGTAAGCCTTCCAAAGATCTGCCAGGTCGCCCAGTGGCCCGAAGGCGAGATCCCGGACTTCTGCCAACCCAAGTAGATATCCGGCACCGGGGAACCCAGCCGTTCGGTTTCGAGGGGTCCGCAAGGTTGGCATTCCCCACCCGAACCGCGGCGGAGCGGTCCCCGGTCACTCACCGCATCCCTTTTGCTTGAACAAGCGCATTCTCACGATTGGTCCATTTCAGAAGGAGGACACCATGGCCAACATTCCAGTAGGGACGATCATCACCTCGATGCTCCCATGGGAGGCATTCAAACGGGCCGTAGGCTCGCAGCATCGCGACTGGCTGCCTTGTGACGGGCGCGAAGTCGACGCAAAGACGAAATACTACCAACTGGTCGGCAGCGGCGGCGCCTTGCATCTGCCGGATCTGCGGGGCCGCTTCCTGCGCGGGCTGAATGCATTCTCCGCGGATGTCGGCGCCATCTCGGGCGACCTCGGAAACCCTGACAGCCGGGACGCCTCCGGCAACGAGTTCGAGGCCGGAAGCCTCCAGATGGACACTGTCGGGCCGCACACTCACCCGATCCCCACCCGCCTGGGCAACATCCCCAACAACACTCATGTCAAGACCAGTGCAGATCAAGAGTACCCGGACGTGTCGACCGCCCCAAACGAAGGCACAAGCGAGACACGCCCGCGCAACGTCTCGGTCTACGTCTACGTCAGGGTTGACTGAACACCGGTCCGGCTGACCGCACGACCCCGGAAAGACACATCCCGCGGATCGACGGGCACAGCCCAGGCCCGTCGGTCCGCTTTGCCCGTTTCAAGGTGCCCCGCTTGTCGCGGGCCGCAGTTGCTGGCTAGCCTCCGCGTGCCGCGCTCGTCACGCAATGGCACCGCCAAGGCGCCGATCCCTTCGTCGCAGGCATGATTTCTCGGCTCTCCATGGGCAGCTCGTGCGCGCAACCCGCGCCGACGTTTTGCCGACGTCATGCCGACGCGATGCCGACATGGGTCATTCGGCCAGAACCGCCTCCAGCCGGTCCAGCGGAAAGACCGGCGCCAGCACCTGTCGCAGCGTGTCCAGCTTGGGGGCGTGGGGATCCAGAAGCCTGTGGCACAGGTAATCCTCGACCAGCGCCGCCTGCTGTTCATAGCCATAGCTCAGGAACGGGCGGTCGGGGTCGATGTCATAGAAATAAGGGTCCGGCGCCCGGATGGACTCCAGCAAGGCCCGCACAGGATCATACCCTGTAACGTCCCGGTTCTGCCACTGCCAGACATGCGTCAACTCATGCGCCAACAGAAGAGCATGCGGCATCCGCGCCTTCTCAGGCCACCCCGCCATGGCGTCGGCGGTATAGAACCGGCTGGCATAGTGCAGCCGGTTGAACGACACGAACGCCGCCGGCGCCCCCGTCACCGGGCTGGGCTCGGCGCGGGCGCAGGGGGCTTCGGGAATCTCCAGTGCCTTGAAAACAAGGGGCCTTTCCCCCGGGGGAGGGCTGAGACCCAGGCTGACGGCAACCCCGATCTTGGAGGTGTCCAGCGTGTCGCCGAAGAGGGCGTCGGCCAGACCGGCCTCGTTCTCGGACAGGGGCCGGGTGCAGGCGGCCATCCCCAGAAAGAGCAGCAGGGCGAGGGCGCGGCGCATGGCTCAGCCCCGCCCGGCGCCCGAGAGCGCGGCGACCAGCGCCGCCTCGGTCCAGCCGCCAATGCCCGGCACCTCGCTTTCGCGCGGCCCGGCCACGTTCAGCACCTCTGCGCCATGGAGCGACAGGAAGGCGCGGATGGCAGAGGCCGCGACGCCGGGATCCCCCGCCCCGAGACGGACCGTGGCATGGGGACGGCCCAGCGCCCTGGCATGGTCCAGCGTCAGCGCGGTTCCGGGGCTGACCGCACCGGCCACCGTCAGGATCAGCGTCGTGCCCGCCGCCTCGACATTGCGCCGCGTCCGCTCTGCCGGATCGGCGCTGTCGGCCTCCACCAGCCCGGCGTAGCGATCGGGAATGCGCCCCGCTTCGTTCGTGCGGCCTGCCGGCACCCAGCCGCCGGTCTCGACACCCAGCCGCAGCGCCGCCTCCAAAGCGCCGGTATCCACCCCCGTCTGACCGCCCGAAACGATACGGCGCGGCAGGCGCAGCGGCGGCAGCGGGCGGGCGCGGGCGGCCATGCGCGCCGCTACAGCATCGCCGGCACGACAAGGTCCGGCGGGCGGTGTCCGTCGGCGAAGGTCTTGATGTTGATGATGACCTTCTCGCCCTGCTCGATCCGGCCCTCCAGCGTGGCCGACCCCATGTGCGGCAGAAGCACGACGTTCGACATCTCGCGCAGGCGCGGGTTGATCTCGACCCCGCGCTCGAACACGTCGAGCCCGGCGCCCGCGATCTCGCCCGACCGCAGCATCCGTGTCAGGGCGTTCTCGTCGATCACCTCGCCGCGCGAGGTGTTCACGATCACGGCGGAGGGCTTCATCAGCTTCAGCCGCCGCGCGTTCATCAGGTGGAAGGTCGACGGCGTGTGCGGACAGTTGATGCTGATCACGTCCATCCGGCTGACCATCTGGTCGAGGCTTTCCCAGTAGGTCGCCTCCAGTTCCGTCTCGATCTCGGGGCGCAGGCGCTTGCGGTTGTGATAGTGGATCTGCATGCCGAAGGCCTTGGCGCGCCGCGCCACCGCCTGCCCGATCCGCCCCATCCCCAGGATGCCGAGCCGGCGCCCGCCGACGCGTCCGCCCAGCAGGGCGGTAGGCGCCCAGCCGGTCCATGCTCCGGCCTGCATGATGGCAAGGCCTTCAGGAATCCGGCGGGTGACGGCAAGGATCAGGGCCAGCGTCATGTCGGCGGTGTCCTCGGTGACCGCGCCGGGGGTGTTGGACACCAGGATACCGCGCTGGCGGGCGGTCTGGACATCGATATGGTCCACCCCTGCCCCGAAATTGGCGATCAGCTTCAGCTTGTCGCCGGCCTGCGACAGCAAGGCCTGATCGATCGTGTCGGTAATCGTCGGGACCAGGACATCGGCCCGGCGCATGGCCGCCCCAAGCTCTTCCCGGCTGAGCGGACGGTCATCCTCGCGCAGTTCGACATCGAACAGCTCGGTCATCCGGGTCTCGACGGCCTCCGGCAGGCGTCGCGTAACGACAACACTCAGACGCTGACCCGGCATGAAGACCCTCCCATCGCTTCCGTTGGATACGGACTGGTGGCAAGGTGGCAAGTATCGAAGCGGGGCACAAGCGGAAGTGACGAGACCCCGGGCAACGCAGCCGGCCGCAACGACGGACGGCGGGGCAGAAAGGCAGATCGAGTGGCCGGACATTGCTGGGTCAGGCGTGCGATTCTTGGTGGCGTGATGGCGGCGCTGGCAACCGGCGCGGCCTTGGCGACAGAGCGCGGGCCGGTGACGAACCTTCCCCTTCCTCGTTACGTTTCGCTCAAGGCATCCGAGGGCAACGCGCGTCGTGGCCCGTCGCTGACGCACCGGATCGACTGGGTCTATACCCGCCGCAACATGCCCTTGCAGGTGGTGGCCGAGTTCGGCCACTGGCGGCGCGTGCGGGACCGTGACGGCGCCGGCGGATGGGTTCACTACTCGCTGCTTTCGGGCGTTCGAACGGTGATCGTCGAAACCGATCTCACGGCGCTGATGATGAAGCCCGATCCGGCCGCACCCGTGGTCGCAAGGGCCGAGGCCGGGGTGATCGCCCGGCTTGGCGATTGCGCGGTCGAATGGTGCGAGATCTCTTCCGGGCGCCAGCGCGGATGGGTGCCGAAGGCCGCGCTCTGGGGGGTCGATCCCGAGGAAACCCGGGACTGAGGCACCGCGCCCACTTGCCCACGCCAAACGACGTGGGTTACCCAGACGGGGCGCCATCGGGAACGCAGGACATGACAGGCAGGGACAGCACACGGCTGAACCTTTCGGCTGCCGTCTTTTCGGCAAGCGTGGCGCTTGTCCTGGTGGTGGCGAAGCTCTGGGCGCTTGGCGAGACCTCGGCGCTTTCCATCGCCGCAAGCCTGGCCGACAGCGCGCTGGACCTGATGATCTCGCTGGGCGGGCTGGCGGCCATCATCTATGCCGCGCGCCCCCCGGATGAGGATCACGCCTTCGGCCATACCTCGGCCGAGGATCTTGCGGCACTTGGACAGTCCTTGTTCATCCTGGTTTCAGCCACCGTTATCGGATGGGCCGCACTTGCGCGGCTAATGTCGGATGCGCCCACCCCGATCGCGGCAGAGGGGCGGGGCATGGCCGTGATGGCCGGGTCCATCGTGCTGACGCTGGCGCTCGTGGCCTGGCAGCGGCGCGTGGCGCGGCGCACCGGAAGCCGCGTGGTGCAGGCGGACATGCTGCATTATGCCGGGGACCTCGTGCCGAATGTGGGCGCGATCCTGGCGCTTTGGGCGTCGTCGCGGTTCGGCCTTGGCCAGGTGGACAGCGTGGTGGCCCTGGGCGCGGCGCTGATGCTGGCGGTCGGTGCGGTGTCGATCGGGCGCGGAGCGTGGAACGCGCTCATGGACCGGTCGGCGGACCCGGGGATGATCGCCGGGATCGAAGAAATTGTGGGCGCATGGCCCGGTGTCGAGGGGTTCCACGATCTCAAGACGCGCACCGCCGGCAGCCGGGTGTTCGTGAACCTTCACATCGAGCTGGACGGCCAGCAAAGCCTGGAGGCCGCCCATGCCACCGGCGCGGCGCTGCGCCGCGCGATCGTCCGCCGGTATCCCGAGGCGGATGTCATCATCCACAAGGATCCGGTCGGCGTCATGCCCCATCCCGAGGACGAACGGCGCTAGTCAAATGCGGCGTCAGCGCCGCAGGGCCCCGCGCAGTTCGGACAGCCGCAATGCGCCCAGGCGATCTGCCGCAAGGAAGTATGACAGCGCCCCGCCCAGCACCAGAAGCGCCAGCGCCGCATACCGGACGGTCGCCATTCCCAGCCACGGCGCCAGAAGCTGTGCCAGCCCCCAGATCACCGCGCCCATGATCGCGGCAGACAGCAGGATGCGCCATATGCGGCCGAGGAACCGGCGGTCCAGCATCGCCGCCTCTCCCATCCCGCGCGATCCGCGCCAGAGCAGCAGCACCATCGCCCAGCCCGCCAGTGTCGTCCCCCAGGCCGCCGCGGCGAAACCGATCACGGGCGAAAGGCCCACGGCGATGGCGGCGTTCACCGCCATGCCGGCCAGCGCATAGTAGAACGGGCGGCGGGTGTCCTCGCGCGCGAAGAAAAGCGGTTGCAGGACCTTCTGCAGCACGAAGGCCGGCAGGCCCAGCCCGTAGATCGCCAGCGCCAGCGCCGTGGCCGCCGTGTCCTCGGGCCCGAAGCGGCCGCGCTGGAACAGAACCTCGATCAAGGGGCCCGGGATGGCGACAAGCGCCACCGCCGCGGGCACCGTCAGCGCCAGCGAGATCTCGCCCGCGCGGTTGAAGGCATGGCGCCCGCCGGCGGTGTCCTCGGCCCTGAGCCTGCGCGAGATATCGGGCAGAAGCACCACGCCCACGGCAATGCCCACCACCCCCAGCGGCAGCTGGTACAGGCGGTCGGCATAGTTCAGCCAGGCGATGGCCCCGTCAAAGAAGCTGGCCACCTGCCGCCCGATCAGCAGGTTCACCTGCATCACGCCCCCCGCCAGGGCCGCGGGCGCGGCGATGATCGCAAGCCGCCGCAGCTCTGGCGTCAGGCGCGGGCGCCGCGGCACCAGCCTGAACCCGGCACGCGATGCCGCCACCCAGACAAGCGCCAGCTGTGCGATCCCGGCCAGAGGCACGGTCCAGGCAAGCGTCAACCCGATGGACCAGCCGGCGAAATGCCCAACCACAAGCGCCGCGATGAACAGCGCGTTCAGCAGGACCGGCGCCGCCGCGGCGGCCATGAACCGCCCCGTCGCGTTCAAGACACCCGACAAGAGCGCGGCCAGCGAGATGAACAGGATATAGGGAAAGGCGATCCGCCCGAAGGTCACGGCCATGTCGAACCGCTCATCCCCCAGAAAGCCGCTGGCCATCGCCAGCACCAGCCACGGCATCGCCACCATCGCCAGAACCGTGAAGACGATCAGGACAGTCGCAAGCCCCGTGTAGGCATCGCGCGCGAAGGTCAGCGCGTCCTCCTCTGCCTCGACCTTCTTCGAGAACATCGGCACGAAGGCCATGTTGAACGCGCCCTCGGCGAAGAAGCGGCGGAACATGTTGGGCAGCGAGAAGGCGACAAGGAACGCCTCGGCGACCGGGCCGGCCCCCAGGAAGCCCGCGATCGCGATGTCGCGCACGAACCCCAGGATCCGGCTGGCCAGCGTCCAGACGCCCACGGTGAAGAAACCGGCCATCAGGCGGATGGGCTTCAAGACCGCGCCCCCCCGGGCACAAGACGGCCTGCCGCGGCGGGCGGCTTTGCATGGGACCGGCGGCGGCGCGGGGCGGTCATCCGCGCGCCCGCTCCGCCCCGGTCTCGATCGCCTCTCGCAGACGCTTTTCAAGCGTCTTCTGCTTGGACTCCGAGTAGAACTTCAGCCCGAACATGTCCTTGACATAGAAGGTATCGACGACCTGCTCGCCGTAGGTCGCGATGACCGCGCTGGCGATGTAGACGTTGGAGTTGGCCAGCGTGCGCGTCAGGTCGAACAGCAGACCGGGACGATCGCGCGTGTCGACCTCGATGATCGTGTAGATTTCCGACCCTTCGTTGTCGAAGGTGATGGAGGTGGGCACGCGGAACGCCTTTTCGCGCTTCTTCATCTTGTCGCGCGGGGCAAGGGCATCGCGGGCGACGACCTCTCCCTTCAGGGTCTTCTGGATCATGGACTGAAGGCGCGGCAGGCGCTGTTCCTCGTAGGGGCTGCCCTCGGCATCCTGGATCCAGAAGGCGGCGGTGGCCCAGCCGTCCTTGGTGGTGAAGGTCCGCGCATCGACCACGTTCGCGCCAACCAGCGCCAGCGCGCCGCACATCCGGCTGAAGATGCCCGGATGGTCGGCCATGGCGAAACAGACGCGCGTGGCGTCCCGGTCCTCGTCGGGGGTGAGTTTCAGGCGGATCTCGTCCTCGCCGATCCCGCGCAGGAGGTTGGCGAAGTCCACATGCGCGGTGACGTGCAGGCCCTGCCAGTAGGGATCGTAATGGCGCGCGGTCTCGGTCCGCAGGTCCTTTTGCGGCCAGTCGGACAGCGCCTCGCGCAGGTTCTTCTTGGCCTCGGCGCCGCGCTCTTCGCGGTTGATGGCCTCCAGCCCCTCTTCGAGGGCCCGGCGGGTCTGGCGATAGAGCGCACGCAGAAGCGCGGCCTTCCAGTTGTTCCAGGTATCCGGGCCGACGCCGCGGATGTCGCAGACCGTCAGCACCGTCAGAAGGTCGAGCCGCTCCTTGGTCTTCACCGCCTTGGCAAAGTCGCGCACCGTGCGCGGATCGGCGATGTCGCGCTTCTGCGCCATGTCGGACATCAGCAGGTGATAGCGCACCAGCCACTCGACCGTCTCGCAATCGCGCGGCTTCAGGCCCAGCCGCGGCGCAAGGCTGCGCGCGATCCGGGCGCCCAGGATAGAGTGATCCTCGTCCCGGCCCTTGCCGATGTCGTGGCAGAAGAGCGCGACATAAAGGACTTTTCGGTTCACGCCCTCCTTCAGGATCTGGCTGGCGACCGGCAACGCCTCGACCAGGTCGCCCGCCTCGATCCGGGCGAGCGTCTTGATGCACTGGATGGTGTGCTCGTCCACCGTGTAGCTGTGATACATGTTGAACTGCATCATCGCGACGATGGGGGCGAATTCGGGAATGAAGGCCGACAGCACGCCCAGTTCGTTCATCCGACGCAGCGCGCGTTCCGGATTGCCGTGCTTCAGAAGCAGGTCGAGAAAGATGCCCACCGCCTCGCGGTCGCGGCGCATCTCGTCGTCGATCAGGCCCAGGTTCGCCGACACCAGACGCATCGCGTCGGGATGGATTAGAAGCCCCGTGCGCAGGCCTTCCTCGAAGATGCGCAAGAGGTTCAGCTTGTCCGACAGGAAGACGGTGTCATCCTCGATCGCAAGACGGCCCTGAAGCACCTTGTAGCCCGGACGAACCTTGCGGCGGCGATTGAAGAAGCCGACCAGCATCGGTTCGTTCTTGACGTGGCGCGCCTCCATCGCGGTGAGGAAGATGCGGGTCAGTTCGCCCACCTTGGTGGCGTGCAGGAAATAGTCCTGCATGAAGTGCTCGACCGCGCGCCGCCCGCCGTGATCGACATAGCCCATCCTGTCGGCCACCTCGACCTGCATGTCGAAGGTCAGCTGGTCCACCGCGCGCCCCGCGATCAGGTGCAGGTGACAGCGCACCGCCATGAGAAACGTCTCGGCGGCCGAGAAGGCATCGTATTCCTCGCGGCGGAACACCTTCAGCGGAACCAGATCGGCGGCCCGGTCGACGTTGTGGACGTACTTTGCGATCCAGAACAGCGATTGCAGGTCGCGCAGCCCGCCCTTGCTTTCCTTGACGTTGGGTTCGACCAGATAGCGCTCTCCGCCCTGCTTGCGGTGGCGCGTGTCGCGTTCGGCCAGCTTGGCCTCGATGAAATCCGCCGCACTGCCGCGGAACAGATCGGCGCGCAGGCGCTCCTTCAGGGTCTGGGCGAGCGGTTCGTGGCCGTCGATGAACCGGTTCTCCAGAAGCGCTGTGCGGATCGTGTAATCCTCGCGTCCCAGGCGGATGCAGTCCTTCACCGTGCGGCTGGAATGGCCAACCTTCAGGTGCAGGTCCCAGAGCATGTAGAGCATGCTTTCGATGACGCTCTCGGCCCAGCCGGTGATCTTGTAGGGCGTCAGGAACAGCAGGTCGACGTCCGAGAACGGCGCCATCTCGGCGCGGCCATAGCCGCCGACGGCCATGACCGCCAGCCGCTCGCTCTGGGTCGGGTTGGGACGCGGATGCAGCCGGGTCACGGCCAGCTGGAACACCGTGCGCACGATGCCGTCGGTCAGCCAGGCGTAGGCCTGGACAGTCGGACGCGCGTCATGGGGACGAAGGGTGAAAGCCTCGGCGATGGCCGTGCGTCCCGCCGCCTGCGCGTCCCGCAGGACCGAGACGGCCGCGGCGCGCAGCGCCTTGTCGTCGGTCGCGTCGCCCAGCCGCTCGATGATGCGCGCATTGACGGCCTCGGCGTCGAAGATCTCGATCGCCGGGCAGATCAGGTTGTCGGGGTCGTCCGGGCCGGCCCGGTCAGAGACCGGCGCCGCCAAAGCTTCTGGGGGCGGGGTCAATGACAATCACCTGTCGGTCGCTGATCTGGGCCATGGAAAGCGCGCGTTCGTTGGTGCCGTCCGGCAGCAGGCGGAACACCCCGTTCACCCCCACGAAACCCGATGACTGGGTCAGGGACGCGCCGCCCAGCGTGGCCCCGCTGCCGGAACTGACGAGCGCGCCGATGGCGGCGATCCCGTCATAGGCAAGACCTGCGATGGGGTGCGGCGGCTCTCCGTAGGCCGCCGTGTAACGCGAGGCGAATTGCGCGGACAGCGCCGGATCGGGCTGGGCGAACCAGCCGTCCTGCAGGCCGGGCAGGTCCACCGCGCTGGCGGGAATGTCCCAGCGCTGCAGTCCGATGAACCGAGTTTCGGCGCGGTCGATACCGTTCTCGCGCAACAGCTGCGACAGGATCGGCAGCGCGCCCGCCGTGCCCGAGGTCATGAACACAGCCTGCGCCCCGGTCGACTTGATCTGTTCGGCGATCTCGGGCACCGCGTTGACCACGCCCATCTGCGACAGTTCCACCGCGTTGGAGCCCGCCAGCGTGATCCCGTTCGCCGCCATCGCGGCGGCGATCACGTCGCGGCCCCTGGTTTCGGCAGCGTCCTGCCCGTAGGCGATCAGCGCCGTCGTGATCCCCTGGCTGCGGGCATATCCGACGATCCGGCGTGCGGTGTTCTCGAACGTGTTGCCGAGAACGAAGACGTTGCCGCCGGCGACCGCGGTGTTGTTCGAGAAGGACAGGACATTCACGTTGCGGCCCCGCACCGCGGCGCCGACCGCGGACGCCTCGCTGGCGAAGACCGGGCCGAGGATGATCCGCGCGCCCTCGTTCACGGCCTGCTGGGCCAGCGCGGCGGCGTTCTCGGCGGACCCGCCGGTGCTGTAGACGCGCAGGTCGATCGTCACGCCCGACAGGTCGGCCATCGCCAGACGCGCCGCGTTCTCCAGGCTTTGCGCCAGAACCTGGTCGCTCGCCTCGCCGGACCCGGCGGGCACCAGAAGCGCCACGGGCACAGGCTTCGAGGCGTCCACGCGCGGACCGGACGCGGTCACGCCCGTCGTTTCGCAGGCCGCCAGCCAGATCAGGGCGAAAACCGCCAGAATGCGCGCCGCTATTCGGCCGGCGCCCCTTACCATACCAGTCATGTCTCGGCTCCGGTTTTCCGCCGCGCTTGCAGATGGGCGCAGACTATGCGCAACAAGGCACCGAGTAAACGACAGGAGGCCGCTTCGCAATGGCGCCATCGGCCGACCGCCTGGCCCCGGGCCTGTACCTCGTTGCGACGCCGATCGGGACGGCACGGGACATCACCCTGCGCGCACTGGATATTCTGGCCAATGCAGAAGTGCTTGCCGCAGAGGATACCCGCACCCTGCGCAGGTTGATGGACCTGCACGGCGTGCCGGTCGGGGATCGGCAAATCGTCGCCTATCACGATCACAACGGCCCCGCGGCCCGGCCGCGCCTTCTCGAGGCGCTGCGCGCCGGCAAGTCCGTGGCCTATGCGTCCGAGGCGGGCACGCCGCTTGTCGCGGACCCGGGATACCGGCTGGCGCAAGCCGCCATCGAGGAGGGCCTGCCGGTGACCACGGCACCGGGCCCCTCTGCTGTCCTCGCGGCGCTGAGCGTGTCGGGGCTGCCCAGCGACAGGTTCCTCTTCGCCGGTTTCCTGCCCGCCACCCGCAGCGCCCGCCGCAGCGCCATCGCCGAGCTTGCCGGCGTGCCCGCGACGCTGATCTTCTTCGAAAGCCCGAAACGCGTTGGGGAAATGTTAGGGGATTTGCGCGATGGTCTGGGCGGCGTGCGCAAGGCGGCGGTGTGCCGCGAACTCACCAAGCGCTTCGAGGAGGTGCGCCGCGGAACGCTGGACGACCTGGTGACCGATTTCGCCGATCGCCCGCCGAAGGGAGAGGTCGTGGTGCTGGTCGACCGCGACCATGCGGCGCCCGCGGCCGAAGACATGGAGGATGCCTTGCGCGACGCCCTGGTAACCATGTCCGTCAAGGATGCTTCGGCCCATGTGGCCGATATGCTAGGTTTGCCGCGGCGCAAGGTCTACCAGGCGGCCCTGAAGCTGGAGCGAGAGACGTGAACGGAGCGACCAATCACCATGCCGGCCTGTCGGCCGAGGACCGCGTCGCCGACGAGTACGCCCGGCATGGCCTGACGATCGCCGCACGCCGCTGGCGCGGACCCGGCGGAGAGGTCGACCTGATCCTCCGGCAGGGAGCCGCGCTGGTCTTCGTCGAGGTCAAGAAAAGCCGCGACCTGGCCGGCGCCGCCGCGCGCATCACGCGGCGCCAGATGGACCGGATCATGACATCTGCCGCCGCTTTCCTCGCCGGCGAACCCGGGGGCCAGGACACCGAGGTCCGCTTCGACGTGGCGCTGGTCGACGGGATGGGCCGGATCGCCCGCATCGAGAACGCCTTCGGCGCGTGACCCATTGCACCGGCCTGCGCACTGCGCCATGACAGGGGCGGTTGCGGGGCACGGAGGGCGCCATGGAGCTGAAGGTCGCGATACAGATGGACCCGATCGGCGGCGTTGACATCAACGCCGACAGCACCTTTCGGATCGCCGAAGAGGCCCAGGCGCGGGGCCATTCGCTGTTCTACTACACGCCCGACAGGCTGGCCTACCGGGAGGGGCGCGTCACCGCGCGCGGCCATGCGCTGGAGGTGCGGCGCGTCCAGGGCCAGCACGCCATCCTCGGCCCCGAGACCGAGGTGGACTTGTCCGAGCAGGACGTCGTCTGGCTGCGCCAGGACCCGCCGTTCGACATGGGCTACATCACGACGACCCATATCCTGGACATGATCCACCCGAAGACGCTGGTGGTGAACGACCCTTTCTGGGTCCGGAACTCCCCTGAGAAGCTCCTGGTCCTGCAGTTCCGCGACCTCACCCCGCCGACCATGATCGCGCGTGACCTGGCGACCATCCGCGCCTTCCGCGCCGAACACGGCGACATGATCCTGAAGCCGCTTTACGGCAACGGCGGCGCCGGGGTGTTCCGGCTCGATCCCAACGACAGGAACCTGTCCTCGCTGCACGAGCTGTTCACCTCGATGAGTCGCGAGCCGTTGATCGCGCAGAAATTCCTGCCCGCCGTGTCGAAGGGCGACAAGCGGGTGATCCTCGTCGATGGCGAGCCTGTCGGCGCGATCAACCGCGTGCCGCAGGAAGGCGAGACGCGATCCAACATGCATGTGGGCGGGCGGGCCGAGAAGGTGGCGCTCACCGATCGCGACCGCGAGATCTGCGCCCGCATTGGCCCGGTCCTGCGCGAGAAGGGCCAGGTCTTCGTCGGCATCGACGTGATCGGTGACTGGCTGACCGAGATCAACGTGACGTCTCCGACCGGCATCCAGGAGCTGGAGCGCTTCGACGGAACCAACGTCGCGGCGAAGATCTGGGAGGCGATCGAGGCCCGGCGCCCCGGCTGAACCGCCTAATCGGTCACCGCCTCGCGCGCTTCGGCCTGCCGATAGCCCACGGCCTCGGCGACATGGGCCGCGCCGACACCATCGGCGCCGGCGAGATCGGCGATGGTGCGGGCCACGCGCAGAACGCGGTGATACCCCCGCGCCGACAGGCCGAACCGTTCCGCGACCCGCGTCAACAGGGCCCTGCCCCTTGCATCCGGGGCCGCGACCGCGTCCAGCACCGCACCTTCCGCATCGGCATTGACCCGCAGCTCCGGCGTTGCGGCATAGCGTTCGGCCTGCACCTCGCGCGCCGCGGCCACCCGCGCCGCCACCTCGGCCGAACCCTCGCCCGAGGCCGGCAGGTCGAGGTCGGTGAAGGCCACGGGCGGGACATCGATCCGCAGGTCGAACCGGTCCATGAGCGGCCCGGATATCCGGCCGAGATAGTCCTCGCCACAGGCAGGCACACGGGCGCAGGCCCGTGCGGGATCGCTGAGGTAGCCGCACTTGCAGGGGTTCGCGGCGGCCATCAGCAGGAAGCGGCAGGGATAGCGCACATGCGCGTTCGCGCGGGCCACCACGACCTCACCGGTCTCGATCGGCTGGCGCAGCGTTTCCAGCACCGCGCGCGGATACTCGGGAAACTCGTCCATGAAGAGCACACCGTTATGGGCAAGGCTGATCTCGCCGGGCTTGGCGCCGCGCCCGCCCCCCACGATCGCGGCCATCGACGCCGTGTGATGCGGTTCGCGGAAGGGCCGGATGCGGGAAATCCCGCCCTCGTCCAGAAGCCCGGCAAGAGAGTGGATCATCGAGGTTTCCAGAGCCTCCGCCGCCGACAGCGGGGGCAAGAGACCGGGCATCCGCGCCGCCAGCATCGACTTGCCAGAGCCGGGCGGGCCGACCATCAGGACGTGATGCCGGCCCGCGGCGGCGATCTCCAGCGCGCGCTTGGCCCGCTCCTGCCCTTTCACATCGCGAAGATCCCGCCCGCCCGCGCTTGCCGTCACCTCTCCCGGCAGGGCCGCGGGCAGGACCCGTGCGCCGGTGAAATGCTGGATCGCCTCGGACAGGCTGGCGGGCGCGATCACCTCGGCCGCGCCGACCCAGGCGGCTTCGGGTCCGCAGGCGCTGGGGCAGATCAGGGTGCGGTTATCCTCGGCCGCCGCCAGTGCGGCCGGCAGCGCCCCGATCACCTGCACCAGCCGGCCGTCGAGCGACAACTCGCCCAGCGCCACCGCGCGCTCGACCTCCTCGCGCGGCAGGATCTCCAGCGCCGCCAGCAACGCCAGCGCGATCGGAAGGTCGAAATGAGAGCCTTCCTTGGGCAGGTCGGCGGGTGACAGGTTCACCGTGATGCGCTTGGAGGGCAGCGCGATGGACAGCGACGTCAGCGCCGCGCGCACCCGTTCCTTGGCCTCGCTGACGGCCTTGTCGGGCAGGCCGACGAGCGTGAAGGCGGGCAGGCCCGGCGACACGGCGCATTGCACCTCGACAAGGCGCGCCTCGATCCCCTCGAACGCCACGGTATAGGCTCGCGCGACCATGCGCCCCCCATCGTCAACCAAGGTTAACGATTAGCGCGGGAGGGGTTTATGTTTGGTAAATGGCCATGAAGGCGGGCCACGCCTCGGGGTCCGCCACGGTCTTGTCCCGGCATGTGGCATTGCAGAACCCGAAGACGCGGCCGCCGGTTTCCATGAAATGGGTCACGGGCTTGCCCGAATAGGGGCAGGCCGCGTTCTCGGACGGGCCGGTTTCCACCGCGCGGGCGGGGATCGGCGCTGGTCCGGGCCAGTCGCGGCGCGGATGGTCGCGCGCGTACCACGGCAGGTCCGGCCCCTCGACAAGCGACAGCGCCCGCCAGCGGCGAAAGGCCGGGTCGGCCAGGTGCCGGGCGACATAGGCCGCCGCCACCTCGTCGACGGCAAGCCCGTAGGTGGCGATCCGGGTGGCGACCGGGGCGAACATCGCGTCCGCGACAGAGTAGTCTCCGGCCAGCCAGGGCCCGCCGGACCGGGCAAGCGCGTGGGTCCAGATCACCTGCAACCGGTCAAGGTCCGCGCGCACCTTGTCGGTGACGGGGACATCCAGGTAGGCGGCGCGCAGGTTCATCGGGCATTCGGCCCGCAGCGCGGAGAAGCCCGCATGCATCTCCGCCGCCAGGGCGCGCGCCAGGGCGCGCAGGCCGGGGTCGGAGGGCCAGAGGCCGGCCTCGGGGTGGCGGCTGGCCAGCTCCTCGGCAATGGCAAGCGATTCGGCCACCGCGATGCCCTCTGGCGTGACAAGCGTGGGAACCGTGCGCGCCGGCGCATATGCCGCCAGCTGCGATTCCACGCTGGCGTCAGCGAAACTCACGAAGGTCAGCCGCGCCGACAGCGCGAAGCGCTCCACCAGCAGCCAGGCGCGCAGGGACCAGCTCGAATAGGCGCGGTCACCGAGGATCAGGTCATATGTCATGACCCGACCCTAGCGGGGTGCGGCATGCACCCAAAGCGACAATTCGTGCACGCCCGCATCACGGAAGGTGATTGATCCGTCCCAGGTGCCAGGCCCCGTCCGCCGCCGTGATGTCGGTGACCGAGAGGTTGTCGATCCGATGGGCGAAGGTGTCATAGCCCGACAGACCCGAAGCGCGCTGCACCTGGGTCAGGATCGCCCCGAAATGGGCGACCACGACGATATCGCCGCCGGGATGCGCGGCCGCCAGCCTGTCGGTGGCGGCATCCACCCGGGCGCGGGTCTCGTCCCAGCATTCCCCGCCGGGCGCGCGCACCGTGCCCGGCGCGTCGTAGAAGCGCCGGGCCAGCGCGCTGTCCTCTGCCGACAGCTCGTCGAAGCGCTTCAGCTCCCAGCGCCCGAAGAAAATCTCGCGCAGGTCCGCGTCGTCGGGCAGGCGCGGGCGCTTGCCCGCGATGGCGTCCGCGGTGGCGCGCGCGCGCGAAAGATCGGACGACACCACGACGGCCCGCTCCGGCAGATAGTCCGCCAGGCGCGACAGGGCGGCGGCGTCGGACAGGTTCGCCGGGATGTCCGACCAGCCGACCATGCCCCGGGCATGGGTCGGCCCGTGCCGCACCCACCAGAACCGCGTCATGCCGGAATGTCCGGCACTTGCCCCTTCAGGACCAGCGGCAGGCCGGCCATGACCGCGACGACCAGTCCGGCCTGGGCAGCCAGCCTCTGGTTCAGCCGACCCTGCGCATCGCGAAAGGCGCGGGCCAGGGCGTTTTCGGGAACGATGCTCCAGCCGACCTCGTTCGAGACGATGACGACGGGGGCCGCGCAGGTCGCCACGGCGTCCAGCAGGGCCTCGGTCTGCCTGTCCAGGTCGGCCTCGGCCAGAAGATGGTTGGTCAGCCACAGCGTCGCGCAGTCGACAAGAACCGCCTCGTCCGGTGCCACGTCGGCCAGCACGCCTGCGACGTCGCAGGGCGCTTCGACCGTGCGCCAGCCGGACCCGCCCCGGGCCACGCGATGGCGGGCGATACGGTCGCGCATCTCGTCGTCCCAGGCCTCTGCCGTCGCGACATAGACGGGCGTTCTGGTCGCAGACAGCACCAGGCGCTCCGCGAAGGCGGACTTGCCGGACCGCGCGCCGCCCAGCACGAGGCTCAGGTCAGGTAACATTTCGTTCGGGTTTTCATGATCCACATTCGCCCGACCCTCGTAACAAGAGCAAGAAACAGAGTGAAGGCCGCTGTCGCGGTCGACAACCGGGGGTTCGAAATGGCGCTTGACGGATACTTCGACCAAGGCATGTCCCGCCGCGCGATGCAGGCGGAACTTCTCGATGCGGAAACCGAGCTGGAACTGGCGTATCGCTGGCGTGACCAGCGCGACGAAGAGGCGCTGCACCGCCTGATTACGGCCTACATGCGGCTTGCGATCTCGATGGCCGCCAAGTTCAAGCGCTACGGTGCGCCGATGAACGACCTGATCCAGGAGGCTGGGCTTGGCCTGATGAAGGCCGCCGACAAGTTCGATCCGGACCGGGGCGTTCGCTTTTCGACCTATGCGGTGTGGTGGATCAAGGCCTCGATCCAGGACCACGTGATGCGCAACTGGTCGATGGTGCGGACCGGGTCCACGTCGTCCCAGAAATCGCTGTTCTTCAACATGCGCCGGGTTCAGGCCCGGCTGGAGCGCGAGGCGCTGGCACGCGGCGAGCGGCTCGACACCCACCAGCTACGCCAGATGATCGCGACCGAGGTGGGCGTGTCGCTGGCCGATGTCGAGATGATGGAAGGGCGCCTTGCGGGATCGGATTTCTCGCTGAACGCCACGCAGTCGTCCGAGGATGACGGGCGCGAGTGGATCGACACGCTGGAGGATGAGAATTCGCAATCCTCGGAACGGGTCGAGGCGCAAAAGGACATCGACACGCTGCGCGGCTGGCTGGTGAAGGCGATGAACGCCCTGAACGAGCGCGAGCGGTTCATCGTGACGGAACGCAAGCTGCGCGACGAGCCGCGCACGCTGGAAAGCCTCGGCACAGAGCTTGGGCTGTCCAAGGAACGCGTGCGCCAGCTGGAAGCCGCAGCATTCCAGAAGATGCGCAAGAACCTCGAGTCCCAGTCCCGCGAAGTGCACGAATTCTTCGCGTGATCCGCCCCGCCGCCCTGCTGGCCGCCGTTGCGCTGGTCGCATCGGCGGCAACCGCGCGCGAAATCGATACGGCCGCTCTTCTGGAGTTGCCTGTGGCGGATGTCGTGGTTCTGGGCGAGGTCCACGACAACCCGCTCCACCACGCGAACCAGACGCTTGCCACCCGGGCGATCGCACCGAAGGCGCTGGTGTTCGAGATGCTGACCGACGCCGAGGCGCGCCGCGTCACGCCCGCACTGTTGGCGGACGAGGCGGCGCTGGAGCGTGCCCTGGGCTGGTCCGCCAAGGGCTGGCCCGATTTCGTGTGGTACTATCCGATCTTCACCGCGGCACCCGCGCTCGCGATCTATGGCGGCGACCTTGGCCGCGACACGGTAAGGCGCGCGATGACAGAAGGCGCGGCCGCAGTGCTGGGCCCGTCGGGGGCGCTCTTCGGTCTGGAAACGCCCCTGCCCCGCGACGTCCAGGCGCAGCGCGAGGCCGACCAGATGGCGGCCCATTGCGATGCCCTTCCCGAGGAGCTTCTTCCAGGGATGGTCGAGGCCCAGCGCCTGCGCGACGCGGCGCTGGCGCGCGCCGTGATCGCGGCCTATCTCGACACCGGCGGGCCGGTCGTCGTCATCACCGGAAACGGACATGCGCGCACGGACCAGGCGGTTCCCGCGATGCTGGCAAAGGCAATGCCCGATCTCTCCGTGACAAGCGTTGCCCAATTCGAGACCAGCGCCCCGGACGACCCGGCCTTCGACTACTGGCTGGTCACACCGGCAACACCACGCGAGGACCCCTGCAACGCGTTCCGCCGCTAACCGCCCTTTCGGCGCAGCATGGAATGCCACCGCCGCTGGCGATACCAGAAGAATGCCTTGACGAAGGGCATGGCGATAACCTCTGGCACGACAGAGTCGAACTTGAGCCGGTCGGTATAGCGCGTGCCCCCGGCCCCGGCGGGTTCCAGCAGGATCCAGTGATCCCACACCGGAAACAGCGCACCCTTGCCGTTGTCGCGCAGGGCGCGCGCCGGCGCGGCGGCCTCGGGCATCTCGATGCCGATGGTCTGCTCGCCCAGCGAGAACAACCCCAGCGCGCGCAGGCTAACCTTGTAGCGTCCCGGTTTCCAGCGTTCCGGCAACTGGGGCGGATCGACCGGCCGCACGGTCACCACGCCGCGCGACACCCCCATCAGGGTATCGCTGCGCTGGACGCGATCCCACACATCGTCGATGGGCGCTGGCAGGACGGTGGTCACCGATAGCTCGGCCAAATCGAACTATTCCGTTTCAATGGTTTCGTATTGTTGAATGTGGCATCTTTTTCGGGGGATTCAATCGACAGGTGGAGTGATGATTGTTCCAAATCTGATGGTAACAGACCTCGGCCGTTCGGTCGCGTTCTATCGCGACGTGCTTGGCATGACCGTGGCCTTCGTGGTCGGCCCTGATCGGCAGGTAAGTGAAGGTCCGGAAGGTGGCGTCTTTGCCACGCTGGAATGGGATGGCGGGCAACTGATGCTGCAGACCGTGGACAGCCTTGCCGAAGAGCTTCCGGTCTTTGCCCCTGGTCAGTCGCCCAGCCCGGCAGGCACCATCTATTTCCGGGGGCTCGACCCGGAAACGGTGATCCCGCGCCTGCCCGAGAACCACCTGATCCTTGCGCCTTTCGTCCAGTGGTATGGCATGAAGGAGGCCTACATAAGCGATCCGGACGGCCATGTCCTTTGCCTCGGGGTGCCGGACGGGCCACCACCCGGATAGCCGCCGCCTTGCCAGCCCGCCCGCCGCCCCCTAGGAAAAGGGGGTATTGCCCGTGGAGGCGCCCATGCTGGCCGGAAAGCGCATACTCCTTATCATCGGCGGCGGCATCGCGGCCTTCAAGGCGCTGGACCTGATCCGCCGTCTGCGCGAACGCGGCGTCGCGGTAACGCCGGTCGTCACCCGCGCCGGAGAGGAATTCGTCACGCCGCTGTCCGTCTCGGCGCTGGCCGCCGAGAAGGTCTATCGCGACCTCTTCGACCTGACCGACGAGGCCGAGATGGGGCACATCGAACTGTCGCGCGCCGCCGATCTGGTGGTCGTCGCCCCCGCCACCGCCGACCTGATGGC
>JAUIIC010000036.1 GCA_030431935.1 Alphaproteobacteria bacterium | reverse complement strand
GCCTGTGCCGCGTCCGGTCGCGGCGCGGGAAGGGCCAGCGTCAGCCTGCCGGCGCGCGCGCCCTCGGCCATGTCGAGCGCGCAGGTCCAGAGCTCGTATTCCGTCTCGGGCAGGCGCATCGTCACCGCGCGCGGGTCGCCCAGGCGGCCCGTCACGCGCCAGCCGGCGGGCGGCGGCAGGCCGTCGGCTTCGGGCGCGAGGGCGGCCAGTGCGGCAAGCACGGCGTCGGCCAGTTCCTCGGACAGGGCGGCATCGGTGGCGGTGGCCGGGCGCGGATCGGCGGCGCGGGCGGCGACGCGGCCGGTCGTCTGCATCTCGACCACGGCGGCCAGGACCTGCGGGCAAAGCGCCATGACGCCGCCCTGCCCGTCCCTGTCGGCCAGATGCAGCAGAAGCCCCGGATTGGGCAACCTGTCCGCCATGCCGTCGAGGTCCATCCGTTCCGCCGCGGCCTCGCGCACCGCAAGCCGCAGGGACAGCGCCTCCTGTCCCGCGCGCATCAGCGCCAGCCGCATCGCCCGCGCCGCACCGATGCGCACCGGCCCCGCGGGCGCCGGCGGCGGCCGCAGCATCCTTCGGATCGCGTTTCCTGCCTCTGCCTGCATGATCCGTCCCCGCGCCGTCGCCTTTGACCTCTGTGCCACGCCCGCCCTTGCCAAAGGGTTACCGGGCGCGGCCCGGCTCAGGAGGCCGCGGGGCGGGCCAGCGGCAGCACCACGCGGAACGCGGCACCGCCCTGCCCCGGCAGATAGGCGATGGAGCCGCCCAGCTTGGCCATGATCTCGCGGCAGATCGCCAGGCCCAGCCCCGCGCCGCCCGCGCGCGCATGATCGCTCAGGCGCGAGAACTTCTCGAAGATCATGGTCTGGCTTTCGGTCGGGATGCCCGAGCCGTTGTCGATGAAATCCACCGTCACCCGGTTGCCGCGCGGGCGCACCTCGATGGTCAGGCGCGGGCTCTCGGCGTCGCAGTACTTTCGGGCGTTGGCGATCAGGTTGATGAACACCTGGGCCAGGCGGTCGGGATCGGTCTTCAACGAGACACGTTCGGCCTCGGGGGTGCGCCGGATCTCCAGCCTTCGGTCGCCGTCGGGATGGCCGGCCGCCGATTCCGCACGGTCCAGCACGTCCTTCAGCGTGCCCTCCTGCCAGTTCAGCGTCACCTGCCCGTTTTCCAGCACGCTCAGGTCCAGAAGGTCGTCCAGCAGCCGCGTCAGGCGGATCGCCTCGTCATGGATGATCGAGGAGAACCGCTTCTTCTCGGCCTCGGGCATCGGCCCGTCCGCCATCAGGATTTCCGAGAACGACCGGATCGAGGTCATCGGCGTGCGCAGCTCGTGGCTGATCTGCGACAGGAAGGCGTCCTTCTGGATCGACAGCTGCGTCAGCTTTTCGTTGGCCTCGCGCAGCTGGCGCGCGGTGCGGCCAAGCTCGCGCGATTTCTGCTCCAGCTGGCTGGAATATTCCATCATCTGCGCGGTCTCGTCGGCCACCGCCATCAGCGCCTCGACCGAGACCGCCACGCCGCCGGTGATCTGCGCGATCATCGCATGCGCCGTGGCCGCGCCCACCGATCCGGCCAGCTCACGTTCCAGCCGCTCCAGAAACTCGGGCGTGGGGTCGGGAAGATAGCCCGCCTTGCCCTGCCCTCCCGCGGCCTCCTGGAACAGCGACTGCGCCTCGACCGGGCCAAGAATGCGCTGCGCCATGATAAGCAGGTCCTCGGCCTCGGCGGTGCTTTGCGACCAGCCACGGGCGCCGGCGGCATGCTCGAAGACATTGGTGAACTGCGCGCCCTGCAGCCGCTCCAGCGGCGTCGGGAAGGTCACCAGCGACACCGCGACGAAGGCGGCGGTATTCAGCACCATGCTCCACAGCACCGAATGCACCAGCGGGTCCAGCCCCTCGATCCCGAAGAGCGCCTGCGGACGCAGCGCGCCGATGCCCAGCGGGCCCTCGGCCATCACGGCCGCCGACAGCGGGCCCTCGGCACCGAAGCTCGGCAGGTAGAGCGTGTAGATCCAGACCACGAACCCCATCAGCAGGCCCGCCCCCGCCCCCATCCGGGTGGCGCCCCGCCAGAACAGCCCACCCATGAGCGCGGGCAGCACCTGGGCCAGCCCCGCGAAGCTGATAAGCCCGATTGCCGCCAGTGCCGCGCCGCTGCCCGAGAACTCGAAATAGAGATACCCCAGCAGCAGCACGCCCCCGATCGAGATCCGCCGCGACAGGATCACCACGTCGCGCACATCCCCCGACATCGACGCCCCGCTCTTGCGCGAGGCCAGCCAGATCGGCATCACGATATGGTTCGACACCATCGTCGAAAGCGCGATGGCCGCCACGATCACCATCGACGTCGCCGACGAAAAGCCCCCGAGGAAGGACAAAAGCGCCAGCCCCTCGCGGTCGAAGGCCAGCGGCAGGGTCAGGACGTAGAGATCCGGGTTCTCGCCCGGCAAGAGCTCCAGCCCCACGACGGCGATCGGCACGACGAAAAGGCTCATCAGGAAAAGGTAGGCCGGGAAGGCCCAGCTTGCGGTGACGAGGTGACGCTCGTCGGCGTTTTCCACCACCAGCACCTGGAACATGCGCGGCAGCGTCAGAAGCGCCGCCGCCGACAGGAAGGTGAGCGTGATCCAGCGCCCCTGGTCGAGGTCCCAGACCGCGATCTCGGACGCCTCGATCCGGTCAAGGATCTCGGCCGGCCCCGAGGCGACCCCCCAGACCACGAACACCCCTACCGCGATCAGCGCCAGAAGCTTGACCACCGCCTCGACGGCGATCGCGGTGACCACGCCATGATGCTGCTCGTTGGCGTCGAGCGACCGTGTCCCGAACAGGATCGTGAACAGCGCCAGCCCCCCCGCCACCAGAAGCGCCGTGCCGTCCAGCGAGCCCGGCGCCCAGCCGCGCGGCGCGTCCGAGGTGAAGACCTCGAAGGCCAGCGTCACCGACTGGAGCTGCAGCGCGATGTAGGGAGAGATCCCGACAAGCGCCAGCACGGTGACCGCCCCGCCCAGGAAGGCGGACTTGCCATAGCGTGACGAGATCATGTCGGCGATCGAGGTGATACGCTGGCTGCGCCCGATCCGCACCAGCTTGCGCAACAGCACCCACCAGCCCACCATCAGAAGCGTCGGGCCAAGGTAGATCGTCACGAACTCCAGCCCGTTGGTCGCGGCGCTGCCCACCGCGCCATAGAACGTCCAGGCCGTGCAGTAGACCGACAGCGACAGGGTATAGACGACCGGGCTGCGCAGCCAGGCGACCCGGCCCGCCTCGGCCCGCCGCTCGGCCCAGAAGGCCACGAGAAACAGCAGCAGGACATAGCACAGGCAGACCAGAAGCAGCAGGTTGGAAGCCATCAGCGCGCGCCGTCGTCATCCCGGGGGGCCTCGGGCGCCGGCCGGACGCCAGCACCTGCACCGTCCACATCCGCCTGCGACGGCTCGCCCGGCTGCTCGTTCAGGGCGCGCGAAAGGTGCCGCGACAACAGCGCGGCGGCAAGGATCAGCACGCCCCAGACACCGAACAGGTACAGCCCGCCAGGTCCCGTCCCCGGCGCACCGCCGTCGCTGCCCGCAAGGATCACCGGCACCAGGAACAGGAACAGGCCCGCCACCGGAAGGATGCGCGCGGCATCGAGAAGCCGGCGGCTGCGATAACTCTGCCGCTCCAGGAAGACGGGACCGCGCGGCGGTCTCATCCGCCTGCCATCTCGCGCACCAGGTCCAGCACCTCGGCGTTCGAAAAGGGCTTGGTCATGAAGCGGCTCGCCCCGTAGCGCTCGGCCAGTTCGCGGTCCTTCTTGTGGCCGCGCGCGGTCAGCATCAGCACCGGAAGATCCGCGGTCGCCGGATCGGCGCGCAGGTCCTGCAGGATGTCATAGCCCGACCGGTTGGGCAGCATCACGTCGAGGATCACAAGGTCCGGCGACCGCCGCGCGACCGCGTCGAGCGCCGTCTGTCCGTCCGAATGGGTGTCCACGCTCCAGCCGTCGCGCGACAGGATGAAACTGATGGCCTGAATGATGTTCGGCTCATCCTCGATCACAAGGACCCGTTTGCCCATGCGCGGGCTCCTCCCCTCCCCTGGCGGCACTTTTGTTGCGCCTTGCCGGCGACTATGGCCTGACCGCACGGCCCTGTCAAAAGCGGCGGAGGCTTCAGCCCTCCTCGGCCACGATCGCGGGTTCGCGGCGCCCGGCGCAGTTCCGGCGCGGACAGATGCGGCAACTGGTCCCGACGGGAAGCACCACCGCATCCGGAAGGCGCGCGCGGCTTTCGGGCAGGATCAGCATCGTGGCCTCGAAGACAGGCGGCGCGTCGAAGCCCGGCGGACCGGCGGGCTGCGACACGGCATAGGTCAGGAAACGCGCCGGGCGCCGGCCCGGCAGGTCCACCACGGCGCGCACCGGCGTCATCGGTCGCGAAAGCGCCTGGTAGAGCGGCCAGAGCGGGCAGGCCGCCCCGAAACGCGGCAGCGGAAAATCCTCCAGCGGCTTGCGGAAGGTCAGCGTGCCCGACCCGTCGCAGATCACCAGCCCAAGCGGCTCTTCCCCCTCGGCGGCGGGAACCGCCGCCAGCCGCCGCAGCACCACGGGAAGATCGGCGCCGAAACGCGCGGCAAGACGGGCGGGATCCGGCCCGTGCTCGGCCAGGGCGGCAAGGAACGGCTGAAGCGGCAGCGCCTCGGCATCGGCGCGGTAGCGCGCGAGATACGCCTGGGCGAGACTGCGCGCGGCGGCCGTGGCCAGGCCCGCCTCGTGCAGGATGGACTCGGGCGTTGCCGGCAGGGCGCGCTCCAGTTCCGGCAGGTGATGGCCGCGCGCGCCCAGCCACGCTTCCAGTTCCTCTTGCGGCGAGCTGGCGCCGGTCTCGGCGGTTTCGGCCCCGTCGAGATAGGTTACCAGCGCCTGCGCCCCGTCGGCGAGCCGCTGGCTGTCCTCGTAGATGTTGCGGTGAAAGCGCGCGCGCCATTCGGGGTCGATGTCGGGTGTCTCGGTCAGGATCGCCGAGGCCGAGCGGATCGCCGTGACCGTCGACAGCACGTCATGCATCGAGGCCGACAGGAACGGGTCGTGGGTCATCCGGTCGGTCAGCGCCGCGACCGTGCGCTCCAGCATGGCGATGCGGCGGGCCTGCCGCGCGGTCAGACCGGCCCAGCCGGGAAAGCGGCCAGCGAACTCCTCGATCCGCTCGGGCTCGGGCGCGGGGTCGGACTGACCGGGCCGGTCGCCCGCCGCGGCGGCGCGTAGCGCGGACACCAGTTCGGCCTCTGCGCCCTCGGTCAGCTGCGCGGGATCGACGTCGAGCGCCCGCGCCAGCTCGATCAGGAGCTTGCCACCGATTCTGCGCCGGTTGTGCTCGATCAGATTAAGATATGCCGGAGATATACCGACAGACCGGGCCAGATCGGCCTGTTTCACCCGCAGAAAACTGCGCCTTTCGCGGATCCTCGAGCCCGTCAACGCACCGGCCGGCATCGGCTATCTCCCCGCAGAGTCAGGCGTTTCTGCACGCGCAAGAAAATTAGTTTACAATTTTCCGCACCCGCATGGTGTATTTGTTAACAGAAATATTGTTGCGACAAAAGGGGTTGTTGCTTGATTTTCGCTGCTCTCACAATAATGCGAGCATCCTGTAAAAGGGATTGCGGCACCAGTGGAGGAGCCTTGGCGCCGCAAGCTTCACGCATCGGGAGGACCCTCATGACGAAATCGAACCTGACCCGCCGCGGCATGCTGAAGACGGGCGCCGTCGCCGGCGCCGGTCTGGCGATGCCGACCATCTTCACTGGCGCCAGCTGGGCCGGCAGCCACACGGGCTTTACCAACGCGCCGCAGGGCAGCACCGTGACGCTGGGCTTCAACGTGCCCCAGTCCGGCCCCTACGCCGACGAGGGCGCCGACGAACTGCGCGCCTATGAACTGGCGGTCGAGCACCTGAACGGCGGCGGCGACGGCGGTATGATCCCGACCTTCTCGTCCAAGACGCTGGACGGCACCGGCATCCTCGGCAAGAAGGTCGAGTACGTCACCGGCGACACGCAGACCAAGTCGGACGCCGCCCGCGCCTCGGCCCGCTCGATGATCGAGAAGGACGGCGCCATCATGATCACCGGCGGTTCGTCCTCGGGCGTAGCCGTGGCCGTGCAGGCGCTCTGCCAGGAAGCCGGCGTGATCTTCATGGCCGGTCTGACCCACTCGAACGACACGACGGGCAAGGACCGCAAGGCCAACGGCTTCCGCCACTTCTTCAACTCGTACATGTCGGGCGCGGCACTTGCCCCGATCCTGGCCGATGCCTACGGCACCGACCGCAAGGCCTATCACCTGACGGCCGACTACAACTGGGGCTACACCACCGAGCAGGCGGTGCGCGAATCGACCGAGGCCATGGGCTGGGAAACCGTGAACACGGTGCTCACCCCGCTGACCCAGACCGACTTCTCGTCCTACATCGCCCCGGTCCTGCAGTCCGGCGCAGACGTGCTGGTCCTGAACCACTACGGCGGCAACATGGTGAACTCGCTGACCAACGCCGTTCAGTTCGGCCTGCGTGAAGCCACCGCCAACGGCAAGCAGTTCGAGATCGTCGTGCCGCTCTACTCGCGCCTGATGGCGCGCGGCGCCGGCGAGAACGTGAAGGGCATCTTCGGTTCGACGAACTGGCACTGGTCGCTGCAGGACGAGGGCTCGCAGGCCTTCACCCGCTCGTTCGGCACCAAGTACGGCTTCCCGCCGTCGCAGGCCGCGCACACCTGCTACGTGCAGACCCTGCTCTATGCCGACGCCGTGAACCGCGCCGGCAGCTTCAATCCCTGCGCGGTGGTCGAAGCCCTGGAAGACTTCGAGTTCGACGGCCTGGGCAACGGCAAGACGCTCTACCGTGGCGCCGACCACCAGTGCTTCAAGGACGTGCTCGTGGTGAAGGGCAAAGAGAACCCGGACGGCCCGTACGACCTTCTCGAGATCGTGGAAGTCACCCCGGTCGAGCAGGTCACCTACGCCCCCGACCACCCGAACTTCGGCGGCGCCGAAGCGTCGCTGGGGTCGTGCAACCCCGGCGCCTGATCGGCACCCACATAGCGGCGGTCCGTCCAGACGGGTCGCCGCCGGCGCACCGCCTCGGGCGGTGATCCGATACGGCCACGCCCCGCGGGGGCGTGGCTTACCCGAACCCCGGAGGAAGGGACATGGACGCAATCATCCTTCAAATCCTGAACGGCCTCGACAAGGGCTCGGCCTATGCGCTGATCGCCCTTGGTCTGACGCTGATCTTTGGCACGCTGGGCGTCGTGAACTTCGCGCACGGCGCGCTGTTCATGATCGGCGCCTTCTGCGCCGTCACGCTGCAGAAGATTCTCAGCCTCAGCCACCAGGTCGTCGACGAAAGCCGCAAGGACTTTCTCGGCAACCCGTTGAAGGTCGACGTCCCCTACATCTACGAATGGTTCGGAGAGACGACGGGTCAGGCGATCATCGACTGGTCGGTGCCACTGGCCATCCTGTTCTCGATCCCGATCATGGTGCTGGTCGGCTTCGCGATGGAGCGCGGCCTCATCAAGCACTTCTACAAGCGTCCGCACGCCGACCAGATCCTCGTGACCTTCGGCCTGGCGATCGTGCTGCAGGAAATCATCAAGTATTTCTACGGCGCCAACCCGATTCCGACGCCGGCGCCCGACGCCTTCACCGGATCGTTCGACTTCGGTGTCCTGCTGGGCTTCGATCCGTTCACGATCATCTACCCCTACTGGCGCCTGATCTACTTTGCCTTCGCAATGATCGTGATCGCCGGGGTGTTCGCCTTCCTGCAGTTCACCACCTTCGGGATGGTCGTGCGTGCCGGGATGGCCGACCGCGAGACCGTGGGCCTTCTGGGCATCAACATCGACCGGCGCTTCACCATCATGTTCGCCATCGCCGCCTGCGTCGCGGGTCTGGCGGGCGTCATGTACACGCCGATCAACTCACCGAACTACCACATGGGCATGGATTTCCTCGTCCTCAGCTTCGTCGTGGTGGTCGTGGGCGGCATGGGCAGCCTGCCCGGCGCCGTCCTCGCGGGTTTCCTGCTGGGCGTGCTGGAAAGCTTCGCCTCGATGGCCGCCGTCATCGACATCATCCCCGGCATCAACCAGATCATCATCTACCTGGTCGCCATCGTCATCCTGCTCACCCGGCCGCGTGGCCTGATGGGCCGCAGAGGCGTGATGGAGGAATAAGCCATGCTCGGTCTGAACAAGAAAGACTCGACCCTTCTGCTCATCGTGGCGGTCCTGGCCCTGCTGGCGCCGTTCATCCTCAACCCCTTCCCCGAGGGCAGCTCCCTGGCGCAGTTCAACGCCGGCTATCCGGACCTGATGCAGCGCTTCGTGATCTTCGGGATCTTCGCCATCGGCTTCAACATCCTCTTCGGCCTGACGGGTTACCTGTCCTTCGGCCACGCCGCCTTCCTCGGGGTGGGCAGCTACGCCGCGATCTGGATGATGAAGCTGCTGACGCTCAACGTGATCCCGGCCATCGTCATGTCGATCATCGTGGCGGGTCTCTTCGCCCTGGTCGTGGGCTTCGTGTCGCTGCGCCGGTCGGGCATCTACTTCTCGATCCTGACGCTGGCCTTCGCCCAGATGTCCTATGCGCTGGCCTACTCGGTGCTGACGCCGATCACCGGCGGCGAAACCGGCCTCCAGCTCAAGGCAACGGACCGGCCGCTTCTGTCGAACCTCGCCGAGGGCGAGATCGGCCGCGCCAGCCTCTTCGGCGTCGACATGCGCACCAGCTTCGAACTTGCGGTGGGTGACTGGCTGTGGACCTTCAACATGGGCTACTACATCGCCGCCGTGGTCATGCTGATCGCCTTCTACGTCTCGATGCGCATCTTCCGCTCGCCCTTCGGCATGATGCTGCGCGCGGTGAAGTCGAACCAGCAGCGCATGAACTACACCGGCCTGAACTCCAAGCCCTACACGCTGGCGGCCTTCGTGATCTCGGGCATGTATGCCGGCCTGGCCGGCGGCCTGATGGTGGCGATGGACACCCAGGTCGGCCCCGAGCGGATGTTCTGGACCGCCTCGGGCGAGGTGGTGCTGATGACCATCCTCGGCGGTGCGGGCACGCTGATCGGCCCGGTGCTGGGCGCGGGTCTCATCAAGTACATGGAAAACATCATCTCCAAGATCAATTCGGGCATCCTGCACGAATGGTTCGCCTTCCTGCCCGACGGGCTCGAGGACGCGCTGGTCTTCATGGTCTACCCGTTCATCGGCAAGGGCTGGCACCTGACGCTTGGGATCGTGTTCATGCTGGTGGTGATCTTCCTGCCCGGCGGCCTTGTCGAAGGCGGCCAGCGCATCGCCCGCCTGTTCCGCAAGAAGAAGGCCGACACGCCTTCGGACAAGGACCCCGAACATCATCCGAAACCCACGCCGCACGTGGCCGAGTAAGGAGACGGACCCATGGGAATCCTCGAAGTCAAAGGTGTGGGCAAGCGCTTCGGCGGCCTTCAGGCACTGGGTGACGTGAACCTCTCGGTTCAGGAAAACACCGTGCACGCCATCATCGGGCCGAACGGCGCGGGCAAGTCCACCCTGCTCAACTGCCTCGTGGGCAAGCTGATCCCCGACACCGGCAGCGTCATGTTCGACGGCCAGTCGGTGCTGGGGCGCAAGCCGCACGAGATCAACCAGATGGGCATCAGCCGCGTGTTCCAGACGCCCGAGATCTTCGGCGACCTGACCGTGCTGGAAAACGTCATGATCCCCTGCTTCGCGCGCCGCGACGGGGCGTTCCGGCTGCACGCCATCGGGTCGGTGAAGTCCGAGAAGGGCATCATGGAGATGGCCGAGACCATGCTGGCCGACGTCAACATGCTGGAAAAGCGTAACATGCATGCCGCCAGCCTCAGCCGGGGCGACAAGCGCCGGCTGGAAATGGCGATGTGCCTTGTGCAGGAGCCGCGCCTGCTGCTCCTGGACGAACCCACCGCCGGCATGGCGCGCGCCGACACCAACAACACGATCGACCTGCTCAAGGAGATCAACGAAAAGCGTAACATCACCATGGCGATCATCGAACACGACATGCACGTCGTGTTCAGCCTTGCAGAGCGCATAACCGTTCTGGCGCAGGGGACGCCCCTGGTCGAGGACACGCCGGAAAACATCAAGGGCCATCCCAAGGTCCGCGAAGCCTATCTCGGAGAGGCGCACTGACATGGCTCTGATCGAAGACTCGAAGTCGAAGACCTACGAGAAGCCCGACTTCTCGCGGCACGCGAACCAGGCGGCGACTGCCCCGGCCTATTTCAGCGTCTGGGACCTGCACGCCTACTACGGCGAAAGCTACATCGTGCAGGGCGTCAGCTTCAACGTGCACGAGGGCGAGATCCTCGCCCTCCTGGGCCGCAACGGCGCCGGCAAGACCTCGACGCTCCGGGCCATCGCGCGGCTGGACAGCCCGCAGATGACCCATGGCGAGATCTGGCTGGACCACAAGCACCTGCACACGATGAACTCGCACCAGGCCGCCGTCGCCGGCATCCAGCTGGTGCCCGAGGACCGGCGCATCATCGCCGGCCTGACGGTCGAGGAAAACCTGCAACTGGCGCAGATCGTGGAACCCGTGGGCTGGTCGCTCGACCGCATCTACGAGTTGTTCCCGCGCCTCGGCGAACGGCGCAAGCAGGAAGGCGTGACGCTGTCGGGCGGCGAACAGCAGATGCTGTCCATCGCCCGCGCGCTGGCCCGCGACATCAAGGTGCTGCTGCTCGACGAACCCTACGAGGGCCTTGCCCCCGTCATCGTCGACGAGATCGAGAAGACGCTCAACATCATCAAGCAGCAGGGCATCACCACGGTCATCGTGGAACAGAACGCCGTGCGCGCGCTGATGCTGGCCGACCGCGCCGTGATCCTCGACACCGGCACCGTGGTGTTCGACGGCACCGCGCAAGAGGTGCTGGACAACGAGGCGCTGCGCGCCGAATACCTGGCCATCTGAGGCCAGCAAGACAGGGCTGCCCCGCGACCCCGGGGCGGTCCGGAAACTCCGGGACAGAAAAGAGACGACCATGACGGACGACGCCGCCCCCATCTATCCGCCCAGCGACGATTTCGTGAAATCCGCGCATGTGGATGCCGCCGGCTACGAGGCGATGTACGCCGCCTCGATCGACGACCCCGAGGCCTTCTGGGCCGAGCACGGCAAGCGCGTTGACTGGATAAAGCCCTTCACCAGGGTGAAGGACGTGAACTTCGACTACGGCAACGTGTCGATCAAGTGGTTCGAGGACGGCACGCTGAACGTCGCCGCCAACTGCGTCGACCGCCACCTTGCGACCCGCGGCGACCAGACCGCGATCATCTGGGAGCCCGACAACCCCGATGACGCGGCGATGCACATCACCTACCGCGAACTGCACCGCAGCGTCTGCAAGATGGCCAACATCCTGGAAGACCTGGGCGTGCGCAAGGGCGACCGCGTGGTGCTCTACCTGCCGATGATCCCCGAGGCCGCCTATGCCATGCTGGCCTGCGCGCGCATCGGCGCGGTGCATTCCATCGTCTTCGCCGGCTTCTCGCCCGACGCGCTGTCCGCGCGGATCAACGGCTGCGACGCCAAGGTGGTCATCACCTCCGACTACGCCCCGCGCGGCGGGCGCGAGACCCCGCTCAAGTCCAACACCGACAAGGCGCTTCTGGGCTGCAAGGACAGCGTCAAGTGCCTGATGGTGCGCCGCACCGGCGGCCAGACCACGTGGATCGACGGGCGCGACTTCGACTACAACGAGATGGCGCTGGAGGCCGACGATCACTCGATGCCCGTCGAGATGGCCGCCGAGGACCCGCTCTTCATCCTCTACACCTCGGGCTCCACCGGCCAGCCCAAGGGCGTGGTGCACACCACCGGCGGCTACATCGTCTATGCCTCGATGACGCACCAGTACACCTTCGACTACCATGACGGGGATATCTTCTGGTGCACCGCCGACGTCGGCTGGGTGACGGGCCACAGCTATATCGTCTATGGCCCGCTTTCCAACGGCGCCACCACCCTGATGTTCGAGGGCGTGCCCACCTGGCCCGACGCCGGGCGCTTCTGGGCGGTCTGCCAGAAACACAAGGTCAACCAGTTCTACACCGCCCCCACCGCGATCCGCGCGCTGATGGGCCAGGGCAACGAATGGGTCGAGAAATACGACCTGTCGGACCTGAAACTGCTGGGCACCGTGGGCGAACCCATCAACCCCGAGGCCTGGAACTGGTACAACGACGTCGTCGGCAAGGGCCGCTGCCCGATCGTCGACACCTGGTGGCAGACCGAAACCGGCGGTCACCTCATCACGCCCCTGCCCGGCGCCATCGCCGCCAAGCCCGGCAGCGCGACCAAGCCCTTCTTCGGGGTGAAGCCCGTGGTGCTCGACCCGCACACCGGCGCCGAGATCCATGAAACCGCCGCCGAGGGCGTGCTGGCCATCGCCGACAGCTGGCCCGCGCAGATGCGCACGGTCTACGGCGACCACCAGCGGTTCATGGACACCTACTTCCAGCAGTACAAGGGCTACTACTTCTCGGGCGACGGCTGCCGCCGCGACGCCGACGGGTATTACTGGATCACCGGCCGCGTGGATGACGTCATCAACGTGTCGGGCCACCGCATGGGCACCGCCGAGGTCGAAAGCGCGCTCGTCGCCCATGAAACCGTGGCCGAGGCCGCCGTGGTCGGCTATCCGCACCCGATCAAGGGACAGGGCATCTACGCCTATGTCACCCTGATGAACGGGGTGGAGCCCACCGAAGAGCTGCGCAAGGAGCTGGAAAAATGGGTCCGGACAGAGATCGGCCCCATCGCCAAGCCCGACCTGATCCAGTGGGCCCCCGGCCTGCCAAAGACCCGCTCGGGCAAGATCATGCGCCGCATCCTGCGCAAGATCGCCGAGAACGACTTCGGCGCGCTGGGCGACACCTCGACGCTGGCCGAACCCGCCGTGGTTGACGACCTGATCGAAAACCGGATGAACCGCGGCTGATCCCCTTTCAGTCCGCGACATGAGAGGACCGGCGCCCCCCGCGCCGGTCCTTTTGCGTCGGGCCCCCACGTCCGGTGTCGCCCGACACAGCCCCGCGGCACCCCGTGACGGGCGACACACCGGGCGCACCATGCATCGCTTACCACCAAGGGGAACAACCAGATGGAGAACACCATGTCCGAAGTCGCCGACCACCTGTCCGCCATGCTTCTCGACCTCGGAGAGGTCGTGCCGGACATCTCCGCGGTCCTGAAGACCGGAGACACGTCCTGGGCCGTCGGCTTCAAGGACGGGCAAAGCTTCGAGATCGACCTCGACGCCTCGAACGCCCGGGTCTACCTCGCCACGCCGCTCGGCACCCCGCCCGCGGCCCTCACCGAGGATGTCCACGCGTCCCTGCTGACCTACAACATGCTGGCCCGCGAGACCGGCGGCGTGCGCATGGCCACGGCCGCCCGGGGCGGCGAGGTCTACATGATGCTGGACCTCTTCCTGCCCGAGGTGTCCGAGGAGCTTCTGGCGCGTCTGCTGACCAACATGGCACGCACCGCGGCCCAATGGCGCCGCTTCGTCGCGACCGGCTCGCTGACCGAGGCCGGTGCTGCGGGCGAAGACGCCTCCACCTTCATCCGCGTCTGAGGAGACACGACCATGGCCCGCATCGAAGGCGCAAGCCTCAACGTCACCGCCCAGACCACCCTGCAAGAGCTGAAGGACTTCGCCGACACCGCCGGTGGCGTGGACGGGGCCAAGCTGCGGGGCACCGACAACGGCGACGGAACCTACACCCTTTACGCGGTCGACAACGACAGCAGCCTGTTCAGCCGCATCTCGGGCAAGTCGCGCCAGCGCCGCGACGACGCCCGCGCCGCGATCAACCTCGTCTTCGCCAACAACGTCGGCGACAGCAAGCTGGCGCTGCAGGATGTCAACGCGCGCGTCAACCACGATGGCGGACGCTCTCCAAAGGCGGCGATGCTGCAGCAGCTGATGGCCTTCACCCAGTCCGGCCGCCCCGAGGGCATGCCGGAACGGCGCACCGACACCTACGAATCCCGGATCGAGCAGCATGAGGCCCAGAAACCGCCGCATGTCGCGCCGCTGGGCATCTTGCAGTCGCGCGACCAGATCGCGGACCTGATGCGCCCGGTGATGGACACCGACTCGATGACCACGCTGATGGACACGGCCAACCAGATGGTCGGCGTCCTGCGCCTGCGCACCGAGGCGATGACGCCGGAGGCCAAGCTCGACATGGCGCTGTCCAGCCAGCTGAAGGACGACATCCTCGATCAACTGAAGATGGGCATCGGCGGCGCGCCGGACCCGGCCCAGATGCGCCGGATGGACGCGGTGGCCGACACCGTCGCGGGCAAGCTGGCCGACCAGATCCTCGGCACCCACCAGGTGGACCAGAACACCTTTACCAAGGGCGATGTCGTCTACACCCGGGAAGGGCAGCTGGGCAATCCCGGCGCCTTCGGCACGGCCTATCTCTATAGCGGCAGCGACGGCTCGCAGGTCGTCCTGAAGGTCCAGAACGAACGCGACAACACCCTTCTGCGCGACACCTTCGAAAGCGAGATCAAGCAGCATTCCCAGATCGAGGGGATCCGCGGCGGCAACCCCTCCATCCTCAAGCTGGAGGGCGCCATCCGGATGGGCGACGGATCGCTCGGCATCCTCAGCAAGGTCGCCTCGGGCGGCGACGTCAGCGGCGCAAGGGCCATGCTCTTCGAAGCGGTGAAGAACGAGACGATCACGCCGGAACAGGCGAACATCCTGCGCCTGACGCTTGCCAGGGACTTCGTCGACGGCATGAAGACGATGCACGACAACGGCCTGATGCACCGCGACTTCAAGCTGCTGAACGTCTTCGTCTCGGAATCCGGACAGGGCAAGGTCGCCGATTTCGGCACGGTGCGCGAGAACACCGACTACGACACGACCTTCTTCCAGGACATCGACGCGCCGCATTTCCGCCCGCCGGAGCAGTTGCGCGCCCAACGCGACCTGAAGCTCTTCGACACCCAGGTCGGAACCTACAACGAGCGTGTCGCCTCGGCGATGACCGACGCCTTCAATGACCTGGTCGCGCCGGGCGGGCTGTTCGGCGATATCAACGACATCGTGGCCCCGCCGGCCACGCTTCAGATGATCCTAGACTCCGAGGTCGGAGAGACCTTCGGCAGCGTCTTCGCCGACATGACCCGCGCCAACCTCGAAAAGCTCTACGAAGGCAAGGGCGGCCAGGTCATCGACTTCGATGTCCATCCGCTGTTCGACCGGACCGTGGGCGGCGAGACCGGGGCCGAGGTCGTCGAGGGCCTGCTCTCGACCATCGACAACCGCCCCGACACCATGGTCGGCGCTCAGCAGTACGACAGCTGGGCGGTCGGCATCGGGATGCTGGAGCTTTTCACCGAAGGCCCGGTGTTCACCCACAAGTGGAACTCGCACATCCAGAGGCACCTGGAGAACTGGATGGTCACCGGCACCCAGGCGGTCGGCCCGGGCTCCAACCTCGGCTTCCACGACGGCAACACCGTCGAACTGGACAGCGGCGACGAGGGCGTGAACACCCTGCTCAACAGGCTTCTGGACCCGGACCCCGAAACCCGCGCCAGCATCGGCGAGGCGCTGAACGACACGGTGTTCAACCGCCCCGGCGTCGGCTCTCCCGAGGCGCGCAACCTGCTGTCCGCGCTCATCAAGGGCGAGGGCATCGAAGAGGCGAAACTCGGGCTGAACGCAGCGCTGTAAGGGCCCTGCCGCGCATGCGTCCCGGCCGCCACCGGCGGCCGGAGCGCGACGACCTCAGCCGATCGTCTGCCCGATCAGCATCTGCGGCGCGCCGCTGTAGTAGTTCGGAATATCGGCCAGCACCGGCCCGGCAGCCGCCATGGCGGCATCCAGTTTCGACTGATCCTCGAAGAGCATCATGGCGACCGCATGAAAGCCGGGGGGCGTATCGGGTCCGCCGGCAAGTCCCTTGCTGGCGCTGGCCGATACCATATGCGGCCCGAAATGCTCTCCGACCAGTGCCATATGGCTGGACGCATAGTAGTCATGGTCGAAGGTCGTGCCGCCATCGGTCGGATACATCACGTGAAGCGTTATGGCCATTTCGGAAATCTCCTGTAAACATTGAGTTGGAAAACCATTCGATCACGCACGCCCTTGCCGGCTGCGTCAACGAAAAAGGGCCCGCGAGGGCCCTTTTCCCTTTCATCTCCGCAAGGCTCAGTTCAGCGCGGCATCCGTGATCGCATGGGTCCAGGCGGCCTCGCCGGGATCGGCCGAGATCACCGGGTCCGAACCGCCGGCCAGCAGCGTGTTCACCGTGCGCTGGAAGTCGGCCGGGTCGAGCGCACCGTTCGAGCCCGCCGTCAGCTTGGCGATCTCGCCCATCATCCGCTTCTGGTGGGTTTCGGTCTGCGCGCCGGTCTCGTCGTATTCCAGCACGATTTCCGCCGCCTCGTCGGGGTTCTCCTCGGCGTATTTCCAGCCCTTCATCGAAGCACGGACAAAGCGCGTCATCTGGTCCACGAAGGCCGGGTCATCCAGCCGGTCTTCCAGCACGTAAAGCCCGTCTTCCAGCGTCGCCACGCCCTGGTCCTCGTACTTGAAGGTGATGAGCTCGTCCGCGGAAAGGCCCGCGTCGATCACCTGCCAGTACTCGTTGTAGGTCATCGTGGAAATGCAGTCGGCTTGCTTCTGCAGCAGCGGGTCGACGTTGAAGCCCTGCTTCAGCACCTCGACGCCATCCGCTCCGCCCTCGGTCGGGATGCCCAGAGTGCTCATCCACGACAGGAACGGATACTCGTTGCCGAAGAACCAGACGCCCAGCGTGCGGCCGGGGAAATCCTCGGGCCCGGTGATGCCGGTTTCCTTCAGGCAGGTCAGCATCATGCCCGACGACTTGAAGGGCTGCGCGATGTTGACCAGCGGCAGGCCACGCTCGCGCGCGGCCAGCGCGGCGGGCATCCATTCCACGGTCACGTCGGCGCCGCCGCCCGCGATCACCTGCGTGGGCGCGATGTCGGGCCCGCCCGGCTTGATCGTGACGTCAAGGTCCTCTTCCTCGTAAAAGCCCTTCTCCAGTGCCACGTAATAGCCGGCGAACTGGGCTTGGGTGACCCACTTCAGCTGAAGCGTGACCTCGTCGGCGGCCAGCGCCGCGCCGCTCGACAGGCCCAATGCCGCCGCCGCTCCGATCAGGTATTTCATCGTTCTTACTCCCTGTTTCTGGTTCGCTCAGGACCGCTGCGACGGGTGCCAGAAGGTCACGACCTTCTCGACCGCCGCCACAACACCATAGAACGCCGTTCCCGCCACAGCGGCAACGGCGATTTCCGCCCACACCATATCAAGCGCCAGCTGTCCCACCGAAGTGGAAATGCGAAAGCCCATGCCCCTGATCGGCGAGCCGAAGAATTCCGCCACGATCGCCCCGATCAACGCCAGCGTTGTCGAGATTTTCAGCCCGTTGAAAACAAAGGGCATCGCGGCGGGCAGGCGCAGCTTCACCAGCGTCTGCACGTAACTTGCGGAATAGGTCTTCATCAGGTCGCGCTGCATCGCGTCGGTGGCCGCAAGCCCGGCCACGGTGTTCACCAGCACCGGGAAGAACACCATCACCACCACCACCGCCGCCTTCGACTGCCAGTCGAACCCGAACCACATCACCATGATCGGCGCGATCCCCACGATGGGCAGCGCCGCCACGAAATTGCCCACTGGCAAGAGCCCCTGCTGCAGGAAGGGCGAGCGGTCGATCACCACCGCCACCGCCAGCGCCGCCGCGCACCCGATCAGGTATCCCGCCAGCGCACCCTTGACGAAGGTCTGCACGAAATCGACCCAGAGAATGTCCACCGACAGCACGATGCGCGCCCAGATCACCGAGGGCGGCGGCAGGATCACGCCCGAGACGCCAAAGCCGCGCACCAGCCCTTCCCAGACCACCAGCACGGCAAGGCCGAAGATCAGCGGCACGGCGATCTTCGTACCGCGCCGCCCGCGATAGGGCGAATTGGCCAGCCAGGCGTTCAGCGCCCAGGCCGCGCCCCAGAAGACCAGTGCGCCCAGGATCCAGCTCATGGCGCGCCCTGCCCCGTCAGGCGCAGCGCCAGACGTTCCAGAAGCCCGACCAGGAACACCAGCCCCGCCGCCAGGATCGCCGCCGCGAACAGCGCGGTCCACATGATCATCGGCTCGCCGAACTGGCTGCCGATCAGCATCCGCGCGCCCAGCCCCTGGATCGCGCCGGTTGGCAGCTCGCCCACGATGGCCCCTACCAGGCTTGCCGCCACCGCCACCTTCATCGAGGCGAAGAAATAGGGCAGCGAGGCCGGCAGCCGCAGCTTCCAGAAGGTCTGGGCGTTCGAGGCCGAGTAGGTGCGCAACAGGTCAAGCTGCATCGCATCGGGGCTGCGCAGCCCCTTCACCATGCTGACCAGCACCGGGAAGTACGACAGGTAGGCCGAGATGATGGTCTTGGGCACCGTCCGCCCGTCGATCCCCACCGCGTTCGAAAGGACGATAATCATCGGCGCAATGGCCACGATGGGCACCGTCTGGCTGATGATGGCCCAGGGCATCACGCTCATGTCCATGGTGCGGCTGTGGACGATCCCGATGGCCAGCGCGATCCCCATGATCGCGCCCACCGCGAAACCCAGCATCGTCGCCTGAAGCGTGATCCAGCCGTGATAGACGAGGCTCCGCTTCGAGGTGATCTTCTTCTCCGCCGTCAGTTCCCACAACTCGGCCGCCACCTGGTGCGGCGGCGGCAGAAGCGGCCGGTCCTGCGCCATCGTGTCGGCGACGATCTGGCCGAAGGTCGGCGTCTCTCCCGCCCGTTCCGCCTGGTCCAGCGTCCAGGTGGAGTTCATCCAGACCGACGCGGCATACCAGATCACGACGATGGCCGCCGTCACCACCAGGACCGGCAGCACCCGCCTCATCGACGCCACTCCATCACGATCTCCAGCACGGTATCCGGCGGTTCGGGCACATGGGTGCCGGTCTCGACGAAGCCCTCGCGCGCATAGAACCGGCGCGCGGCGTGGTTCGGATCATGTGTGTGCAGCACCAGCCGGTCACGCCCGGCCTTGGCGGCATCGAGCAACGCCTTGCCCAGCCCCGCGCCCGTCCGCCGGCAGAACAGGGCACCGACCCGCGCGGTCTCGGGGTCGACCGAGACATAGCCCTCGACCGGGTCGCCCACGACCCAGATCTCGCGCAGGTCGAACGCCGTGCGGATGAACCCCTCGATCTCGGCCGCGGAATGCACGCGCGGCAGCCAGTCGGTGGCGTCGATCCAGCCGTTGATGACGCCCGCGATGGCGGGCACGTCGTCCGGCAAGGCACGGCGGGGGGCGGGCGCGGTCATCGCGCGGTGCCTGTCCGGCGCCGACGTCGCGCCGACGTTGTGCCGACGTCATGCCGACGTGATGCCGACATCGGGATTCGGCCCCTATTCGTCATAGGCATGCCCCGCCCGCAGCCCCTCGCGCACCCGGTGCGCGATCTGCAGAAACTCCGGCGTATCGCGGATATCGAGCGGTCTTTCCCGAGGTAGCGGGCTCTCGATCACGTCCGTGATCCGCCCCGGACGCGGGCTCATCACCACGATCTTGGTCGACAGATACACCGCCTCGGGGATCGAATGGGTGACGAAGCCGATGGTTTTTTCCGTTCTGGCCCAAAGCTTTAGCAGCTGTTCGTTCAGGTGGTCGCGCACGATCTCGTCCAGCGCGCCAAAGGGTTCGTCCATGAGCAGGATATCGGCGTCAAAGGCCAGCGCCCGCGCGATGGACGCCCGCTGCTGCATGCCCCCCGACAGCTGCCAGGGATACTTCTTGCCAAAGCCGGAAAGGTCCACCAACTCCAGCACTTTTCGAACACGCTCATCCTGTTCTGCCTTGGAAAACCCCATTATTTCCAAGGGAAGTTTCACATTTCCCGCAATCGTCCGCCACGGGTAGAGACCCGCCGCCTGGAACACGTAGCCATAGGCCCGCGCCCGCCGCGCCGCGTCCGGGCTGACCCCGTTGACCGTGATCGTGCCCCCCGTCGGCTGCTCCAGCGCCGCGATCACGCGCAGAAAGGTGGTCTTGCCGCAGCCCGACGGCCCGATGAAGCTGACGAACTCGCCCTTGCCGATCGTCAACGTCACGTCCTTCAGCGCATGCACCGGCCCGTCCGACGTCTGGAACGTCAGGTTCAGGTCCTCGGCCACGATGACCGGGGGCTTTACGGAATGTTCAATTCTGTCTGCCACGCTCTGTCCCGGACGATTCCCAATTTGGCCGATACGCCCGCCAGAAACCCGGCGGGCGCGATGACTGGCTCAGACCCCGCTCGCCGGGATCCCCGTGCGCTCCACCTTGCGCGGCGCGGTCAGTTCCTTCCAGGTGGACAGGGCCCGTGTCACCGGCATGCCGGGCTCGCGCGCCACGAACTTGCCGTGGCCCTCCTCGGTGCGGATCTCGCCGTCGTGGATCGCCACCTTGCCGCGCGTCAGCGTGAAGCGTGGCAGGCCCTTCACCTCCTTGCCCTCGAACACGTTGTAATCAATGGCGGATTGCTGGGTGTCGACGGTGATCGTCTTGGATTTCCCGGGGTCCCAGACCACGATATCGGCGTCCGCGCCCACCAGGATCGCCCCCTTGCGCGGGTACATGTTCAGGATCTTGGCGATGTTGGTCGAGGTCACGGCGACGAACTCGTTCATCGTCAGCCGCCCGGTCGCCACCCCGTGGGTCCAGAGCATCGGAAGCCGGTCCTCCAGCCCGCCGGTGCCGTTCGGGATCTTGGTGAAATCGCCCACCCCATAGCGCTTCTGCTCGGTGGTAAAGGCACAATGGTCCGTGGCCACCACCGACAGCGACCCAGCCTGTAGCCCCGCCCAGAGGCTGTCCTGGTGCTGCTTGTTGCGGAAGGGCGGCGACATCACGCGGCGCGCGGCATGGTCCCAGTCCTTGTCGAAGTATTCCGACTCGTCCAGCGTCAGGTGCTGGATCAGCGGCTCGCCCCAGACGCGCTTGCCCTGCTGGCGGGCCCGCCGGATCGCCTCATGCGCCTCCTCGCAGCTGACATGCACGACATAAAGCGGCACGCCCGCCATGTCCGCGATCATGATCGCCCGGTTCGCCGCCTCGCCCTCGACCTGCGGCGGGCGCGAATAGGCATGCCCCTCGGGCCCATCATTGCCCTCGGCCAGCAGTTTCTGCTGCAGATCCGCGACGATATCGCCGTTCTCGGCATGGACCAGCGGGATGGCCCCCAACTCGCCGCAGCGCCGGAACGACGCGAACATCTCGTCGTCGTTCACCATCAGCGCGCCCTTGTAGGCCATGAAATGCTTGAAGGTGTTGATCCCCTTCTGGCGCACCACGGTCTCCATCTCGTTGAAGACCTGCTCGCTCCACCAGGTGATCGCCATGTGAAAGGAATAGTCGCAACAGGCCCGCGTCGACTTGTTGTCCCACATCTGGATCGCATCCAGAAGCCCCTGACCGGGCGAGGGCAGCGCGAAATCCACCACCATCGTGGTCCCGCCCGACAGAGCCGCGCGCGTCCCGCTCTCGAAATCGTCCGAGGAATAGGTGCCCATGAAGGGCATCTCCAGGTGCGTGTGCGGGTCGATCCCGCCCGGCATCACGTAGCAACCGGTGGCGTCCAGCACCTCGTCGCCGGTCAGCCCCTGCCCGATCTCGGCGATCCGCCCGCCCTCGATCCGCACGTCCGCCACATAGGTCAGGTCCGCCGTGACGATCGTGCCGTTCTTGATGACTGTGCTCATGTCCGTCTCCCTGCCGGGGCCAGGCCCCTGTCTTTCTTCTGTTCAAAAATACTCCGGGGGTCCGGGGGCAGAGCCCCCGGCGCGGCCCACCGGACCGCTATTCCACGATCTCCGCCGTCTCCAGTACCGCGTGCATCAGCGCGTTGGCGCCGGCCGTCGCCCACTCCGGGCTGATCTCTTCCGCCTCGTTGTGCGACAGCCCGTCCACGCAGGGGCACATGACCATCGCCGTGGGGGCCACGCGGTTGATCCAGCAGGCATCGTGCCCGGCGCCCGAGATGATGTTGCGATGGCTGTAGCCCAGCCGCTCGGCGGCGGTGCGGATCGCCGTCACGCAACCCTCGTCGAAGGCGACGGGGTCGAAGCCGCCCACCTTCTCGAAGCTGACATCGAGTTTGAGGTCGTCGCATATCTCCTTGGCTTCGCGTCGCAATCTGGCTTCCATGTCCTGGATCACGGCGAGGTCGGGCGAGCGCAGGTCGACCGTGAACACGACCTTGCCGGGGATCACGTTGCGCGAGTTCGGGTAGACGTCGATATGCCCCGCCGCGCCCACCGCGTGCGGCTTGTGCGACCAGGCGATGTCGTCCACCAGCTCCAGGATGCGCGCCATCCCGAGGCCCGCGTTGCGCCGCATCGGCATGGGGGTAGAGCCGGTGTGGCTCTCCTTGCCGGTGATCGTCACCTGCGTCCAGCTCAGGCCCTGGCCGTGGGTCACGACGCCGATATCGACGCCCTCCGCCTCCAGGATCGGGCCCTGTTCGATGTGCAGCTCGAAGAAGGCATGCATCTTGCGCGCGCCCACGGGCTCGTCCCCGCGCCAGCCGATGCGCTGCAATTCATCCCCGAATTTCAGGCCCTTGGCGTCCGTTCTTTCATAGGCCCAGGCCTCGTCATGGATGCCCGCGAAGACGCCCGAGGCCAGCATCGCGGGGGCAAAGCGCGTGCCCTCCTCGTTGGACCAGTTCGTCACCACGATCGGGTGTTTCGTCCGGATGCCCAGGTCGTTCATGGTGCGGATGATCTCCAGCCCGCCCAGCACGCCCAGCACCCCGTCGTACTTGCCGCCCGTGGGCTGCGTGTCGAGATGGCTGCCCACGTAGACCGGCAGCGCGTCCGGGTCCGTGCCCTCGCGCCGGGCGAACATGTTGCCCATGGTGTCGAGCCCCATCGACATTCCGGCGGCCTCGCACCAGGTCTGGAACAGCGCGCGGCCCTCGCCATCCTCGTCCGTGACCGTCTGGCGGTTGTTGCCGCCCGCCACCCCCGGGCCGATCTTCGCCATTTCCATCAGCGAGTCCCAAAGCCGCTCGCCATTGATCTTGAGGTTTTCGCCGGGCGCGGGCATGCGGCCTCCTTCTTAGGTCTTCCGGATGAGAGTCGTGCGGCAAGCCGCTGAATTGACAGGATATCCCAGACAGGGCCGGGACGGTCGGACAGGCCCGCCCAGGGGCGCGCAGGGCAGCGCGGCGGCCATGTCATGGGGCGGGTGGCCTATCGCCATGCGGATGTCTCCGACCGGTCCGGGATCTCAGAGTTTGACCAAATGGTCAGGAAGACGCTACCAGAGCCTAGGGGCAGGTCAAGGACTTCGCGGATCCCGCAACGGCATCTCGCCCGCAACGGCCGCCCGATGACGGCAAAAGAGGCACCCGGCGCAAGGAAGGGTCAGGACGCATGGCGGAACCCCGCACCCGCATCCAGCAGAAGAACAGGGGCGCGATCCTCGACGCCGCGCTGGAGGTGTTCAGCCAGCACGGCTTTCGCGGCGCGACGCTGGACCAGATCGCAGAGGTCGCGGGCCTGTCGAAGCCGAACCTGCTTTACTACTTCCCCTCCAAGGAGGCGATCCATGTCGAGTTGCTGTCCGGGCTGCTCGACAGCTGGCTCGACCCGCTGCGGGAACTGGACGGCGCGGGCGACCCGGTGGACGAGATCGTGAGCTACGTGCTGCGCAAGCTGGAGATGGCGCGCACCCTGCCCCGCGAGAGCCGCCTTTTCGCGAACGAGATCGTGCAGGGCGCACCGCGCATCATGGAGATCATCGAGGGCCCGCTGAAAGCGCTGGTGGACGAGAAGGCGGCGCTGATCGCGGGCTGGGCCGAGGCCGGGCGCATCGCGCCGCTCGATCCCCACCACCTGATCTTCTCGATCTGGTCCACGACCCAGCACTATGCCGATTTCGACGTGCAGGTGCGCGGCATCCTCGGCGCGCGGGACGATGCCCATTTCGACGACGCCGCGGCCTTTCTCGACAGGCTCTATCGCCGGGCGTTAACCCCGGATTAAGCCGCGCGGGCGATGATCCCGCCGGTGGGGGCCCCCTGTGGGAATGGGACCATGGCCGATTTCAACGGCATTCCACCTTTTGCCGGCCCCGCCGCGCTGCCGCCGCGACCGGCCCCCGACGCCGCGCGCCGCACCGTCCTTGCGGTCGAGCCCGCCGATCGCACCCGCCCGTCGCAGCAGCATGCGCCGGACCCGCCGACTCGGGATCGCCACGGCGACGAGGCGCAGCGGCATACCGGGCCGCCACCGGCCTTCGCGGCCAACCTCCTCGAGTTGGAGCGTGATCTTGCCGCCCTGATCGCCCGGCTGGAGGCCACGCGCGTCCTGACGGCCCCTGCAATCGGGGCGCCGCCAGACCCCGACGCGCGGTAGGCCCCTATTCCGCCGCCTGGGCCGACGGGTTGTTGGGATGCGTCGTCCAGTTGGCGTAATCGTCCGACACCACCTTGCCGGTGCGCGCATCCACCGCGCCCGCCGGCAGCTCTTCCATGGTGATGCAGTTGTCCACCGGGCAGACGTTGACGCACAGGTTGCAGGCCACGCATTCCTCGTCGATCACCTCGAACACGCGGTCCGGGCTCATGGAAATGGCCTGGTGGCTGGTGTCCTCGCAGGCGGCATAGCAGCGGCCGCACTTGATACAGGCGTCCTGGTCGATCCGGGCCTTGGTGACGTAGTTGAGGTTCAGGAACTGCCAGTCCGTGACATTGGGCACGGCGCGCCCGGTGACCTCGGCGACGGATGCATAGCCCTTTTCGTCCATCCACTGGGACAGGCCGGAAATCATTTCCTGCACGACCTTGAAGCCATAGGTCATCGCCGCGGTGCAGACCTGCACGTTGCCCGCCCCCAGCGCCAGGAACTCTGCCGCGTCGCGCCAGGTGGTCAC